>JAKEEH010000388.1 GCA_022616725.1 Limisphaerales bacterium | reverse complement strand
TGCCACTCGGTCGAGTAGGTGCCGCTCTCGTTGGCAATCTCGTAGAGCACGTTGTCGAGGTCGCCCACCGTGTCGATCACCTGCCGGACATACGCTTCCTGCAGGCGCGTGACGGCGGGGATCTTGAGCATGTGCGTCTCGTCGCCGCGACCGTCGCCGTTCGCGTCGCCTTCGATGCCGTTGACGTTGTTGGTCTGGTGGAAGGGATGCGAGTTCCAGGCGATGTGCCAGTGCGCCCAGCCTTCAAAAAGCATGACCGACACGTAGATGCCCCGCTTGCCGGCCGCCTCGACGCGCGCACGGAGCCGCTTGAAATACGCGGGGTCGAACTTGCTGAGGTCGAACTTCGGCTTGCCGTCGAGCGCCTTGCCAGGGCCGGTCCGCGCCCACGGAAGCGGCGCGACCGTCCTCTTGTCTGTGTCACGGGCGCCCCGTTCCCAGGCGAACTGTTCCCAGCACCACAGCCGGATAAAGTTGTGGTGGTGCCGCTCGAGGAAATCGAGATAGGCGTCAAAGTCAAACGCCGGAGGCGGGTCGCCCACGCCCATGTCCTGCAAATTATTCCAAGTGTGGGAACCGGTAAGATAGATGGCCTTGCCCGTGCCATCGGTGAAGTAGCGCGGGTTGGTGGGATGAATTCGCAGCGGGCCTGCGGCAGTCTTCGACGGCTGAGACTGCGCCTGAAGCGAACAGCCAAAGCCCAGCAGCAGAATAATGGGTGTCAGGCAGAATCGAGTTCTCATGGGAGGAGTAGGTCGTTCTGCTCGACTCCGGCTAGGAGCCGTTTCTTCGATTCAGAAGTGTACGGGCGCATAACGATTGGATCAGCACCTGGCGGCGCCTTTGGCACTGACCCAGCAATCTGGAACTCCTGATAGCTTACCCAATTCCACGTCCGGAGCGATTTAGCCGGCGTGCAGAATCATTTCGCCGGAAACGCGGTGACCCGGAGGCCGCAGACGGCGAGCATAATGACGATGAGGCGGGTATCCATGAGCTGGGCGTGGATGGCCATAATTCTAATTCGAGATCCTTGGTGCGGACTACCCCTTGCCCAACGCCCAAGTTCAGCGACGGGCCGAGCGCGTAGCGCGAGGAACGTCCGCTGGAACCGATTGATTAGGTGGCATCATTCGGACTACTTCCTGAGTAGAACGATATCGACGATGGTCAAGCCGATAAGCGGTCCAACAACCCACGGCCACAGAAAGAACATCGCCGGAGAGTCTATTGCGCTGGGTGCCGATATGCGGCCGAGAATGAAGGCATAGAACCCCATTGCACCAAAGTCCATCAATGTCCATACAACCGCCTTCTGCCAATTGGGGAATTCATGCCATGAATGGTAGAGTGCAAGAACGTTTGCAGCAATGAACAGAACGAGCGCCAAAGACCACCGCGCGGCGTTTCCTGCCACGGGGAGAGTAGGCGAGTTCCAGTTGGGCCTTGCCACTAGTGGAATGGCTCCCAACATTATGCAGACTTGTGCGGCCACCACCCAGCCGCCGAGCGTTTCGAGCAATCCCTCTCCGGTAGCCGATTGCATCGACAGCCAGAACACCACCGTATTTAAGGCCCAGAAGACTACGACCCAAGCGTGCATCGAGAGGCGATGCCGTGGTGTCGGTAATGAAGCGCCGTCCTTGATGATGTGTATGATAGCTGGGATGACGAACAGTCCAAATTGAACTGCAGTACCCAAGGCAAGAACCCATTTGGCTATCTCATTCGTGTTCACATGATTCCATTCGTGTGGTGATGAATTCCGCCTCCTACGACCTCAAGTTAGAAAACATGGTTTTTCTCGGTCTTATTGCTTCGGTGGCGCAGTCGGAGGGACCACCGGCTCCGGGGGTGCGCTGGCTTTGGTAAGACCAATCAACCAAACCACAAGCAATACTATCAAGGGCCACCAGAGACCGATTATTTGGAGGATAACCCTCAGCACGTCTGGATGCTCTCGCCTCTTGCCACTAGCTGGGTCCAGCCATCCAGGACAGGATTCGCACATACCGTCAAAAACAGGCCAAATGGTAACGACTGAAATAAGAATCGCAGGGATGGAAGCATAAATTGCTGCGGGCAACTTTAGAACTGGCCCGCGGCGATCGGGCGGCAAATCCTGAATAAACCACAGGGCGTTGATAAGCTGAATGAGGAAAAAATGTCCGATCAATATCCAGCCGACCATCATGCAGCCCTCTACGACCTGTAGCCACTTACTCATGGAACTCCATGATGCGATCAAGAAGAACGTACCTCGCTGCGTCGCGACAAGAACCAAGTAAATCCCCACCGATACACCAGCAGTGACCAGCCACCCAAGGCGCAAACGAGGATTAACAGCAATTGGTAGTCCCCAAGTCCCCACAAGAGCGAAACCAGACGCAACCGTCGCCAGAATCACCCCCCACCAAGACACATCACCCAAGCGGCGGCACAAGCCGTAGGTCAAAGAGAAAGGACTCCCCTCAAGCTTGACCTCCCAAGCCTTGAGGACAATCAACACCAACAATCCCGGAAGGAGAACAGCGACAAGCGCAACACGGGAAAAGAGCGAGTCGAGGTATCCGCGACGCCAGATAGCGTAGGAACCGCCGATCATCATGCCGCAGAGAGCTAATGCAACGAGCCAATTCATGATGTGCGCGTGTTGTCGGCTAACAGGAATTCGACCAAACCGTGGTTTGGCGCGGCGCGGTTTGGCCGGGCAGGTTTCATAAGCCGCCTGCTTGGCCCAAGTCAGCAAGAATCCGTTTGGGCTTTCGTGATCCCAAGTAGAAGTCGGCGAAGGGACGGCGGACGAGGTTGCGACGGTTGTTCATTGCCATTGAAAGCGAGTCAGACAGGCCGGGCTTCGAGGACGCTCACGAGCGAGGCCGTGGGAACGATTCGTTCGAGGCGAAAGCCGGTGTCCGCGAGCAGGCGTCGATATTCCTCCTCCGTGCGTTCGAGTCCACCGGTGAGGACGAGCATGTGGACGTCCATCAGCTTGGCCAGGGACGGCTCGTTGCCGGGCGGGATGAGCTTCTCAATGACGAGCACGCGACCGTCGCGAGCCATCGCACTGCGGATGTTTTTCAAGATCGCCACGCTGTTTTTGTCGTCCCAGTCGTGCAGGAGGTGCGACATGAGGTAGGCGTCGCCCTTCGCCGGCACGCTCGTGAAAAAATCCCCAGGCACGCACTCGCAACGTTCCGCCACGCCGGCGGCGACCAGCGCCGGACGCGCGCCCTCAATGACTCGCGGCGCGTCGAACAGGACCCCTCGCGCCCGCGGATTCGCCTCAAGAACCAACGCCAGGAGCCGGCCATGCCCGCCGCCGATGTCCACGATGCGCCGGAAGGGTGAGAAGTCGTAAGCCGCCACCACCGCGCGGTAAAACTGCTCCGCAAACTGCGTCATCGTCTCGTTGAACGCGGCGGCTTCATCCAGATGCGCGCCCAGGTAGGCGAAGTGATCCGCGCCGTGGACGTGGTCGAACGGGATCGCGCCGGTCGTCACGCCGAGGAGCAGCGCGCCCCACGCCCGCCAGTCTTTTTCACCGGAGACCAAGGCGCGCGGCCCCAGCGAACCAGGAACGTCGTGGCGCAGCCATTCGCTCAACGGCGTGTTGGCGAACGTCCCCGGCGCGGTCTCGGTGAATACGCCAACGTTCGCGAGCGCGCGCATCACGCGATGGAGCGCCGGCGGTTGCGCCCCCGTTTCGCGGGCCAGCTCGTCGCTCGTGCGGGGCCCTGCTCGAAGCAGGTCCGCCAGACGCAGTTTGGCGCGACGTAGATGAGTTGCGTGATCCAATACCCCGTAATCAGCTCAAGCAGGCGCGCCGGCGGCGACAAGTCAGCGCGGCCTTCCCACGGGGCGGACGGTCTGGTCGGTGTGGTCAAAGTGATGCTTCTCATTTCACGGGCTGCATCACGATCCTCTCGGCGTGCGGTGGTTCAAGCAAACCATTGAGAATTGAGAATTGGGAATTGAGAAATGCCCCATTGAGTGGGGGATTCTGACCTGCGGCAAATTCTCGATTCTCAATTTTCAATTCTCAACGCGTTCTTTGGTTGAGCTTGATGCAGCACCGGCTCACGCAAAAAAGCCATTTCTTTAACGGGCTGTTAGGCCGCGTTGTCTGGTTTCTTGCAATCTTGAGCGCGTCGTCCATATAAAATATCCAATACCTTCTCACTTTCGTAGCGCGAACCACGAACGGCAATCGTCAGCATCAATACAATCACTTCCCAGGGGCCAACCACGTCGAGCTTTCGCCCCGAAGTGACCACCGTCGGCTTCGGCACAACAAAGCGCCCGACTTTCTTGAGAGCCTGAACGAACGCGATGTCTTCACCGGCATACAACCACTCGGAAAAGCCGCCCGTCGCAACGTAGGCGTCCCGGGTGCAAAAGAGGAAGCAGCCTCCCACCAATCGGATAAGTCGGCCGACCACGACGGAGAAGAAAAGGATGATACGTCCCCAGAGTGGAACCGGACCATCGAGTTCGGGGGCACACCCGCCACCGGCAGCGCCAGACCGCAGGGCTGCGAGAGCTGCGCTGACAGCTCGTTCATTCACCTTCGTATCCGCGTCCACGAAGAAGAAAACTTCGCCGCAAGCCGTGCGTGCGCCGGTATTACGCACCGCCGAGATTTTGCGATGCTCGACCCTGATAGTGCGTGCTCCCATTTGTTCTGCAATCCGGGGCGTTGCATCTGTGGATGCGTCATCCACCACAATCACCTCGTATGGCTCACGGACCGTTTCCATCGTCGTGCGGATGCTATGCAGGCATTTGCCAATCCAAAGCTCTTCGTTATGGGCTGGAACAATGAAGGAGAGCATAGCGGCCTAGACCAAGCTCAGGCGCGGCGCCGCGTTAGCGGCAACGTCGCCTGGAGCGACGGGGTTAGGCCATTGCACCCACCTGCTGTAGAAAGGAGGCGAGATTCCAATAGTCTGTGTTTCGACGGATCTTTCCATTATGGAACTCCATGATCGAGGCGACCGGGACCGTGAATGCCTTGCCCGTGGCGGGCAACCCGGGAAAGTCCCCTGTTTGTGTGCCGCTCATGATCCATTCACTACCCAGCCGCCCGACGGTCGCGAAAACGGACTTCGGCTCAATCTTAAAATCGGGGATCGCCGCGAGAGTGGCCTGCACGAACGCCCTCACTTCACTCGCTCCACGGTTGAGGACCCCAAGGGCCACATCTTCATAGACACAATCGTCTGTAAAAAACGATACAACCGCCTCAATGTCGCGAGTTGACCAGGCAGCAACATAGTTTTGATAAAGTTTCTCTAAATCCGTTTCCATTCCTGCCTCCCTCTACAATTGATGTAAAACACTTCGAAATCTTGCACACCTTTCGACTTGCTCGTTGAAACAATCTTATGGCCTTCCTTCGCCAGACATGCCGCATGACCTTTAATGCCATCCGGAAATTTTTGGATTAACTCGCCGCTTTTCTTCAAGACACGCCAATACGGCAGGCGTGTATTCTTCTCAACCGATTCGGCTGCAGCTAAACATAACGATTTTTCTGATGTCGCGGGGCAAGCAATTTCTGTTTTGTACTTCTTAGCCAGTTTCTTATACACGGCATCGATCGTGACCACCCGGCCATTTGGAATCGCTTTTACTAGCGAGGCAACGGTGCTGGGTGATGGTTTAAACATCTTTCCCGAGCAACCATAATATTTTTCCACAGCCGTCCCATAGCTGAGTCAAAAAAAGGTTGGACTGAGCGTTTTGGCCCTGCCACTCAGCAGGGATGAAAAAGAAAAAACCGATCAATCCAACC
>JAKEEH010000387.1 GCA_022616725.1 Limisphaerales bacterium | reverse complement strand
GCGGCGGCGGGCGTGTCAGAGGAGGAACGGAAGCGGGCGCGTCTAAGCGACCGACCCGTAGTATCCTTGACACGACCGACGCCGCCATACAATCGAACCGGAATTCATCGCGCTGTCACTTCTTTCAGCCGACTGGCGAGCGGGGGGCGTGTGAGCCAGTGGAGCGGAGGCTGGAATGGAGCGCATAGCGGAACGCACCGGAGCGCAACGCCCGTCGCCGAGCCGCAGACGGAAGCCCGCCGCGCTTGCGGTACATCGCTGATGCCCGCTCGTGACGAGCGCACGGTTTGCGAAGTGGAACGGGTGCGGTCGAGAGGGGGACGGGGACGAACCGGCAATCCGTGAAACGCAGCCAAACCGTGCGTTGGTCACGGCGGACCGGCGCGGTGATCGTCTCCCCAGCGCCGAAACTATGAAATTCCGCTCAACAGATTGTTCAGATAGCTGAACAACTTCACGTCGGCGAATGCGCTAAACGATTCCTGTCATCGTATGAACCGAGACAGTAACAATCACTCATCGCATAGCCCAGGGAAGGAACGACTCGCCTATTCGATTCAGGAGGCCGCCGACATGCTTGGTGTGGACTACTTCAGCGTCTATCGGTTGATTCAGCGCGGCAAGCTGAAAGCTTGTCGCGCCCTGCGTGGGAAATTGCTAATCGCTCGTTCGGAACTCCTGCGAATGCTCAACGAAGAATGATGACTGAATCCGGCTTCGGTCTGCGTGTCGGCGAGCGGGCAAAGTGGAGAGGAGGCTGGAGTGGAGCGCATAGCGAAATGAAGCCGGCAGCGCAACGCCCGCCGCCGAGCCGCAGACGGAAGCCGCCGCGCTTGCGGCACATTGTGGATGCCCGCTCGTGACGAGCGCACGGTTTGCGAAGTGGAACGGGTGCGGTCGAGAGGGGGACAGGGACGAACCAGCAACCCGTGGAGCGTAGCAGAACCGTGCGTTGGTCACGACGGAAGGGCGCTTCGTAATCGGCTCAACAAACCGCTTGACCTTGCACCTAAGTGCAGGGTTTAGGCTTAATGGTGAGATGAAAGCACCCTACGCAAATGGGAGCGGATTGACGGTCGGTCGCACCGCGCGTTTGGCTGAAGTCGGAATTCCGACGATGCGTTTCTACGAACGCGCCGGCCTCCTGACAAAGCCGGCACGCACCACGGCCAATTATCGTCTTTACCCTGAAGAAACGGTGACGCGCATACGTTTCATACGACGGGCACAACAGCTTGGTTTCACTCTGAAAGAAATCAAAGAACTGCTGGAGTTGCGTGTCAGCCGACGAACATCGTGCGCGGAAGTTCGTTCGCGAGCTGAGGCCAAGATTTCTGACATTGAGGCACGCATCCGTTCGTTGCGGCAGATGAGCCGCGCCCTAACAAAACTCGCTGACGAATGCGAAGCGCGTGGCGGCAGCAGCGGATGCCCGTTAATCGAATTTCTGGAAGACGCGTTATGAAATCTGAATTCTGCCTGCCCTACATCCGCGTGCGCGATGCGCGAGCAAGCTTGGCCCACTACGAGAGATGCTTGGGCTTCCGCAAGGTGTCCGAGCACCAGTTTGCGGCGGGACTCCCGCTGTGCGTTTCCATCGAACGCGGCGACCTCTCTTCCTGCTGACCGAGCACACGGGCGACGGCGCATTCGGCATCTGCGTCTATTGCTACATTAACGACGACGTGGACGAGTTCTACGAACAATGCCGCGCCAGTGGCGCGACCATCGCGCAGGAACTTGAGGACATGCCGTGGGCGCGCGATTTCGCGGTGAAAGACCCGGACGGGAACGTGATTCGCTTTGGGAATAGAAGGACTAGCTCATGAACTCAATACTTCTCAGTGTTTCAACGCACTGGCGCTGGACTCGTGCTTTTGCGTTGCTGCTGCCGGTATGCCTTCTCGCGACAGGCTGCGCTTGTTTCCACAAAGTCGAGCGGGCGCGCCAAAGCGCGCCACAAGTCACGGTGCTCGACGATTCATTCGACGCCCTCAAGAAGGAATTCAATGCCGACACCTCTAAGCCGCGTGTACTGGCGCTATTCTCGCCTACGTGCGGCGGCTGCATTTACGGCGCGAAGGCGTTACAGCATGAGGCGCGAAAGCTTCCGGAGATTGTTGGACGGGCCGAAGTGATGATCGTGTGGGTTGCGATGCTCGATTCAGACAACGAGCACGAAGCTCGAATGGCGGCGCGGCGATTCGACTTTCCCGGTGTCGCCATCTTTATGACGGTGAAAGGCGAATCGGCGGGCGGCTGATGGCTGAACAATTTCCGAACGCAGTGCGTGATGCATTGGAAATCTTGCCGCGCGATCATGAGATGCGTGAGATGTTGGAGTCGCGAAAGGATCTGCCACCTGAGAAAATGCCCATGTGGGATGCCGTATTAGTTTTCCCGCCCGGCGTAAAATGGGAAGGTCGCAGCCCTGCGCCCATCTGGTGGACAAAACAAACCAGCTATAGTGGTGAAGAAAAACCCGGCGAATTGACCGCCGTGTTCTGGAAGCACAGCACTCGCCAGCTTCCGGTGCGGTCCGATTGGTATCTCGAAGCGCGTGAAGCATGGCAGATGTCAAACAAAGCCAGCAGCGGAATCAAGTCACCGTGAGCGCTATAGAGACAGCATCACCGCAACCGAAACGCATTGGCCGAGTGTGGTTGATATTCGACAAGCTCGGCGCGGTCGGCGCGGTCCTGGCGGCGATTGCAGCACCCTGCTGCTTTCCGCTGTTCGCCACGATTGCGGGTGCGCTGGGCTTGGGATCAGTTCCGTTTTTGCGCGGCAACGCGCCGATTCTGATTCAAGCGATGACGGCCTTGGCGTTTGTCGGCCAAATAGCATCCTATCGCCAACACCGGAAGAAAGGTCCGTTGTTAATCAGCGGGGTCAGCGCCAGTTTGGTGGTGGTTGCGTATTTGATGAACTATCACGTGTGGCTCATCTACGCTGCTTTGGCTGGCCTCACCATCGCGGCGATCTGGAATCTGGTGAACACTCGTCGCTCCCGCTCATGCTGCCCGGCTGGGGACATGCAGGCCCAATCGCGGGCAGCCGACCGGGGGTAGCACCATGCATAGCAAAGGCGCGGAGTCAGCGGAAGACATCACATGACCAAGACGCAGAACAGCGACGGCGACTCGGCATTGACTCGTGTTGAAGCCGATGCACCTGTCATCCTCGAATCGGTGCTGACTTGCCCTCACTGCGGCAGGCAGAGCCGGGAAGTGATGCCAACTGACGCTTGCCTGTTCTTTTGGGATTGCCCCGGCTGCGGCGTTCGTCTCAAGCCCAGGCCCGGACATTGTTGCGTGTTCTGTTCGTATGGCTCGGTGAAATGTCCGCCGATTCAGGCCTGGAGCGGCTGTCCGCCATGCAACTGCGGTTCGTGATCGCTTGTGCTTCGGTCTGCGTGTCGGTGAGCGGGGGAAGTGGAGCGGAGGCTGGAATGGAGCGCGGAATGAAGCCGAAGCGCAACGCCCGCCGCCGAGCCGCAGACGGAAGCCCGCCGCTCTTGCGGCCCTGCACCATGGAAGCTCGTGACGAGCGCGCGGTTTGCGAAGTGGAATGGACGTGGTCGAGAGGCGGAAAGGGCCGACCGGCAGGCCGTGGAACGAAGCAAAACCGCACGTTGGTCACCGTAATTGAATAGTTTGCTCTTGGTTTGTCCGTGTAGTTCTTCGGGAGAGCCGCTTTTGGCGGAAACCTGGCTCCCGGGCAAGCCGACTTTCGCATTCTTTCAATGTCCTGCACCGACATGCTGCTTTCCGCTTAAGGGACTTGTTGCAGTACTCGCAGCCGTAAGATCTCTTTTCAATGCGTTGCCGCTTCACCTCTGCTGCACGGGGCCTCAACCGGCGCAGAGAAGTCCTGCTCAGGGAAGCAGCGATGATGTGAACCCGCTTTCTCTGGCACTTAGAATAGGCTCAGTGTTGCACTTGGGTCTGTTTCATCGTCCAGTCGCGCAGCGTCTCGAAGAATCCAGGGACGAAGCGCCGCGCGCGTCCCGCTTCTTTGAGACCGCCCGTTTTGGATTCAATCAGAGAGTGGTCGCCGTCTGGGAAAACCCGGATGGTCACGTCCTTGTTTCCCGCTTTTTCGAGTGCCGTCTGCCAAATGCGCGCGCTTTTCTCGGCGGGTAGAAAAGTGTCCTTCGCTCCAAACACGGCCAGCACCGGACAAGTGACTTTCTCGAGGACGGGCACGGGGTCGTAGCCGCGAATCAGGCTCCAAAAATGCCAGGATGGATGCTCTTTTCCCACGTGACCGCCTGTGTAGGCAAACCAACGCTTGTTTTTAGCCTCGCGCTCGGTTTCCGCCAGCGCATCCCAACCCTCGCCGGTAAGCGCGCATTGGTAACGTTGGCGGATGAACTTCATGGAGTCGCGGATTTCCTCCTCCGAGAACCCATCCGCACGCAGCCAAGCTTCACTTCGATACAGCTCCTGCTCCTCGGGATTCACACCCGGCCCGGATTGACTGATGATGAAAGCGACATCCTTGGACTGCGAGGCTGCCTGGGCGACAACCCAACCACTCTGGCTCGCGCCAAACAGGCCGATGCGGTTCGCGTCGATGCCAGGCCGCGCCTTGAGCAGGCGCACTCCGGCCAAGGCGTCATCGGCCAAGTCGCCAAAGCCCGCACGGAGCCAGTCGCTCGTGGAACTTCCCAGCCCGCGCTTGTCATAGATGAGGCTTGCCACGCCGTTCATGGCAAAGAACTCGGCCATGTGTCGAAACATCTCGCGGGTCGCCGCCGCCGTGCCGCCCGCCACGCAGATGACAACCGGGTGGGGTTGCGGAGTGTTTGGCGAGATGAGCGTGCCGGAAATCGTCACCGCACCATTCGTAAACGAGACTTCTTCCTCTCGCAGTTTGACTCTCCGCGCACTCCACTTCTGGGAGCCTACCCACGCGAGCCCCGTCCCCTGTCCTTGCGGGTCGAGCGTAAACTTCACCGTGGCTTCGACTGGGAAGAGAACGAGCACAGCAGGGCCGGTGAAAAAGCTCGTGGTCGAAGTTGGAAAAAGCCCACTTACGCGTCCGTTCTTAAAATCGATGAACTGGAGGGCGCCGATGCCCATATCAACCGCCGATTTAATGAACACAAAATGACCGCGCTCAATTTCGTAGGTGCCCTCGTAGTGCTTTGCCTGGATGGGCGCGAGACGGCTGAAGCGGAAGGGCTGCTCGGTCGCCCCTTCCTTCATTTGGCCGGTTAGAACACCGTCTCGCAGTTCGCCGGTGAAAAGTCTGGTGTCCGGCTTGTTTGGGACTTCAAAGCTCACCGTGGACGATTTGATGGTCACCTGCTTCAGGGAGCGCCCCTGTTGAAAGAGCAACGGGGCGTCATAGGTGCCGGAAATCTTCCCGTCCTTCGATTTGAAATGAAGCTGAAGGTATACGTAATCCTTGCCCTGCTCGAATCCGCCAGCCCAATCGCCCACTAACGATTCCTCCGCACCGACCAGGCGGGAAGTGGTGAGTAATCCTGAGAGCAAGGCGAAGCATGCGGCGGAATGGGAGGCTTTATTCATAGTTGTGAGTCTTTCTTGTTCATGGCGCGGTCGAAGCGATCTAAACCACTTTTGAGCTTTGATGTCAGCAATACTACGTCCTCGGGATCGGTTGTGCACGGTAAAACGGCTAAAGCGCAGACCCTTGGAGATAAAAGGAGTCGAGGCATTGGGGTGAGTGGGCGGCCTCGAGATACGGTTCTCCAGAACGGATCAGTTGCGAGGTTTCATTTTGTTCCGCAAAACTTTTGCAGTGGCCCTCCGTTGCAATCCGAAGATCCGCGTGAACTTTGGCCTTCGGTCTGCGGTCGGGGAGCGGGAAGTGGAGCGAAGGCGGAGAGCAACGCATTGAACAACGGAGCCGAAGCGCAACGCCGTGCGCCGAGCCGCAGACGGAAGCCGCCGTTCATGCGGCCACTTGAACGAATGTCGCTCGTGACGAGCGCGCGGTTTGCGAAGTGGAACGGACGTGGTCGAGAGGGGGAAGGGGCCGACCGACAGGCCGTGAACCGAAGCAAAACCGCGCGTTGGTCACGGCGATTGATACTTCTCATGGTACGACTGTCGTATATCAAACATGGGGGATAATCGGCTCAAAGCCTTGCGCGTTGTGGCTTCGGTCTGGAGTTGGCGGCGTGCAAGCGGAGGCGGAGTGGGCGGAACGAAGTGAGTGAAGCCACGCAGCCGGAGCGACGATGCCAACTTCAGACGGAAGCTGCCGCCGATGCGGTCAGTCCAAAGGATGCAGCTCGTGACGAGCGTGCGGTTTGCGAAGTGGAACGGGCGCGGTCGAGAGGGGGATGGGGCCAACCAGCAGCCCCGAGGAACGAAGCAATCCGCACGCTGGTCACGGCGCCAAGGGTTGGTGGGCGTGAAGTCCTGGACTCAGGACGTGGTACGGGAGCCAACGTGTAAGCTCATTGGAACCAACCGAGTTAAAATAATCAGTTGCACGGGAATGCGGGCCGCTCAGCGGATGATGATAGGCGTTGCTTCGGTTGTGATGTTGGCGACAGAAGCGTAGCGATTCCGCAACGGAATGAATTATGGAGTGCGGAAATAGCGGAGCGCCGGAGCCAAGCTCACAACGGAAGCGCCTCGCGAATGCGATGCAAGTCAGCGGTGACGAGCGCGAGCGCAGGAAGGCGAGGAGCGAGGGCAGAAAGGGCGCCGTCGCCTGACGAAGCGAGCGCTGGTCACCGCGATTGAGCCGACTCGTCTTTGACTTCTGACCGCGATAATCTCGTCCGCGAATGGCCTTTGATCGCGAAGCGATAAAACAGCGCGCGGCGGGACTCGCCGCCAAAGGTGTTTTCATCGGCACGTCCTCGTGGAAGTACGAAGGGTGGTTTGGCCAACTCTATACGCCCGCACGTTACGAATATCGAGGTAAGGTCGCCAAGACGCGGTTTCAGCGGGATTGTCTGAGCGAATACGCCGAAGTCTTCAAGACCGTCTGCGTGGATGCCGCATATTATGACTTCCCGCGTCGCGAGTACCTGCAAGGATTGGCCGATCAAGTCCCCGAAGATTTCCGATTCGGCCTCAAAGTGACGGATGCCATCACGATCAAAAAGTTTCCCAACCTCGACCGATTCGGCGCGAAGGCCGGCCAGGCCAACCCGGATTTCCTCAACGCAGATTTATTCGCAACCGCTTTTCTTACTCCGTGCGAACAGGTCCGCGAAAAGCTTGGGGTGCTCATGTTTGAGTCCTCGCGCTTTCACACCAGGGATTACGAGCACGGTCGGGATTTCGTGCGCGACCTGGACGCATTCCTCGGCAAGCTGCCCAAGGGATGGCCCTACGGGGTCGAAATGCGAAATCGGGCGTGGCTGCGAGATGAATACTTTGGATGCCTTGCCAGGCACGGTGTCGCGCACGTGCTCAATTCGTGGGATGCGATGCCGCCGGTGAGCGAACAGATGGCATTGCCGGGCAGTCGCACGAACCCGGAATTGGTCGCGGCACGATTTCTCCTGAAGCCTGGGCGAAAATACGAAGATGCTGTGAAAGCATTTCAGCCATACGACAGAACGCAGGAAGTGAACGAGGAAGCACGGAAGGCAGGTGCTGCGATGATTATCGAAGGCGAGCGTTACGAGCCGCGACGGAAAACGTACATTTACGTGGACAATCGGTTGGAGGGAAACGCACTCGAGACGATCAGCGCGATGCTGGAACGAACCTCCGTAGTCGCAGTGGAACAACCGCTCTCGCAGCTCCCGCTGTCTTCGAGGCCGTTGGTATCGGTCGGCCCGTTAGGGCGGCCCTTCGCCTTCCGCCTTGGTGGAAGCGGTGGA
Organism: Limisphaerales bacterium; assembly: GCA_022616725.1. Taxonomy (GTDB): domain Bacteria; phylum Verrucomicrobiota; class Verrucomicrobiia; order Limisphaerales; family JAKEEH01; genus JAKEEH01. Next base: position 27,681 of record JAKEEH010000387.1, on the reverse strand, counting down.
TGAGAACGTCATCCCTTTATGCCGCTGGAGTCTGCGCTGCGATTAACCTCCTGATACGAACCTCCTGCTCGGCTCGGTATTCTGCGATCCGGCTTCGATCAGCTTCCGCGAGCGCGTTCCGGAGAGCAGTCGCTTCAAGGTCCTGGCAGTAAGCCGGCGTTCCGGGCTGCTGCCGCCAGGATTCGTCCAGATCACCACCGTCAACAGGGTCGAAACCGAGATCGTCAACGAGGCGAAGCACTGCGGTCTTGGCGTCCAACGAATCGCCGACAACCGAGAGAGCGATTCGCCCCTTTGTTCCCTTTGGAACGCTTTTTTCGAGAAGGCTCTTTGCGTAGATGTTGCTGAACGCCTTGATCACCGGGCGTCCGATCTGCTGCGCGACCCACTGGCTATCGGGCATGCCACGATCAATCGCCTCGATACGTCCGTCGCGAAGCTCGGGATGGTAGTTGCCAACATCAATGATGACAACGCCCCTTGGCACGTTCGCAAATAGCCCCTGTGGAAGTTCAACGACGGCCTTCGTTGGGATCGCGAGGATGACGATTTCGCCGGCGGTGGCGGAGTCGGCTACGAAAACGGGCGTCGCACCGACCTCTGTCGCCAACGCGATCAGGCTCTCCGGTCCTCGCGAGTTCGCAATCGAGACTTGATGGCCGAGCTTACCGAGGTGGCGCGCAAGTATCGCTCCCATGCTTCCAGCACCGATGATTCCGATTCTCATGTGGGCTTTCGTCACTTTCGGAGTTTTCATGTCCTTAAAACGCTTTTGCCTATTGAGGATACTTCTCGAACTTGGGCAGCGCAGGATTCATTTGATCCCACGGGTGCGCGTCGCATGTCCAGACATCCATTTGCGGCTTGAACCAACTCGGATCATCCAGGCTCGCGGTTCTGATCGCGACAAATTGAGGAACAGCGTCGGGCTTAACCGCAACCGGCGCGCCACAGTCGGGACAAAAGCCGCGGCGAGTCATCCCGCCCTGCTCGCTTGGCGAAGGGTGAAAGCGGGGCGACCCTTGCAAGAGCTTGAAGGCTTCCGTCGGCACGATCACGTAAGACGAAAACGGCCCGCCACTGGCTCGCTGGCAATCGCGACAGTGGCAGTGAAGCATCAGAACCGGTTCGGCTGTGCTTTCGTAGCGAATCGCGCCGCAGGCGCATCCGCCAGAAAAGGGTGTAGCAATTTTGGTCATAGATTTAAGTGCGAATGGTTAATGATTTTTAGTCGTTCAATCGCGAGCGAAGACGTTCAGGCCTTTGCCGGTTTCGAGGAACGATTTCATGCTGGAAAGCACGCGCGGCCAACCCCAGGAGACTTTACCGACCATTGTCGAACCCGCCTTGAATTGGTCATGCGTCACCGTGAGGCACACCGAGTCTCCAACCTTCTCGATCTCGAACGTGACGCGCGATTTGTCCTTAAGATTATCCGGGTCAGCCCAGGTCAACACCAGGCGTTTGGGAGGAGTGCATTCCAGCACCTCGCCCGTGACCCAAATTTCATTTTCCGGGTTCAGGTGTTCCCATTTCGAGCCTTTCTTCCAATCAGAAACGTTAGCCATTCCCGCCCAATATTGCCGGGCGAACTTCGGATTGCTGATGGCGTCCCACGTCTTCTTCGGCGTGGAGCGGATGAATGTCGTGTAGACTAACTTTGGCTTTTCCATGGTGTCATTCTTTCTTGGTTTTGGTTGCTTCGAGACCTTTTTTCAGATCGCTCAACGCCTGAAGGCGATGGCCTTCGTATTTGCCAATCCAGCGCTCGTAGATCTCGTGCAACGGTACTGGATTCAGATAATGCAGCTTTTCGCGTCCGCGCCAGACCACCGTCACCAGCTTCGCCTCTTCAAGCAGAACCAAGTGTTTAGTCACCGCCTGCCGCGTCATGTCGAGATGCTCACACAACTCGGATAACGTCTGGCCGTTGTTCTTAAACAACTGGTCCAGCAATTTCCGCCGGCTTGCATCCGCCAACGCTTTGAACACTGCATCCATCTGCGGTGATAATATGCAACCAAACCATCCTGCTGGCATTCCTGCCAATCCAGCGTCGGGATGAAATCGGCACCATAACAGCCGAACGAGCGCCCGGTAGATGTGCATTGCCTGAGCGCGGAAAGGTCCGGCGCCGTTCCAGCCATCCTCCAGCGAATCCATGACGGCCAATTCCAACCCGTCGTGCTGTGATCGCCACGCCAAAAAGCGCTTTGGTCCTTGCCAGACTCCGGCCCGATTGAACCGTGGCTTCAGTGACAGCAAAAGTTCGGCTTCCCGCCGGATGGCCTCAGATTCATCAGAACATTCCTCCCAAGCGATGTGTTCGACCAACCGAAGCAGACGCAGCGTGCGACGTTTCATCCGTTCAGGGTTCGCGACGCGATAGCTCCCAAGACGATGCCGGAGACTTCTCGCCTTGCCGACATACAACACGATGTTTGCCGCCCCGTGCATGAGGTAAACGCCCGGCGTCTCCGGCAATTGCCGGAAAAAATCGCGGCCCAGCCGCTCGACCAGCGGTTGCGGATCAGGCCAAAAGCGTTGCTGTTGCGGTTGCACGGTTTTGGCGATGCAGCAAGGTGAATATCACACGGTTGACAAAAAGGGAAGGCTATACTAGCCATTTGGCTAGATATGAATGAATTGACCCAAATCCAGCGCCGGGTGTTTGAGTTCGTGCGCGACAAACTCGCGAGCGGCGACCCTGCCCCGACGCCGCGCGAAATCGCCGCCAAGTTCGGCTGGAGCAGCAAACGGGCTGCGGAATGCCACATCGAGGCCCTCATTCGGAAGGGTTGGCTGACTTCTGAGCCCGGCAAAGCGCGGTCGCTTCGACTCGCGGATTCAGCCCAATCGGTGCGCCGCGCGGTTTTCGAGCTTCCCGTGTTCGGCACAATTCCCGCCGGGTTCGGCAGCGAGCGCGAGCAGGAAGCCGACGAATGCATTCCGGTGACCATTGATTCCATTGGGTTGAAGCCGACGCGGAACACGTTTGCGTTGCGCGTCAACGGCGATTCGATGGTTGGTCGCCACATTTGTGATGGCGACATTGTGGTGCTCGAACACGGACCAGACCCGCGTCCTGGGCAGATTGTGGCGGCGCTGATTGATCGCAAGAGCACGTTGAAAACGTTCGTCATGAAAAACGGCAAACCGTTCCTGAAGGCGGAGAATCCCAGATACCCGAATCTGATTCCGTCGGAGGAACTGATGATTCAAGGCGTGTTTCGGGCGCTCATCCGCAGAGACGGAGAGTGAGAGCTTGGACAGCGTTTGACCCACGCATGAGCGCACATTCAGCCGCGCAACAACTTCAATGTCGCGAACTATTGTCCATCTGGACGCAGACGCCTTTTTCGCCGCCGTCGAGCAGGCCGGCGATCCAAAGTTGCGCGGCAAACCCATTGCCGTGGGCGGCGAGCGGCGCGGCATCATTGCGTCCGCGTCGTATGAGGCTCGGAAGTTCGGCGTATTTACGCCGATGCCCACCGTTCGGGCGCGCAAGCTTTGCCCGAAGCTGATTGTTCTGCCCGGCGACTTCGAGCGATACGAGCAGTTCTCGAATTGGATGTTCGGTTACTGCTACGACTTCACGCCGGACGTGGAGCAAACTTCGATTGACGAGGGTTACTTCGACCTGACGGCGAACCGGCGGAAACCGCCAGCGGAGATTGCGCTGACGATCCGCAAGGCCATCGGGCAGAAACTGAAATCAGCGTCAGCGAGGGCATCGCCTCGAACAAGCTGGTCAGCGCGGTTGCCTCGAAGCTGACGAAACCGGCCGCGTTTAATGAGGTTCTGCCCGGAGGCGAGGCCGCGTTTCTGCATCCGCTACCGAACAAGTGGCTGCCGGGGATTGGTCCGAAAACGAGCGTGCGGCTCAATGCAGCGGGCCTGGCGCAGATCCGTCACATCGCAGCGACGCCGTTGGAGATGCTGGAATTGGTCCTCGGCAATCAGGCTTTCAGCATCCGGCAATTCGCGCACGGCATTGATGAGCGCCCGCTCATTCCTGCCCGCGAACCGCAAAAGACCTTCAGTCATCAGGAGACCTTCGGGAGTGACCTCCCGGATGAGGAATACGTCGAAGCCACACTGCGCCGGATGGCTGACAGTCTGTTCGCCAAGGTGCGAGAAGAAGGCCGGAGCATCCGGACGCTGACGGTGAAGGTTCGATACAACGACATGGCAGAAGATCAGGTCGGCGAGAGTCTCATTGAGCCGACCGACCTCGAAACCGACGTGTATGGGCGGCTTCACTCAATGCTTCGCGCCGCCTGGAAACGGCGTGTGAGTTTGCGGCTCGTCTCGCTCAAACTGTCGAACGTGTATGACGGCCGCTTCCGCACGGAGCTTCCTTTGGAAGCCTCGGCTCAACGACAGGACGCCCGCTCCCGCCTGGCGTTGGTGATTGATGAACTGCGGCGATCTCGCGGCCAATCCGTGATCCTGCGCGGCCACGATTTTCGATTGCGTGATGCACCGCGCGAATCGCTGGCCGATGCGGTCAAGCAGCATGAGCGACCGCGACGGAGTTTGCAGATCATCGTTCGTTCAAAGGCGGCGAACTACGTCCCGCTCCGCTGCCACAGCCATTATTCCTTCCTGGATTCGACGCTTTCGCCAACGGCGATTGTGCAACTGGCGAAACAACACGGCCTGCCCGCCGTTGCTTTGACGGATACCGGCAACCTGCATGGCGTCGTCGAGTTCGTTCAAGCCGCGCAATCGGCGGGAGTCAAGCTCATCATCGGCGCGGAATTGGGCGTCGGCGAACATCCATTGCTGCTGTATGCGTTGAATGGAACTGGCTATTTCAATCTTTGCCGTGTCCTCTCGCGTCACGGTGAAGGTGCAGCGGAAGAAGAATCGTCTGTCGCGACCAAGCAACGCCAGCCGTTAAAGCGGTCCTTCCTGTCAGCTCACACCGAAGGACTTCTGGCCGTGAGTTCCGATTCGACATTAGCGGACTGCTTTCCGGGTCGCTTCTATCAGGCGGTAACCAAGCGCGAAGGCAGAGTCGCTTGCCCAGCGGTTCACTACGCCACGCCCGAAGATCGGCGGCGATACAACATTCTCCAGAGCATCCGCACGCTCACGCTGCTCGAACACGAACATCCCGAGAAACGACATGGCGGACGCTATCACTTTCGCACGCCGGCTGAGATGGCGGCGGGATGCGCGGAACATCCCGAATGGATTTGCGCCACTCACGAAATTGCCGAGCGCTGCGAATTCCAGTTGCCGTTCGGCAAACCGCAGTTCCCTGCATTCAAAACACCGGATGGCTCGTCATCAAAAGAGTTTCTGCGCCGCCTCGTCCTCGATGGATTGCGGCAGCGATACGCGGGAAAGCGCATCCGTTCCGAGACCGGAGCGGCTGTGCCGTTCGCGCAGGTGCGGGCGCAAATCGAGGAAGAACTGGGCATCATCGCCGATGTCGGTTACGAGGATTACTTTCTCATCACCTGGGATTTTCTTCAGGAGTGCCGGCGTCGCGGCATCGAATGGATCACGCGTGGCAGCGCGGCGGACAGCCTGGTCTGCTTTTGCATAGGCATCAGCAGCGTCTGCCCGATCCGCTTCGGCCTCTACTTCCGGCGCTTTCTGAACAAGGAGCGCATGGCGCTGAACAAGCTGCCGGACATTGACATTGATTTCGCGCACGACTTCAAAGACGACGTGGTGAAGCTCATCTTCGAGAAGTATGGCCGGGAGCATTGCGCGGTCGTGGGCGGCTTCTCGACCTTCCAGGCGCGGAGCGCGTTTGCTGAAGTGGCCAAGGTGCTCGGCGTGGGCGAACGCGACGTGCGGAAGTTCACGGATCGTTTCCCGTGGGGTTTCGGTGGCGGATGGGTACCCGATGAGCCCCCGCCGAAGTCGGGCGAAGGGCTGGTCGAATTGCTTCAGGCCAGTCCTGAGACCCGCGACTTGCCGTTCAACGAAGAGCCTTACCGGACTGCGTTGATGATGGCGGACTTTCTCGACGGAATGCCGCGTTATCCCAAGATGCACCCCTGCGGCTTGGTGCTCTCGCGTCAACCGATGCACGAATTGACGCCGACGTTCATCGCCAACAAAGGCTACTCCACGACGCATTTCGACATGGATGCGGTGGAAGCGATCGGCTTGGTGAAGATGGACATCCTCGCGCAAGGCGGTCTGGCGGCAATGCGCGACGTAAGGGCGATGCTCAACCACCGAGGCATCACGGTGGACCTCGACACGTGTGTCGCGCGGGACAAATCCGATGGCCGATTGCTGCTCGGTGGTCCGCACGCGCCAGAACCGTGGCGCGACCCTAATGTCTGGGAGATGATCGCCAGCGACGGTGCGCGCGCTGTGCATCATATCGAGTCTCCGGCAATGACGAGCCTCTGCCGCATGTGCAATGTGCGCGAGATTGATGGGCTAATCGCCATCGTGAGCGTCATCCGACCCGGTGCGGCCAATGAGGGGAAGAAGCTGTCATTCACCCGCCGGTATCAAGGGATGGAGGAGGTTTCTTATCCGCATCCGTCGTTGGAAGCCTGTTTGCGGAGCACTTACGGTCTGGTCGTTTACGAGGAACACATTCTGCAACTCAGCGAAGCGTTCGCTGGTCTCCCGCCTGGTCGTGCTGATGTGCTGCGCCGAGCACTGAACAAACAGAAGCGCGCCGTGATCGAAGAAATCCGCGGCGAGTTCTTCGCAGCCGCACGGGTGCGCGGCCATGCGTCGGAGAAGATCGAGGAAGTATGGGGACTGGTCACCGGGTTTGCCGGTTACGCCTTCCGCAAAGCCCACAGCACGGCCTACGGCGTCGAGGCGTATCAGGCGGCATGGCTGAAACGGTACTTCCCGGTCGAGTTTATGGCCGCCGTGCTGACGAATGGCAAAGGATTTTATCATCCGCTCGTGTATGTCCTCGAATGCCATCGCCTCGGAGTGAAGCTGTTTCCGCCGTCAGTGAATGAACCCGGACCGGCGTTTGTGCCGCGTGGCCAATCCGTCCGCGTGCCGCTGACACACTTAAAAGGACTCACGACACGCACTGCGGATGCGATGCTTGCAGCCCGTGAGCGTGGCTTATTCGAGTCGGTGGCCAACTTCTTTCACCGTGTTGCTCCGAGTGGCGAAGAACTCGAAGCCATGATTCGCGTCGGTGCGTTCGACGAATTCGGTGAAACCCGCACGCGCCAGTTCTGGCAAGCACAATATTTACTGAAGACGTATGGCGGTTCGGTGGAATCGAAACAGGGCTGGCTCGTTCCGCCGCCGGGCTTGGAACAACTGCCGGCGATTCCGCTCAATGAGCCTTCGCGCCGGGAGCGTTTGCAATCGGAAACAGACTTGTTCGCTTTTGCCGTCAGCGGCCATCCGCTCGAACTGTTCGACGACGTTGCGTGGGATACGTACTGCCCGGTGAATCGCCTCGGCGAGTTCGTCGGCGAAACAGTGACGACATGCGGCCTCGTCGTCGAGCAACGCACGCATCATCAAATCATGGGCGAACCAATGAAGTTTCTCTCGCTGGCTGACTGGACCGGCATTGTTGAAACCGAACTGTTCGCGCCGACGTACAGGACCTACGGCCTGGCGACGGTTCGGTATCCTGTTCTCGAAATCGAGGCCCACGTCGAGCCATTCGAGAATGGTCGCGGCTATTCGTTGCGCGCTTTGCGGGCTGGCAAACCGAGAACTCGCTCCTGAGATAACGACACGACGCTTCGGTTGGCAGGTTGGCGACGGAAGCGAAGCGTTTCCGCAGCGGAGTGAATTACGGAAGTAGCGGAGTGCCGAGCCAAGCTGCCAACGGAAGCGTCTCGATTTTAAGACCTCGCGCGAATGCCGCTCGTGACGAGCGCGCGGTTTGCGGAGTGGAACGGGCGCGGTCGAGAGGGGGAAAGGGCCGACCAGCAGCCCGTGGAGCAGAGCAAAACGTGCGTTGGTCACGGCGGAGTTGAGGATACTCCATTCACGGTCGCCTTCATGGAATCAATGGCTTCTTGTAAGGCGAGACGCTCCGTTGCGCACGCCTTGGTCAACAAGTCATCGGGCAGGAACTCGTCGAATTTTTCGACCACGCGCGGTGTCACTCGTGCGCCAGCCATAAACGAGTCAAGGTTGTTGGCAAGAAGCTGTCGCAAGAAATCGAGAAATCCCTCGCAACTCGGAAGGGGCAGCCAAATAGAGAGGCGATCCGTTTCGCACGTGACGCGATTCAGTTCGGCCAGTATCGAGAGCGTGCGCAAGCAGCGAGTGCCCACCCACGGAAACCAGCGCACGCCGCCCGGGCTCACCAACAAATCGGATTTGTCGAGACCGACGATCCGGGCGACATGACGGGCTGCGCTCAAGAGTTCGCGCGCTGGTGTGTCGAGGTAAGGCGGTCCATCATTGCCAAGCAGGACGGTCTTCATTTCCTGAACGACGCGTGTGTGAAGCTCGCCCCCATTTCCAAGGAACACCGGAACTTTTCCACCCTTGGCCGGTGCGACCCACACCGTTTTCGACATGGCATCAATTTCCTGCACGAGCCAGCGTTTACCCGCGAGGACAACGACTTGCCCGGCAGGCGGGAGGGCGTCGAGCGGCAGCTCGCCGATTTGGGCTTTCTCGTGGCGCACAGTGAACATATCCGTGCTCTTGAAGGCCGCGTAAAAATCGTGCGCGGCGGTAATGCGCTCGCCCGCCAGTGCAAGGATGATTTCACCTGTGGGAATCTGCTCAATCAATTGCTTGGCAGCCAGGCTACGCAGCAGGGCGGTGAAATCGGATTCGGTAACGGAACGGAATGGGCCGCTGACCGCGAGCGCCTGATAGAGAATTGCCGCAGTCATTCCGCCGGTCTGCTTCAAATGGCTGAAGATTTGATGGACGAGAGTGCTCAGATGCAATCGCTGCTCGTCGGCAGGTTCGAGCCATTTCCGTTGCATGAGGCGGGTCAGCGCGATCCCGCGCAGCAATTCCGGAAATAGGAGATCCGTGAGCCGGCTTCGGGCGTGTGGCGATTCCTCTCGGACGTAGAGTCGCATCACGGATGCTTCGCCTTCCCGGCGACCCGATCGGCCCAAACGCTGCACCAGCGAAGCGACGCTCCACGGCGGATCAATCTGGCCGACGGCACGCACAGAACCAATATCAATGCCCATTTCGAGCGTGCTGGAGCAAATCGCAGTCGTGGGAACGCCACTTTTCAACGCGGTTTCAGCTTCCTCGCGCACTTCCTTGGCGACCGACCCGTGATGAATCATAAATGGATCGTGCGGCCATTTCAGCTTTGTCACCCGGTCATGCGCGCGCACAGCAAGTTCTTCAGCCGTACGGCGAGAGTTTACGAAAACGAGATTCGTCGAGGTGGCGAAATGACGAACGATGTCGTCGGCAATATCGTCGAGATCGTCCGGCGGCACGGAGTCTTCGGCAGAATTGACAGGTCTGCTTTCAGTTGTCGGCGGCTCTCCGGCCGCAAGCAACTGCTCGGCGGATTTCGCGCGGACGAACTCGACCGCCTGTGCGGATGACAACCGTGACGAGGTATCGCCCGCCTTTCTGGAATCAGGACGTTTGAGCACCGCCTTCAACGCGAACCGCACTTGCCGTCCCACGCCGGTTTCTTGGATCAGAGTCACGGAAGACACCGCGTCAGGCGCGAGAAATCGCTTCCCCATCTCCGGGTCGCCGAGCGTAGCGGAAAGACCAATCATCCGGGGCTGGCGTCCGGTTGTGGAGCGCAGGCGCGAGAGCAGGCTGAGCAGGTGGATGCCGCGCACGTTTCCCAAGAACGAATGCACTTCGTCAATGACGACGAACTCCAATTCGCGATACAAGCGCGGCACTTGCCCGCCGTAGTTGATGAAATTGGATTCGAGCGATTCAGGCGTGATGAGCAAGATTCCGCCAGGGTTGCGCCGCAACGCCTGCTTATGCGAGACAGAGACATCGCCGTGCCAACGGTGGACGGGAATGTCCATCCGCTCACACAATCGGTCGAGACGGCTGAATTGGTCGTTGATGAGCGCCTTGAGTGGGCCGACGTAGATAGCGCGGACGGAATCCTGCGCCCCCTCCGCCAGTCGGGAAATGATCGGCAGAAACGCAGCTTCGGTTTTTCCGCTCGCGGTGGCAGCGCAAATTAAGGCGTGACCTGCGCCTTCGAGTAGTGCGTGAATTGCCTCCGCTTGAATCGGCCGAAGCTCCTTCCACCCCATCTCGAAGATGGCCCGCTGCACGCCGGGGTGCAAAAGAGCAAAGGCGGCCTGACTCATCAGAGTTTGAGTGTGGTCAGGTCACCGTCCGGTTCGTCTTCGGGCACAACACTGCGGGCAACTTCCTCTTCGACGGACGCTGGCCCAGCGGGCTTTTGCAGGAAGTTCCCGCCGACGAAATCCTGCCATGTTTTGTTCGGGTTCTGATCCAGGACACTCAGTAGTCCGACGAACGAGCGAACGACATCGCGCGGAGTCTTGTAGAATTCCGCGCCCAACGCTTCGTTGGCCTTTTGCAGAACCGCAACCAGCGCGTCGTCCGGCACGAGATATTTCTTTGGGTCGCCGCCTGCGTGAACGTGCCGGATGTTTCGCAGCAGAACAAAGAGATCTTCGGGGGTGAGATTTGCAAGGCGAACGACTGGGCCGGAGAAGTCCACCACGTTTTCATCGGCGAAACGATTCTCCGAAAGCCGCGTGCGGAGCGCCTCGTAACTGAAAAGTCCTCGGCGTTTGTCTTCGACACATTCGTCCGTGCCGGCGAGGAGAAAGCCCAGCCCACTGACGCTGCCTTGGAGGCAATCGTTGAGGATAGTCAGAATGGCTTCGTAGTTCGACTGGCGCGCGCGTGAATTCGGCAGACGATGCGAGAGAACAACCATTTCGTCGAGACCGACGAGCAATCCCGCGTGGCCAGTCAGTCGGCAGAAGGCGGACATGAGTTTCAGGCCGTCATAGAAGTTTTCGTCATCAATGATGCGGCGAACGCCGAGCGCTTCACGCGCTTCCGTTTTGGTGCTGAATTCGCCTCGCAGCCAACGAAGCGCCGCGCTCTGCAATTCATCGTTGTGCGTGACATGGCCTTCGTAGTAGCGGGACAAGACTTCGGCAAACTCGAACCCGCCGACATGGTCTTGCAGGCTGCGCAAGTCGGCGAAGATGCGTTTCTTCACGTCTTCAGGCGTGCCGCCGGCCTGAGTGACTTCATGGTGAATTTGTGAAATCCAACCTTCGCACAGATTGCGCAACGCTCCGCCGTCGGGCTTACCCTTTGTTGCGAGATTGCGCATGAGTTCCGACCACAGCGCACGAGCTTGTCCCTGTGTCGCCTGAATTCGGCGTTCCATCGTGAAGTCCGCCTGGGCAACCACGAGCCGCCGTTGCAGCGCGAGGGTACGAACGAGATTCACGAAGAAGCTCTTTCCGGCACCGAATCGTCCGACGACGATTCGGAAGGCTGCCCCGCCGTGCTCGATCCGTTCCAAGTCAGAGAGAAGAGCGGCAACCTCCTGCTTGCGGCCAACCTGAATGAGATGCAGACCCAGCTTGGGCACAAGGCCGGCTTGGAGGGACTGTAGAACAGCGTCACGTTCGCGGCGTTTGATGGGTTCGCTCATGGTTTTCAGGAGTTTAGTAAAGAGCGGTGAACAGTGATGGAATCCTCGCCGTCGAGAAGAAAGTCGCCGAGCTGTTGGTCCGCCCATTCGTTGATTCCGTCGAAAACGCTCAAGGGCATGAGTTCGTGTTCTCGGGCGAGGCTTTCGAACTCGGCTCGACTCCACGCGTCGCGCGCGGCGAGACGTTGGACGATGGGCTGGAGCTTCGCGTCGAGTGATTCGAGTTTTGCTAGTGGAATCACCCCGTCCGCTGCGGCGGCGGGAGGCGGAATGATTTCCGCCACGGTTGGTTTTGCCAGAGGCTCTGCCTTCACTGGTGCGGATTGTTCGCCATCGTCGGTTTCGTCAGCCATTGCTTTTGCGAGCAGGCCAATGACTTCGTGTGTCTCGGCGGAAATCGCGGCAATGCGGGCCATGTCGAGCTTGAGTGCGCCTGGCTGCATAGCCGGTAGCGGTGGGAGAATCGCTTCACCTTGTTTGGCTGCCTCAGCGGTTTGGATAACGACCTCGCCTCCTGTCGCAGCGAGATTTCGGATGAGCGTATCCAGTGTGTCGGTACTGAGACCGAGCGCTTCAAAGATACGCGTGAGCGCCTTGTGCTCCTTTGGTGAAATGACTCCATCCGACGCAGCCACGTCCACTAGGAATTGCGCGATGAGAATGTGTTTCTCCTGCGGCACGCGCTTCGCCGTCCGGCCCAGCGTGACTTTCGCGGCTGTGGCGTTGCGTGCAAGAAGCATTTCCAGCACAACCAGCCGCTGGTGCTCGTCCGGCGTGAAGCGAAAGTGGCTCTCGATGAATTTCCGAAACTGGTCAAGTTCATCGCGGTCCACCGTTCCGTCAGCCACCGCAACGAGCAGGCAGAGTTGAAGCAGAGCGGACGCGCCAAGAAAGTTTGCGGACGGCTCTTGGATTGTGCCGCTCGGCGGCTGGAAGATTCCAACCTCGCGATTGCCCCAAAAGTTGCCTGCGCCGTGACGAGGATCAGGTTCAAGGCAATAGCCGAAGCTCTCGACCAGCCGCGCCGTCGCTTTGCTTTCTGGGAGCGTGAAATTGTCCTGCGGCGTTTTGCCAAGTAGTTCGGCAAGTTCATTTGCGGTCAGCCGGAGGAAACCGAACTGGATTTCGTTTCGCCGCAAAGCCTCAGCCCATTTCGCGGGAAATGGATTCACCGAGGGCGCGACGGACTGCGCCATAACCGAAGGAGGGACTGTCGCGGGTGCGATCGAAATGGGCGGTGTCTCCAAGTCGGCTGGAGCAAGTGGCGTGATTGGCACAAACGCACCTGCCTTGCGCGACGCCTTGAAGTCGCCGCGGTGAAGAAAATTCTCCATCGCATCGGATGGATCGAGCAAGTTGAAGTTGAGCTTTCTCAACACGCCGCGCGGCATCGCGACCGAAAGAATGGGCTGTTCAGCGGTGCGGCCCGTGCGCGAATCGAACAAATCAGCCAGTGCCGTAACGATTATAGTTTCGACGGGCAGCAACGCAAAGAGTTCGCGGCCCACGCGCAGCACGCAGCCGCAAACGTAATCCTGATAAATCTCGTGGAAACGGCCCTTGGGCATCGCCTTCGTGGACACCTTGCCTGAACTGATGAGCGATTTGATTGCAGACGGGATTGCCTGTTCGCCGTTGACCTTTACAAGCGCCTCCATCAATTGCGGCGTGTGGATGCGAAAGTTGAGCGACGAGCCGAGTTCAGAGAGTTCGGCGAACGGCGACAGTTCACGCAGCACTCGCACGTAAGCATCGTGGTCGCCTGCGAGAACGGACGCAGCGAGCGCTTTCTCATTTTCCCACTCGGCATGGTCGCGTTGGTATTGCGTCCAGGCAGCTTGAAATTCCCGTTCGTCGCGATCCTTCGCCATGTACGACTCGACTTCAAACGCCGCCGCTTGCTTCTTCGCTTTGCCGAACAGTTTGTCGAAGAATCCGGGATTGTAGGCGGCCCTCCGCACTTCAACCTCTGCTTCGTGACGATTACCGCGAACGGGTTCAACAGGCGGTGGTGTGTTCGATACCTGTGCCAGTTCCATTCGTCGCCCTGTTCCTTGTGAATCGAGAGCAGCACTTCAAGTCGGTTCTCGCACGTTTCGACTTCCAGCCGGGCCTGCTCCAGGGCGGACAATTTGGCGTGTTCCTTGGCCCGGCGCTGCAATTCCTTGTAACGCCGCTGCGCATCTCGCTGCGCGCGGCGTTCTGCTGCTTCAATGGCTCGAAGTGCGCTTCGCCAACCCATATAGGTATGCACGCCGAGGGTATTTAGAATTCGGCTGTCACTCAAGACCCGACAAAGGCATCCGCCTGTGGCCGGCTGTGGCCGGCGAGCGGGGAGTGGAGGGGAGGCTGGAATGGCGCGCATAGCGGAAGGAAGCCGGAGCGCAACGCCGCAAGCCGAGCCGCAGACAGAAACCGATGGCGCTACACTCGACCAAGCGATCGGAATCTCGCGTGGATGTCTCGTCAGTTGCATTGGTGATTGGCCGGAACAGTTCAGCGTTTGAAGGCAACTAGAATTCTGTTCGCACCTACGCGGGCTTTCCAACCGAAGGCGAAACGGTCAGAATGGGGGTGTGAAGATCAATCCGCAAAGCTTCTTCAACTTCTGCGCGAGCCACGCGCCGCTGTTGCGTGCTTTGTCGGAGCGTGGGGGCGAAGTCTCCGAAATGGAAGCCATGCGGTTGATCCGCGCGCATCCAAGCTCGGCAGAAGAGTTGCCGGAAACCGCGTGGCGGCGGTTGCGCGAATTGCAGATTCTCATTCTCACCGAACCGGGCAGCGATCTTTTCTTCATGGCCGATCCGGTTTCGCGACTGCTGAACTACTTGTTCAACGAAGCGAATCCCGCCACTCCGGAAATGATTCGCGGCTTTGTGATGTCGCTCGAAACCACTGGGAAGCAACTCGCCCGAGCGCTGGACGAGGAAGACGTGCAACGAGTCCGACTGGCGTTCGAGGAAATCGGCGAAGCGTTGCGCCGCATTCACGCGGCTTGCAGTGAAACGCAGCACACGATTCTGGCCGAGGTGGCCCGTTACAAGACCGAACGCGCCCGGGTGTCCGTGCGCGAGAAGTATCGCCGCATCGTTCATTGGATGGAACGCTATGTCGAACCGATGATTGAAATCGTTCGTGCTGATGGACCGTTGCGCGCGGCCTTCGACGACACGGAGCGGCTGCTGCATCGTGCTCGTGAAGAAGCGTTGTTCAATGACCATCCCGCGCTCGCTCGTAGTCTCCGCTTTCTGCGGCTGGTGGGCGATCATGCCTTGCGGGTTTTTACCCAGTGCCGAAAGGAGATTCAGCCGATTTACGAATCGCTGCGCCGGTCGAGCTTCATTGCCGAAGGCGCGGCGCTGGCATTGGAGAAATTGCAGTCCGAAGGTCTGTCAAAATGGGCCGGCGAATACATCGTCAACGTGGCCACGTGGCGGTATCAGAATGTGCCGGGCGACTCGGCGATCACCTTGGCGCTGCGTCGTGTGTTCGAACATCCGCCAGAACCGCCGCCCGTTTTGGAGTTGGCGGGTGAGAAAGACGATCCGTTCGCGCTGCTTCGCCTTCAGTGGCTGGACTCGCTGCCTGACCTCGTTCGCGCCGATTTGCCGGTTACGGATTTGATGGAATGGCTCGTGTCGAAACATCCCGGACGCAACACTTCCGACATGCTCGCTGGTTTCAGCGGGTTGCTGTATCACCGCGAATTCCGCGCGATTTTCAATGAACAAGATCAACGCTCTTACACCACGAGCGACGGCGAGATAACCGGTTCGCCCCTGACTTTGACTTCCACATGAACGAGCTTCCGCATCTTGCCAGCATTTTTGACCGTTTGAGGCGCGGCTATCATCTCGGCCCGGATGACGAGCCGGAATTCTCGGCGCTGGCTGGCCCGCGCTTTGAAGAGTATGCGGCCAGTTTCGCTGCCCTGGGCTTCACCTTGGTCCGCCACGAGCGCGAGTTTTTCTATTTCGAGCCGGAAAACCCGGAAACCATCCCCGACACACTGCCGGCGATTGCGGTGTTCTCCTACACCATGATTGATCACGCGGCCAATCATGGGCGGACCATGTCCATCGAGGAATTCATCTTCGGACAGAATTTTCTGGTCACCACGCTGCCGCATGTCACGCTCGACCGCTACACGGCGTTGCTCCGGCAGGTGGAAGTGCATGACACGGACGATCTGCGGCGGGTGCTGAACCGCATGGAACAGATCGGCTGGGTGAAAATCAAAGGCATGGGCCAGGATGAATTTCGCTTTCTGCGGCCGTTCCATCGCGTGTTCTTGAAATGCATCGAAGTGTCGGATGCGAAAAACAAGGCCGATGCCCAAACCGCCGCACCGGCAAACGGTGAGATTCAAACGCCGCCCGTCACACCAGCATAGCCATGCCACTCGGACCACAACGCCTGATTTTGATCAACTCCAGCCTCTACGAATACGCGGAGGTTGAACTGGCCGGCACGCTCCAAATCGTCGGGCCGAACAACATCGGCAAAACCACGCTCATCAAAACGCTCCAGTTCCTCTACTTGAATGACCGGCGGCACATGGATTTCGGCGCGCACTCGCCGGAGCAAACGCGCGAGTTCTATTTTCCGAACCAATACAGCTACATCCTTTTTGAGTGCCTTGGCGTCACTGGCCAGCATGTCATTGGCTGGCGCGGCCAGAGCAAAACGAGCGGCGGCGAGCCAGAGCGCTTCAGCTTCAGCGGGCCGTTCGTCGCTTCGGATTTTCTCAACGAGAGAAACCAGATTCGTGAGCCGAAGGAAGTGGACGCGCTGCTGGCGCTCAAGAACCTGCGCAAGATCAAGAGCGCCGAGGAACACAAGGAATTGCTGTTGCCGCCCGTGAACGGCCAGGCGCGCGGGCTGGGCATCGTGGCGTTGCGTGAAGCCGAGAAGTTTCATCACTTTCGCGAGACGCTGAAGAACCTGCTCACGTTGAGCACGATCACGCAGGAGCAGATGCGCGATTGCCTTCTCATGCTGGCAGACATTCCTCCGGACCGCACGGCTTTCGACGCGCGTGAACTTTTCGGCAACGACTATGACCGCGCGTTGCAGCAGGGCGACAAGCTCCGCAAATTCAAAGAGCGGAAAAAATCCATCGAAGAACTGGTGGAGAAGTTTACCGAACGCGAGACTATTCGCGGCGAGCTGGTCTGGCGCTGGACGGATTTGCGGGCCAAGCGGCAAAAGTTTGAACGGGAGCACGAAGACAAGCTCGCGAAGCTGCGGGAAGCGAAGTCGGCTGCGGAAACGAAAGTGAAGGAACTTGAGGCGGAGCTGGGCGATCGGCGCAACGACGTGGCGCAGTTCTCTGAACAGAAGGGTCAGATTACAGGACCGCTCAAGAACCTCGAACTTCAGGACAAAGAATTCAAAGGCTTCCCGGAAGAGCTTGAAAGAGGCGCGCTCGCGAATCTCAAGCAGGAGATTCGCGCACTCGAAACGCAACTAGCGGACGCTGAGAGAGAATCACGCGACAAGGCTCGCCAGAAGCTGGATCTCTACGGTGGTTTGGTGAAGCAGAAGGAACAAACCGTCGCACATTACGACAAACTCGCCGTCACCGCTCTTCGCAAACACTTTGGTGACGATGAACTCAACAAGATTTTCCGCCTGCTTAATCGGGAATTGCTGGCACAGCCACTCGGGAAAGAAGGAATCGTCGTCTCGCACCAGACCGAACTGCTCACACTGTTGCGCAGCTTGCTCACCAAGACCGACGGCGGCGTCTATCGAGATTCCAACGTCGCTTTTCCGTTGGCGACTGCCGGAGGAGAGCCACTGGCCGGATTGGAGAATGTCGAAACAGCGCGTGAACAGTTGAGGGATTACCAGGACACGCTCAAGCGGTGGACGGAGATCCTCGCAGCCATTGAACAGCGCGAGAAGATTGAGGAGCAGTTGAGGAAGAAGCGCGAGGAGGCTTTTGGGAAAACAGGGAAGGACGGGGAAATTCTTGTCGAGGGCAAAGAGAGAAAGCTGTTTCGATTCGAGGAATATCTGAAGGCCAAGGCAAAAGAACCACAGTTGTGCGCCGAGTTGAAAAAGATCCAGGGCACGATTGATGCGGCGAACGAAAGAATACGCAAATTGGAGAAGGAGTGGGAAAAAGCCAAGAAAGCCAGTGGCGAAGCCGATGGCTCGATTCACAAGCAAGAGGACGATTACGGCAAGGTGATCGGAAACTACGATCAATGCATCTTCCCGGAATTTTCTGCCAAACCACGAGTGGCTGAAGACATCCCCGACGACTTTGACGCCGCCATCGCGCTCTTTCTAAAACAGCAGGAGAAGCAGGGTAAGTTGTCCGATGAGATTGCCAATCAAATCCTGCAAACGGAGCAGTGGTTCGGCGACGAATATCGCGGTGAAGACGTAGCGGAAACGGTTGAGAAGTTGCGTGAAGAACTCGAAGCGCTCCCCGAAAAGGAGGAGGCGCTTACGCGCAACTGGAACACGCTCATCGAAGGACTGAAAGCGACGTTTGATCGGGTGCTGAAAAACATGGAGCACGCCGCCAGCGCTGCAACCGAACTCACCCGCGCTTTTGCCAAAGTGCGGGTTTCCAATCTCAAATCGGTGAAGCTGGAAGTGATTGAGCAGAGCGATTTGATGAGTTGGATCAAGCGGTTGGCGACATTTGATCCCGGCGGGCTTTTCTCCCGCGACCCGCAGCAGGAATCGGCCATCGCCAATTTCCGCGCGACGCTCCAGGGCAAATCCATCATCCGCTTCGCCGACCTGTTCACGCTCGGCGTCACCGTCACCCGCGCCGACGACCGGCGGCAGACCTATCACGACCTGCGCGAGATTGAATCACACGGCACGACCATCTCGATCAAGGTGCTGTTCAATCTGCTGCTGTTGAAAGGCCAGTTGCGCCGGGACGATTGCGCCGTGCCCTTCTATCTGGATGAAGTTGAGAGTCTCGACGATGACAACCGTCAGGCGATATTGAGCGAGGCGCGGCGGCTTGGGTTCATCGCCGTCACGGCTGCGCCCAAGGCCGTCAGCGAAGTGGACGCGCTCTATTTCGTCCAGCCGCAGAACGGAAAGATCGTCCTGCGGAAACGGCATCGCTGGAGCGTGAAGCGCGCCGCCGTAGCCATTGTAAAATGACTCGAGACGCACAGTGCAAAGCCAAGCTGCAAACGTTGCTCGCTGACGGTTCGTTGCCGGCCAGCGGGTGCGGTCGAGCTGTTCTCGATTTCATCTCCCCGCTGTTCGACGGCGGCGTAGTCGCTTGGCGACGGAGTGGGGGAGGCCGCCGATTGGTGGTGAGCGACACCAACGCTTTGCGCGATTTTTGCGCGACGCGCTTTCCTGAAGTTGAATTGCCAAGCGGCGCTGAAAGCCGAGTCGCCGGAGTTGGTCGCTTTCGCGACTCGAAGGCAACATCGAACACCCAGCCCGAAATCATTTCCGTCCGCGTCTGGCGGAACGACGCGTTGGTCAAGAACGGCTCGTCAGCAGGCGCAGCGGAAGCGACTGCAACGCACGGTCTCTTTTCGTTTCCGCTCACGCGCGATTGCCCTTACCAACTGCGGGGCGAGTGGGCGCTGGTTGAAAACCCGGCGGTCTTTGATGCGTTTGAAAAACTGCATCTCAATGCTGACGCGGTTCTGTATGGTCACGGCCGAATTTCAAATCGGACGCTCGACTGGATTGTGAGGACAACAAATGCCGGCTTTCGTCTTCTACACTTGCCCGACTATGACCCGGTCGGTTTATCCGAGTTCGTGCGGCTACGCTCGCGGCTCAGCGAGAGAGTCGTCTTTCACTTGCCTACCGACCTGGGAACTCGATTTGCGCGGTTCTCAAAGCGAAAGTTGCTGGCGAAGCGAAAAAGCCAAGCCATGCTGGCCCGGCTACGAAAGTCAGGCTCGTGTGAAATCCGTCAGGTCGTAGAGTTGATTGATCGTCACAACGCCGGACTGGAACAGGAAGCGTTGCTGCTCCACTGAGGAAGATCATGGATGAGCAAACGAAACCGGAAGCGTCGGAATCGCTCATGTTCGTTTCGCATCTCAATCCGGCATTCCAGAACGAAGATAAAACAATGACGCCCAAAGTCGGCCAGTCTTACCTTTGCTGATAGGGTCAGCCGGCGTGCGGCCTTCAAATTCCTCCATCTCGGTCAGCAGCCACGGGCCGATTTCCTCCGGCTTCATCAACTGCTTGCTTGAGTGGTTCTGCCATCGGAACTTGCGGGGCGTTCGCGGTCGGTGCAATCTCATGTACGACGATGAGCATCACTGGGCAACGACAGTGGCAGAATCCTTCCGTCAATTCATTCGCGGGTGGTGGCGACCCCATTGAACTGATGTTGAAACGGGCTTCTTCGGTGGCACTCGATGCCATGCAAGAAGGGTGGAGCGGACCGCCTTTTGACCCATTCGCACTGGCGGATTTTCTGCACATCAATGTCGTCCCCAATAGCGAAGTTCTGGATGCACGAACACTCCCGCTGAAGGGCGGCCGCATCCAGATCGAATACAATCCCAACCGACCTCGCGCCCGGGTTCGTTATTCGGTGGCGCATGAAATCGCTCACACTTTTTTCCCGGACTGCGCTGAACGGGTGCGGCATCGCGGTGCACGGCAGGATTATGCCGAGAACGAATGGGAGTTGGAAATGCTGTGCAATCTGGGCGCTGCGGAACTCCTGATGCCAACCGGCAGCTTGGCCGAGTTGAAAGACAAGGAACTATCTATCCGCGAGGTCCTCGAACTGAGAAAGCGATTTGAGGTCTCGACCGAGAGCGTTCTGCTCCGGTTGATTCGAGTGACCCAGCAGCCTTATGTTCTGTTCGTTGCTTCGCGCCCTTCCGCTTCAAGCGCTCGCTATCGAGTTGATTACAGCTTGAGCTCACGTGCCGCTTCAAGCCGACTAGCGAGTAATGCCCTTCTGCCGAAACAAACGGTGGTGAGTGCCTGTACTGCGTCAGGTTATTGCGCAGAGGCAGAGGAGGAATGGCCAGGACTCGGGAAAGTGCATTTGGAATGCGTCGGGGTGTCGCCCTATCCAGAATCGGTTTATCCAAGGGTTATTGGCCTGTTGCGGCCCAGCGGTGCGACCTTGCACGAGGGTGGCATTCAGTTCGTGACGGGCGATGCTACTGAGCCGCGCGGCACTTCAGCCCGAATTCTGGCGCACGTCGTGAACGACGCGACACCGAATTGGGGGGCAGGATTCGGCCGAGTTGTGCAGCAGAAATGGCCCGTGGTTCAGCAAGCTTTTCGAGAATCTTGGTTTAGCGCGACGCGCAAACGCCTCGGCGATACTTTTTTCAGCGAACTGGAGAGGGGACTCACGATTTGTCAGATGGTGTGCCAGCACGGATACGGTGTCTCTGAACGGCCAAGAATCAGGTATGCCGCCCTTCGTGATTGCCTCCTGTCGTTACGCGACAAGGCGCTGGCTGAAAACGCATCCGTCCACATGCCCCGAGTCGGCACTGGCGAAGCAGGTGGTTCGTGGCCGCTCATTTCCGCGTTGATTGACGAAGTATTGTGTGCAGCAGGTCTTTCGGTTACGATCTACGACCTACCGGGAAGTCGAAAACGACTTCCGGTTCAGCGCGGGCTGTTCGACAGAGCGCATTGACCTGCCCGGCATCGCACATGGCGGAACAAATCGTGATCTTGTCCGGGCACGTCTGCGCCGGAAAAAGTACGCTTGCAGCCAAACTTTCTGAGAAGTTTGGTTTCAAGCATATTAAGACCTGGGCTTTCATTAAAGCGCGCGGCGAACACCTCAAGCTTGAGCGTACTGCGTTGCAGAATTTCGGCGATCTCTTGGACACGAAGACCGGTGGCGCATGGGTTCGAGATGATCTCCAAAAGATTGAGCGAAAGGAGCCGGCGAGGGCACTCATCGTCGTCGATTCCATTCGGCATCCAGGTCAAATCAAATTCCTGCGGAAAGCGTACGGTCGGCGTATCATCCATGTTCATTTAACAGCCAATCTGCAAGAACTGGAACGGCGCTACGTTGAACGGACGAAGCATCGGACCGACATCGCGGAACTCAAGTCCTACGCTGATGTGCTTGAGAACAAGACCGAAGCCGCAGTCGAGGCTCTCGCTGACAACGCGGACGTAGTCATCAGCAGTGATCGGTGCAATGAAGAGGATATTGTAGTCCGTGTCGCGAGCCATCTCGGGTGGTACGGGCGCGAGTACCTCCGGCTGGTGGATGTTTTGATTGGCGGCCAATACGGCAGCGAAGGCAAGGGTCAGGTTGCTTCCTATCTGAGCAGTGAATACGACCTGTTGATTCGGGTGGGAGGCCCAAATGCTGGCCACAAGGTTAAGGTGCCTGGTAGCAGCAAGGTGTTTACGTTCCGGCATCTGCCATCAGGCTCACTTTCGAGTAACGCATCACTGTTGATCGGTGCCGGGGCTGTCATGCATGTGCCCACGCTCCTCGAAGAAATCGCCAACGCAAGAATCGGGCTTGACCGGCTGATGATTGATCCGCAAGCAATGACGATCAGCGAAGTTGATCGTCGTAGGGAGGTCGGTCTGAAGGGGCTGATTGGGTCAACCGGTCAAGGCGTCGGCCAAGCGACGGCACGCCGCATCGTCGGTCGGGGAAAGAATCACGTCAAATTGGCGAAGGATGTTCCGGTGCTCAGGCCATATCTTCGTGAGTCGTGTGATGTCCTTCAGCGACTGTTCCGAGAAGGCAAGCGTGCGTTTCTCGAAGGGACACAGGGCACCGGATTGAGCATCTTCCACGGCCACTACCCACACGTGACCTCGCGAGACACGACCGTGACTGGTTGCCTCGCTGAGGCCGGTATCTCGCCAACTCGGGTCCGTAAGGTGATTATGGTTTGCCGCACGTACCCAATCCGCGTCGGCTCGCCCAGCGCAGATCACTCGTCGGGCTATATGGCCGGCGAACTCACATGGGCGGAGATTGAACGCCGTGCACGTTTCAAACGCGGAAAGATTGCGAAGCAGGAAGTGGGTTCAGTGAGTGGCAAGCCTCGCCGGGTAGGAGAATTTGACTGGGTGCTCCTGCGGAAGGCAGCTTCTTTGAACGCCCCGACCGACATTGCGCTCACGTTCGCCGATTACATTGACCGGCAGAACCTCGACGCTCGCAGATTTGAACAACTCACGGAGCCGACAATTCGCTTCATCGAGGAAGTCGAGCGAGTTGCTGCTGCTCCAGTCACCCTGATCTCAACGCGGTTCCACGAACGGAGTATCATTGACCGCCGCGCTTGGTAACACAATGACAACAGACGAACTCGTCAATAATTTTCCCAGACTGTATCACATGGCCGAGGCAGGCACATGGGAGTCCATTCGCAAACATGGGCTTCTCAGTACGACCGCCTTGCTCGACCTGTTCGAGGTTAATGGTCAGCACCGAAAGCAGATTGAATCGGCGCATCGACCGGAGTGCGTCACAATCACCCATCCGGTCTATGGCAAAGCGGTGATCAGGGATCAAAAGCCGATGCGAGAGTCCACCCTGTTAAAGTGCCTGCGCGGTCTTACCCCTTCGGAATGGTACGAACTTCTTAATCGGCGGACGTTTTTCTGGCTCCACGTTGACCGTCTGACTACGCTGTTGAATGCCAAGGCGTATCGTAGCCGCGCCCATTGCGTAATCACCGTGGAGACCAAGACCCTGCTCCTGCGTCATGCGAACCGAGTAACGCTTTGCCCTATAAATTCCGGCAGCACTATCTATAATCCTCCTGCTCGAAACGAGGATAGCTTTTGCACGATTGCTGATTATCCATTTGAGGAAAGACGAAAGACCCGGGGCAGGAAAGGCGCTATCGCAGAACTCGTGGTTGAGTACTCAGTGCCGGACATTCGTGACATGGTAATCTCCGTGGAGCACTGGCAGCAGAACAAGCTTGTTGAGCGCGTCCGCTTGCGTGAATCCTGAATCTGACGATTCAGGAAATACGCCTGACGATTATTTGACGATTCCCGCGATTCACCGCAGTCGGTGCAGGACCTGACCGGTCTCGATCAATCCGGCATTCCAGAACGGAGATAAAACAACGATGCCCAAAAAGCGACCGGTTTCGCCTTTGTTGATGAGGTCAGCCGGGGTGCGTCCTTCGAATTCCTCCATCTCGGTCAGCAGCCACGGGCCGATTTCCTCGGGCTTCATCAACTGCTTGAGTTCGTTGTAAACGCTCTGAATTTCCCGCAGCTTTGCAGCGTAAACTGGATTGATGGGGTCGCCTGCCTCCCAATTCACAATGGCGCGGTCGGATGCGTTCATGACGTGGGCCAGTTGGTTGCGACTCCAGCTCAAGGCGGATCGCAATTGGGCGACACGCACATTTTCGATTTTCTGAGCAGCCATATTTCAGCTTGGTTCACCCGATTGCAGGTCGTGGAGCATTCGCCAATTATGTACTGTTCCGCCGCGTTCGATGAGTTGCAGCGTCGCACCGTCGAACGCTGCCCGCGAAGTTATCATTCCGCCTTGTTGATTTCCAGCTCCCACACTTTCAGCTTCTCGATCATCTGCTCAAACGCGGGCGGTTCCTCGAAGAACATTTGCCGCATCTTTGCGTAATCTTCGCGCAACGCTTTGATTCGAAATTCCGGCGGAGCGAGTCTGAGTTGGCCTTTGATCGCTTCACCGTATTTCGCCCAGCCGGATTTGAAGAAGAGGCTCTTGTGTTCAACGACGCGTTGCAACAAATCGAGGCGCGCTTCGGCGTTCCTAGCCACGCCCGCGCCAATCAGTTCATGGAGATCGTAATAATGGCGGGAGAAGCGGGACGGCATCGTTTTGTCGGGCGGCCGATGAAATTCCGCATGAAGGATGGTTGCCTTTTCCCAGAATGTGCGTTCCACGGACAGAACTTTGAGCGCGCAATTGGGTTCGCGAAACCCCTGCGGGAATTCTTCCGCTACGTACGGTGAAACCGGCCTGGTCTCGAACGGCCAATGGTCCGCCCGCGCGCCCAGTTCGATTTTCACGGCGCGTCGGATGTAGCCCGCCGCCCCTGTCGGAAAGCTGGAGGGATAATCAAACAGCAACGTCTGCCGGTCGGGATCATCTTCGTCGTTCCGCAATGACCAGCCCGCATTCGTGCCAAGCTTGGATTGCACGGCTGCCCTCAACGCCGGATGAAGTTCGGCAGCGATCTTTTGCTGACAAGCAGCCTTCAAGGCCTCGACACGGCGCTGCTTTTCCTTGTTGCTCGCGCCAGCCTCCGGCTCGTTCGCGCCGCCGAAACCGAGAAACGCCCGGTCAATCGAAACATCAATGTCTTCTGAAAATCGCCGGATGATTTTGAAAACCTTCGACAGGGAAGTGCCGCCTTTGAAGATCAAGTGTGGGCCGATCTCCGGCAACTGAAACAACGCCTTCAACGTCCAGCAGACCCAAAAGTCCTTCTCAACGATTTGCGGGTCGAAACTGCGTGCGGTTGCGGCGCCGTCGAAATAGATCCGCCGCTCGTCTGGAGGCAGTCTTGCGAAAGCATCCATGCTCAAGTTTTCGCCGTGAGGCGTCGCATGATGTTGGCGATCCACGCCGGGGCATACGCCAGGTCTTTGGCTAACTGTTTTCGATCATCCTGGGAGAGGCGCCGGTCGAGACGCTTGATTGTGTCCTCTGTTACGTGAGTTTGTCCGAGATAACGCAAGGCCTGAATCACAAGGCCGCTGATGGTCCCCGCAGTGGCCATTGTGCGCGGCGCGGCCTGCTTTAAGATGATGGTTGCTTTGCCGAGTTGGAGGCGTTTGCTTCGGCCATCGGTGAGAAACACGATTTTCGCAGGCACCTGCTCTGAGAGTCCCAGGAGGTTGGCCGCGTACGCTCCGGTGGGTTGCAGCCGCGTGGCGCCTTTGCCCGCGATGGCTTTGGCAACCTGGTCAATGCCGGGTGCGGTTGTCCCCACGACGGGATGTTGCCTCGGCACGTCGTAAAGTCCCCGTGCCACGCGCCGGATCGTGCCATCGGCCGTCATCCGCGACAACGCCTTGTCCACGGCTGGTCGGCTGCCGAGGTCAAGGAAATCGGTTGCCGAGAAAACCCAGCCGTTGCCGCGCGCCTTAATTCGCGCAAGCATCGCTCGATCAATTGGATTGGCGACTTTCATCGGAAATCTATTGTCAGAAATATGTATGCTTTTTTCTGACAAAACGCAACCCCGTCCTGCTGTGGAAAACGGGCGTGGGCTTCGGTCCATGGTAACGCAGGACGTACGCTTGATTTCGGCGCTTTCGTTTCTCAAGGGATTTGGTTCAGGAAAATCGCCTCCAGCGGGAGAACCACTTCGCAGTGGTGCCGTTCGGTTCGAGGGGCGGGAGCGTGACACGACGGAAGCCTCGTTCGCAGTGGACGAGCACGCACTCGTGGTCGCGAAGGTTGCGGAGTTTGTGGGGTTTGATCTTATGCTCCTCGGTTTCGTTGTAGTTCACATTGCGTTTGCCGGCACTGAATCCCCATGAGCGTTTGATGACGCGCTTCTTGCCGAGAAAGTCGGCGGTTTGGACTGCATCGCCTTCATCGGCAGCGCGAAAGACCATGCGATTGCGGAGATTCAGCGTAAGCACTTTGGACTTGTCATTGCCGAGCGGCGGGACAAATGAAGTGGTGCTCTGCGCGGCGGCAACGATGGTCGCACCGGCCTCGCGGATCACATCCACGCAGTTGTAATCGCTCGTGCCGTCTTGACTGGCTGTCATGAACCGCTGCGCTTCGTCGGCCCAGAGAATCAGCACGTTGTCCTTCGCACGTTCGGACTTCGATTTGTCGAAGCGGCGAAGCGCATGATTGTAGTAAAGCAGCTTTAGGAACGTGTTCACGTAACGGCGCTCGGGCTGAAACTTCTGCGGCATCGTGGTCAGGATGATCTTGCCTCGGTCAATCGCGGCGAAGTCGAATGTGCTTTCGCCGGTGCAAAACACCTCGGCGACTTCGGGCGTCAGAAAGTACTGCAGATAGTTGCCGATGGTTTCGCGAACGCCTCCCGATTGCTCCTCGGGTTGGTTGAGAAAGCGATTGGCGAAGTGGGCATAAACGGCTTCGCGGCGCGGCGTTTCGAGAAGCCCTTCCAGATTTTCCATCTCCTCTTCGAGCAGATCACGGTCGGACAAAAGCTCGAAAGCTCCGAGCAACGTCATCTGGCGGCTCAATTCGTAGAGCAGTTCGAGCGCGTGGGCGATATGCGTTTGCGCCTGGCTTTTGAAAAATCCTTTGTCCCCGCCCTGGCCGAGACTCGTGGCGGTGTCCACGATGAACTTGGCGTACGTCGTGAACGGGATGCTGCGGTCGCCGGTCAAGTTGTAGCGGTTCGGCGGCGTCCACTGCGCATCCTTGTCGTCCGCGCGGATTTGTAGATGAATCAAATCTCCTTCGCGGCCGTAATGCTTCGCCATCGCGGAGAGCGTTTCCCAATAGACACCCTTTTCATCAATGCACAGCCCGCCCCATGTCGGTTCGTTCTGAAAAACCTGGTGAGCAAGCTGATTGATGCCGGAACTGGTCTTGCCAGAACCAGTGTCTCCGGTGATGAGCCAGCCTCGACAGAACTGAGTGCGCTTCCAAGTCAAACCACCGAGCCGCGCCACACAGCCCTTGCCGTGGTGCGGAACGAACAAGAGCCAAAGTGCGATGAGCATCAGCCCAATGCCTCCAGCCATGAAGAGATATTCTGGATACCTCAGTCCGAGAAAGATGTCTGGCGGCATGATCGGGCCGAACGGAATGAGGTCGAGTTTCACGGCCAAACCCTCCCGATGAGATAACCAGCGAGCACTCCTGCGACGGTGGCGAAGAACGCGGCGGCGCGTGTGATTCGGGCAGCGCGATTGATCGGCGGTTGGTTTCGCAACAGTTCGAGCAAGGCTGCTGACTGTCCGTGAAATATTCGCGCAGCGTCAGCGAACTTTGCGATGTCGGCCCGGAACACGTCGAAGGATGGAATCTCACGCCGGCGGATTTCATCCCAATGCCGCTGGTGGATTCGGAACAACTCGACGAGGAGCATCACCGCGTCGTCTTCTCGCAGCCGATGTTTATCGCGCCACTCGGCGACGGCCTCGTCGAACTCTTCGTCGAAGTTGGG
>JAKEEH010000386.1 GCA_022616725.1 Limisphaerales bacterium | reverse complement strand
TTTGGGTTGCTGGGCCATCGCTTCCGTGGTCCACCCCAGCAGACCAGCCGCAAATAGAAGAATGGCGATAATGTGTTGTTTTGATGTGTGCATGGTTTCCATTGTTGTGTTGTTCTGGTTGGTCGCTAAGTGAAGAACATTGATCGGCCTAGCCAACGACCCAAGAAGCGAGCAGGACTATCGCGCGCGTTTTGAGGGGATTTGTTTCGTAACTTTCATCGCAGCTGTATTGGCAGGTGCTAATCGTTTCCCGAGAGCCACATCCCGAAAAAGAACCAGCCGACGGAAAAGAAGGTTGAGATAATTCCCATAACCGAAAGCCATTGCCAGCGCTCGTGGCGCAACACTCCGGCAAAGCCCAGGGGCAACCCTGCCAAAAAGCACAGCATCGTCAGAATTTTGACGGCATTGAAAATCGTCATAGCGGCGGCGGGATCGCTCCAGCGCGAATCCTGGCTGTATGGACTGCCACCGATTATGCCCAAAATGGCGGCGGCGATGACAGCGAAGGGCCATCCCAACGGCGGCAAGATGACGGCCATAACTCCGCATGCGGAAGTTTGCTTCGCCAGCGCATACATCAGCAATCCCTCCCGGCGCGGTGGAAACAATACGACCCGAAGACAGCCAACCACAAACTTCCAGCGTGATGAGGGCACTTGGACATGTATGAGTTCGGCCAGCATCGCGTCGCCCCACTCGCGGCGTTCCTCGGTCATCCAACGTGTTGCTGACGCCAACAGCAGCCCCGGCATGTCCAATTCGACGCGCGCTGTCTTGCTTGCTTTGATTTCTCTCCACCACATGAGAAGCAACGCTGCAATGGTGACGACCAGCGGCGTGGACACAAAAGTCACGATTACAACGATAGTCCACGCGTCCTTCACGATGCCCCCTCCGTTCGCGGTTGAAGCTTTATTCGCTTCGCTTTGGCGCGTGTGCTCGATGCTAGTTCGGCCACCGATTTGCGACCGTGCGCGGTCAGGCGATACATGTGGCGCGGTGGACGTCCAGGCGGCGCATTGGTTTCCCAAGTCGTTTCCAACAATCCACGGTCGGTTAGACGAATGAGAATGGGATAAAGCGTTCCTGGTTTGAGATCCAGTTGCTGGCAGAGGTCGTATCCGTAACGCCACACAGCAGGTTCTTCTGCTAAGGCGAACACCACTGCCTCAGTCTGCGCCGAAGGTCGTCTTGAACGAATCACGCCATAACTCTAAATAACTAGAGTTAAGCGTCAAGCTCCATCCGTTAAAGCGGAAACCGCCTCATCAAATATGGAGGGGCATTGTTGTGTCCTTTGCATTTCTAACGCACGGACTTCGCAGCACCTTGTGTAGCTGATGCACCGACGCCTTTTTGCTTCGTGGTAGTTCTTCTCCCGTGATTGGCGGCATGTCGCCGCCGTCCACCAAAAATAACGAAAGGCTCACCATGAAAAAATTGATCGCACTCACGCTCGTGACGCTCGGCATCACCGTATCGGCACGCGCGCAATGGATCGTTTACGATCCGGCTAACACGGTTCAGTCCATCATCAACACGGCGCAGGAAATCGCGAAGTTCGTTGAAGTGGTCAACAATCAGGTGCAGCAGATTCAAGCGCTGAACGACCAACTCAACGAGTTCAAACACTACGAAAGTCTCTTCGGCGATCCGAAAGCGGTCGTATTGGCGACGGTTCAGCCGCTTGTTACCGACCTTCGCAAGACGGAACTCGGCCAGACGTTGACCACGCTCGAAGGCGCAGTGGACGCAGGCGAGGCCATGCTCTATGACGCCAACGGCCTGTTCACCAACCGATTTCCTTTCGATCACGGAAGAACTTTCCGGTGAGGTTGAGGTCCGCTTCCGTTGCGAGCCAGACCGCCGTATCCGCTCCTTCTTCCACCGAGCGAGATGCGGATGCTCCGCCCATGTCGGTTCGAACCCATCCGGGGCACATCGAGTTCACTGCGATTCCATGTTCCTTCAATGCTTCGGCCAGCATGATCGTGACGCCGTTCAGCGCGAGCTTGGAAAGGCAGTAGCTCGGCACGTTGGCTGACAGGCCATCAAGCTGACCGTAGCCACTCGAAACATTGATCACTCGTGCTGTGGGAGATTTTTTCAGATACGGCAGAAAAGCCTGCGTCATTTCGAGTGCCCCAAAAGTGTTTGTTTGGAATGTGCTCACCATCTGTTCGCGCTCGATCGTGAGAACGGAGATGCCTTCATCGGGGTAGATTCCTGCATTGTTAATCAGCACGTCGAGTTGGCCGATTGAACTGAACTCCGAAGCCGCAGATGCAACACTCTTCGAATCGATCACATCGAGGACCAGCAGCGAGGCTTTGCCAAGGCGTGCCAGTTCTCGCGCTGCCTTCTGGCCGTGTTGCTCTGAACGCGCACCAATGACAACGTGGAATCCGCGAGTGGTAAGCTGGCGTGCAGTTTCAAACCCGATGCCTCGGTTTCCGCCAGTGATCAAGACGGTCTTCATTCAAGGTTTGCCTGCCAACTCAAAAGTGACCGTTACGTTCCCCGAGCCGACGGCCGAAGCAAGCCCGGCAGGATCGTTGATACGGCCCAGCCGTGTGTAGCTGTAGGAGGTGGGAAAGGATTTGTAGAAAAGCACCACGGTGTTAGCGCCATAAAGCATCAAGTCACCGTTTTCGATTTTTCCGGGGTTCGATGACTTCGTGGGGAGCTTGTTTGGCAATCGGTACAATTTCTCGTTCCCGTTCAGTTCCTGCATCTCGACGGTCAGAGGCAACATGGCTTTGAATGCGGCTGTGGTGGGATTGTCATCGAGAGTTGCGACGAAATTGCTGGAGCCGATTTTGATTCTCATTTGTGTCGTTCCACGGTTGGTGTTTGTGCGTTCGGCCGCTTGTCCAAGATGTTGTGACACCGCGAAGGCAAGGAGCAATAGGAGCGTTTGAATGTATCCTGAAAGCATGGTCTTCGTTTTCATAAAATGAGGTTCGTCACCTGCGATATTGGTCTTCAGAAACTTTTTCCATCCAGTCCACCATCTTGCCGTTCTGCGCTTCCTGAATGGCGATGTGCGTCATGGCAGTCGTTGGCGAGGCGCCGTGCCAGTGCCTCACGCCGGGTGGAAACCAGACGACATCGCCGGGGCGGATTTCCTCGATTGGGCCGCCTTCGATCTGCACCCGGCCGCAGCCTCCCGTGACAATGAGCCTCTGGCCGAGAGGATGCGTGTGCCAGGCCGTCCGGGCACCCGGCTCGAACGTGACGCTGGCTGCACCCGCACGAGCGGAAGCGTTTGGGTCGAACAAGGGATCAATGCGGACGGTGCCGGTGAACCAATCCGCCGGTCCCTTGATGGAGGGTTGCGAGCCGATTCTTTTGATTTCCATATTTAGCTTTGGTGTTTGAGTCGATGCGGTGTTTTGGGCGCGGAGGATCGCCGGTAAGGCGAGCGCGGCAGCGCCGGTGGCTTTAAGAAATTTGCGACGGTGGATCATAATTAGAAGTGGTAAACCGTTTCAGACGGTTTGGCCCCCATCGACGACCATGGCGTGGCCGATGACAAATCCTGCCCCCTCCGAACACAGCCAAACCACAGTTGCCGCGATTTCCTCCGGCTTGCCCATCCGCCCGATCGGTTCCTCCGCGATTACCTTCGCGCGCCCTTCGGCGGTGCCTCCGGTGAAGCGGTCCATCATCGGCGTCTCGATATAGCCAGGACAAACGGCGTTGATGCGGATGTTCTGAGCGGCGTAATCGAGCGCCGCCGCTCGGGTGAGGCCGATGACGCCGTGTTTCGCGGCGGTGTAGGCCGGGCTGCCCTTGATTCCGATAACTCCCGCGCCCGAGGATGTGTTGACGATTGCGCCGCCTCCCTGCTTGAGCATCAATGGAATCTCGTGCTTCATGCATAGGAACATGCCGCGGAGGTTGATGGAAAAAATTCGATCCCACTCTTCCTCTTCGTATTCCGCGGTTGGAGCCGGTTTCTTCGGCTCGATGCCCGCGTTGTTGAAGGCGAAGTCCAGTCGGCCGAAAACCTCAACGGTCTTGGCCAGTGCGGCTTTTACGTCCTCGGCGCGCGACACGTCGCACCGGACCGCGAGCGCTCGTCTGCCGAGTGCCTCAATCATCTGTGCCGTCTCCTGGTTGCCCGCTTCGGAGACATCGGCGACCACCACGCTGGCGCCCTCACGTGCGAACGCCAATGCCGTGGCGCGTCCGATGCCGTT
>JAKEEH010000063.1 GCA_022616725.1 Limisphaerales bacterium | reverse complement strand
GCGGCGCCGGCTTCGTCTGAATTCTCAGGTTCGACCGCGCCTCCTTGCTCGAACGCCTGCCGAACGACATTCAAAATGTCTGTCGCCGGGTCGCCTTTGCGAATGACGGCGAAGACCCCAGCGGCGCGAGCCCGTTCATCAACGAGCGGCGATGGATCACCGGTATGGATGATTACCGGGAAGTTTGCGCCGCGGAGCATGTGGCGCAGCCAATTGAGAACAGCAAAACCATCGCGGAAAGTGTCAAAAGATGCAGCATCCAGGGTGAGGTCAAGAATCATCAGGTCGGGCATTTGGGCGAAAGCCGCCTGAAGGGCGTCGCTGGCGGTGGTGACAGTCACGACCTCACATCCGGCAGCCCGGAGCGCATTCTCGAGCGCCCGTTTAACTACAAGGCTGTCTTCGACCAGAAGTATCCGCGGTGGCCGCGTCTCAGGCATTTACCTATAATATCGGCAGAACAGGCTCTCGCCTGAAGGCCCCTTCTGGGGCAGCGGTTGGAGTGTAAGCGGTTGGAATTGGCCCACTTCCGGCGAGGGTTGCAAAGCCCCATTGAGGGTTCGGTAGGCAAAAACTTCGCGGGTCGAGTTCTGACCTTGTCGCCGCCTTTTCCGCGCCCGCTTCGTCCTGCCGTGTGGAAGTCACCAAGGCCTTCCGAACTGTCCGAAAGTACTCATTGCCGGAGGGGCAAGGGTTTTTTATTCTAGGGGTGGTTCCATCAAGCGCTGGATTCAGGCCGAAGGGGTACGCCCGCGAGGCATGCCGCGAATGCGTGAGGAAGTTACTGACGTACGGTCAAAATCCGGGGCGAAAGCGTTAAATCATAGGTCAACGGTGCGATATACGGATGAACAAAACTTTTGGAAAACGCATCCAATTGCTTGCAGCAGTGTTAGTGGTTTAGATGAGTGACCCCCGATCAGAGGTGCCGGGCGGCAACGGTCATGTTGTGCCTGCGCCCGAAAGCCTGTGCTCCGAAGTTCCGGCGCGCCGGCCGAGCGCGGGCAAGCTGGAGGCACTTCCCGAGGCGATTCGCGTGCTGCCGGCGGATTTTGTCAAAAGACATCGTGTCCTGCCCCTGGCTATCTCCGGGGGAACTCTCCGCATCGCGACGGCTGATCCGGGAAACCAGCGCGTGATCGACGACATCCGCCTGCTGACGGGGCTGGAAGTGAGTGAATCGGAAGTTCCGGCGGCGGAGATCGCTGAGAAGATTGCCGAGAGCTACCAGTTAACCGTTGAGCAATTGGTCGAGAATTTCGGCCCGGAGGCCGGGGTGGCGCTCGAGAGCCGCAATCTGCACGACATCGAGGTGATGGCGAACGAGCCGACGGTGATCAACCTCGTCAATGTCATTATTTCCACCGCGTTGCGGGAGCGGGCGAGCGACATTCATTTGGTGCCTTTCGAGCACACGCTGCAATTGCGCTACCGGATCGACGGCTTGCTTCACGAGAAGCCGCCGCCACCGAAGCAACTCCACGCGGCGCTGATTTCGCGCGTGAAAATCATGGCGGACATGAACATTGCCGAGCGCTTCATGCCACAAGATGGGCATATCCAAATCAATCATCGCGGAGCACGGGTGGACATCCGGGTGGGAACCATGCCGACAATTTACGGCGAGAGCATGGTGATGCGCTTGCTGGAGAAAAACTCGAAAGTGCTCACGTTGCAGGAGCTTGGCCTGGACGACAAGAGAGCGTCGGTGATGTCGCATTTGGTGGAGAAGCCGCACGGACTCTTTCTCGCGACGGGTCCAACCGGGAGCGGGAAGACGACGACGCTGTATTCAATTCTGAACGGGATTTATGCGCCCGAGAAAAAGATTCTGACCATTGAGGATCCGGTGGAATACGAGCTGGCGGGGGTAGCGCAAATCCCGGTGCGTCCGAATCGGGGGTTTACGTTTGCGAATGGGCTGCGTTCGATCCTGCGGCAGGACCCGGACGTAATCATGGTGGGGGAGATTCGCGATTCGGAGACGGCGGAGATCGCGATCCGCGCGGCCCTGACTGGCCACCAGGTATTCAGCACGCTGCACACGAACGATTCGGCGGGAGCCGTGACGCGCCTGCTGGATATGGGAGTGGAGGCGTTCCTGATTTCCTCCTCGCTGGAAGGCGTGCTGGCGCAGCGGCTGGTGCGGCGCATTTGCCGGGAGTGCATCGGCGAGTACACGGTGACAGACGCGATGCGAGCGCGGTTGGCGCAGTTCGGCGGGAGGAAACTGGCGGGCCGTTATCAACAGGGGACTGGATGCGAAGAGTGCCGCGGGACTGGCTATCGGGGACGGATCGGGATTTTCGAATTGCTGGTCATCAACGGGGAGTTAAGGGAATTGATCCTGCAACGGCGGTCGAGCGCAGAACTGAAAGCGGCGGCGTCGAAGTGGATGATCACTCTGCATCAGGACGCATTGCAGAAGGCGGCCGATGGAATCACGTCGTTGGAGGAAATCGTGCGCGTTTCTTCGGGGGATCAAACCGAATGACGGCGTTTCGGTATCAAGCGATCGAAGGGGGCGGAGCGCCGGTCAAGGGAGTGGTTGAGGCAGAGAATCGCAAAGCTGCGTTATCGATTTTAGCGGAACGCGGCTTGTTTCCCTCGAGTCTGGAAAGCGCGGCGGTGGAAGGAAACGGCGAGGTTGCGGCACCGGCCGCGCCGACGGAAACGGGACGGCCGTTCCGGATGGGAACGGGGATCCGACGCAAGGAGATCACGGCGTTCACCCGGGAAATGGCGGCCCTGCTGAGCGCAGGGATCCCAATCCCGCAGGCGCTGGAGGGGCTGGGGCACGAGGAAGAGAATCCGGCGCTCAAGTCGGTAGTGCTGCAGATCTCGGATTCGGTGAGGAAGGGAGCGGCGGTTTCGACCGCGCTGGACGAGCATCCAAAACTGTTCAGCAAGCTTTATGTGAGCATGGTGAGGGTGGGGGAGGAAGCGGGGGTGCTGCCGAAAGTGATGAGCGACCTGGCGGACCTGCTCGAGCATGAGGATGAGGTCCGAAGTGAAGTAATGACGGCCGTTTCGTATCCGCTGTTTGTTCTTGGGTTCGGAGTGTTGACCGTGACGATCCTGCTTGGGCTGGTGCTGCCGCGGCTGTTTGGGATGTTGAAAGATATGATGGCGGTGCTGCCGCTGCCGACGCGGATCCTGCTGAGCGTGAGCGAAGGGCTGCAGAATTATTGGCTCTGGATTTTGTGCGGAGGCTTTCTGGTCGCCGGAGGATTGCGATGGTATCTGCGCTCGCCGGGTGGCGCGCTGGCGTGGGACAAAATGCGTTTGAAGGTGCCCTTGATCGGGCCGGTCTTTCAGACTGCGGCGTTGAGCCGGTTCGCGCGAACGCTGGGCACATTAGTGAAGGCCGGCGTGTCGCTGTTGCCGGCGCTCAAGATCGTGGAGAACACCATTGGCAATTTGATGATCGCAAATCTTATTGCACGCGTCGCGGAAGAGACAAGGGGAGGCGATTCGCTGGCGACGCCACTCCGGAAGCTGCGGATTTTTCCCAACACGGTCGTGCAAATGATCAATGTGGGAGAAGAAAGCGGCAAGCTCGATGAGATGCTACTGAAAGTGGCGGGGATCGAAGAGCGACAGATGCGGGCGCGAACCAGGACGCTAGTATCCTTGCTTGGGCCGGTGTTGATCGTGGTCGTCGGGGCGATGGTTGGATTTATGGTGATCGCGCTGTTGTTGCCGATCTTCAAAATGAGCCGGGGAATTCGCTGAGAAAAACGTCTAACTGGAAAGAAAGCATGAGAATGATGGTGCGTGTCGATGAGTTGTCGAAAACTGTTGAAACAGTTTTCTCTTCACGTCTCGTCCGCAACACCCCGCTGAAGCGGGGTGTTAATGAAAGAAGCGTCAGCGCGTTGAGCACTGCAATGGAGCGCACGCGTGGGTTTACGTTGATTGAAATAATGGTGGTGGTGATTGTGCTGGGGATTTTAGCGGCGACGATCATCCCGCAGTTCATCGGGACGACATATGACGCAAGGGTGAGTTCGGCGAAATCGACGATCGCCGAGCTGGAATCGGCCATCGAGCGGTTTCAGATTCACATGGATCGTTACCCAACCGCCGAAGAGGGACTGAAGGTACTGGTCGAGACGCCAGCGGGTGAAGCCAGCAAATGGCGCGGGCCCTATATCAAGATGTTGCGCCCGGACCCGTGGGGAAATCCGTATCAGTATCGCGTCCCGGGAGTCCATCATCCGACGAGTTTTGACTTGTGGTCGCGTGGCGCCGGCGGCGCAGACGGCGGAGAGGGCGAGGGTGCGGACATAGGCAATTGGCAATAGGCGGATGAGCGTGCAAATAGCAAAACGATTTTGTCGGCGCGGTTTTACGTTAATCGAGCTGATGGTCGTTTTGCTGCTAATTGCGATCATGACGGCGATGGTCGTGCCCGCCATGAGGGGCACCTACGAGGACGCTCTGTTGCGCTCGACCGCGCGCAAGCTGGTGGATGTATTCAACCTGGCGAACAGCCGCGCAGTCACGTTAAACCAGACTTACCAGGTCAGCCTTGACAAAAGGAACGGCCGGTATGCGGTCCATTGCGAGAGGCGCACGGCAGATACGACTCCTTTAGAAGGAACGTTCGATTCGCGCATTACGCTCGAGATACGAGAGGCCGATGCGGATCCTGCCGAGCAACCGCAGGTCGAAGAGGCCGAGGCGCCGCCAAGAAGCGGCGAAGTGATTGCGTTTTACGCAGACGGCACGGCGGACAACCGGGAGGTGCTGCTCCGTGACCGCGAAGGTTTTCGCCTCGCGCTCAGGATCAACCCGACAACGGCTCGCGTGCACATTGTCGAGCAAGGACGCGAATGAAGACGCGAGACTGTTTTAACCGCGGAGGCACAGAGGCGCAGAGAGGGACATACTGTCCCTCTGCATCTCTATGGTTAAGCAGGTCTGCATCCAAAGGTCGCGCGGCTTTTTCGCTCGTGGAAGTGTTGTGCGCCATTTTGATTCTGGGGGTTGGGCTCGCGGGGATGATGCAGGGGGTTACAACTGCACTGAGCTCGAACAAGGAAGCTGAGTTGCAGACGGCGGCCGCGCTGGTTGCCGCGGAGCAAATTGAGATTCTGCGCGCGGATGGATTCGTGCTGGAAGGAGAAATGGACGGAGACTGCGGGGAAAGCCTGTCAGCGTATCAATGGCGGCAGACGGTGACCCCGACCGAACTTGGCGGGCTGTTTGATGTGAAGGTCGTGATCGAACATGCGCAGACAGGCAAGCGGATTTACGAGTTACGGACTTTGTTTTTCGATCCGCTTGAGTACCCTGATGATGAAGCGGCGGCGCAGAGGAGGAAGGAAGAAAGAGCGCCGAACGGCGAAAGGAGGCGGCCGTGAGGATACAGGTTTCAAAGGCAGGGGGCGCTGTGACGCCGCATAAATGCGGAACTCCGACGGGGAAATCGGATGCCGGAGATCGTCGGCGGAGTTCGGCATTTATGCGGCACAGGGCATTCACGCTGATCGAACTGGTGATCAGCTCAGGGCTGATGGCCGTGATTCTCGTGAGCGGTTACCTTTGTCTGAACTCCGCATTGGCAAGTCAGAAGTTAATTCAGGCGCGGGCGGATATGACGCAGAGCGCGCGGGTGGCGCTGGCGATCATGAGCGCGGATTTGCGCTCCGCCTGCGCGTTGTCAAAGGAATTTGAGTTTCTTGGAATGGACCGCATGTTGGGCGGCGTGGAGGCGGACAATCTGGATTTCGGGACGCGTAATTACACGCCGCGCCGCGCCGGCGAAGCGGATTTTTGCGAAGTCAGTTACTTCGTCGTGACGGAGCCGGAGTCGGGCAGTTTCAGCGTGTGGCGGCGGCGGGACGCGACGCCTGACGGCGAACCGCTTTCCGGCGGAACTCGCGAGGAAATCGCGAGAGGGATCAGCGGGTTGCGTTTCGAGTATTACGATGGGTGGAAATGGTATGACGATTGGGGGGATGCCGAAGGCCGCGGCAGGGCCCAGAACTCTCTAATCGAGCAGGCGAATCTGACCGGCATGCCCGAGGCGGTGCGAATCACGGTTTGGTTTGAAGCCGCGAAGACCCGAAAGACGGACCAGGAAAGCGCCGAGTCGCTGATGTTTCAGACTGTCGCGCGGCTGAATTTAGCGGGCGTGTTTCGAGGCGGCGCGAGTGAGACAAGTGATGCGTCGGCAAGCCCGAGCACACCCCAACAACCCGCGCAAAGCGGCGGAGGGCAACAATGACCCAAAGGCGCGGATCGGTGCTCGTTGGACTTCTATGGTGTCTGACGCTGCTGTCGGTCGTGGTGATCGGCGTGCTGCACCTGGCGCGGCTGGACCTGAAAGTGACGCAAAACTATGCCGACACGATTCAGGCGCGCTATCTGGCGTTGGCCGGGGTCGAAAAGGCGAAGGCGCTGCTCTATCGCGACATGATGGAACGCCAGCGCGCGGTGAAAAGCCACAGCGGTGAGTTGCACAGTTTGCCGGAGCAATTTCGAGACGTGCGGTTGGGTCGCGGTGAGTTCAGTGTGTTCCGCCAGGGACGCCGGGACGAGGGGGGCGGGATACTCTATGGCGTGAGTGACGAGGAAAGCCGGCTGAACGTGAATCACGCCTCGTCCCAGGAATTGAGCAAGATCCTGGGCATGACAGAGGACGTGCTGGCAGCAATCCAGGACTGGCGCGACGGAGATAATTCGGCGCGACCTTCCGGCGCCGAGGCTGAGCATTATGCGTCGTTGCGACCGCCGTACTTGCCGCGAAATGGGCCGTTCCAGACAATGCGCGAACTATTGATGGTGCGCGGGGTGACACGGGAATTGCTGTCGGGCGAGGACGCGAACCAAAACGGGCTGCTCGACCCGGAGGAAGACGACGGCAGAGCGTCGCTGCCCGTGGACGATGCCGATGGCGTTCTCGACAGTGGTTGGTCGGAGTTGCTGACGATCGATTCGATGGCGCGGAATGAGAACTCGGCGGGACAAGCGCGCGTTGACATCAAATCAGCCGATGAACGAACGCTGTCGTCCGTCCGCGGAATATCTGAAGAACTGGCGAAAGCGATCGTCGCGTATCGGAATCAGGACGAATTTGAAACCATCGCCGATTTGTTGGACGTGCGAGCGATGGTTCCGCAAAGTCCGGGCGCCGTAGAGGAGAACTCACGGAGGCCGCCGGGTGGAGGGCCGCAGAGTGGAGCGCGTTCGGGCACACCTCTGCCACAGCAGCAGAGTCGCCAGCGTTCAAGTGAAGCTCAGCCCAACCTGCAACCGACGGGTCCGCCGTTAATCAACGAAGATTTGCTGATTGAAATTGCCGACGATATCACGACGGGGTCGGACACGGAACAGCCCGGGGCGATCAATATCAACACGGCGAGTCCGGAGGTGCTGGCGTGTTTGCCGGGCGTATCACGCGAGTTGGGGCAGGCCATTGTCGCCTACCGTAAATCGGCTGGATATTTCCCCAATATCGCCGCTGTTTTGAAAGTGGACGGAATGACACGCGATATCTTCAAGCAGCTCGCGCCCAAAATCTGCGCGCGTTCGGAAACGTTTCGGATCTTGAGCGAGGGTCGCGTGCCTTTGACGGGCGCACGGCGACGAGTCGAGATGGTAGTGCGCGTCAGTTCGGGGAATGTCGAGACGCTGTCCTACCGGGAGGACCTGTGAAAGCGCTGCCGTTCATTAGCTCACCGGGCATCTATATCGAAATCGGACAGACCGCCTTGCGGGCGCTCGACGGGGACGATGGATTGGAGCTTTCACTTGACCGCCAGGAGAGCGGCCGGCTCATGCCGGAATGCGTCGAGCGGTTGACCGAGAGCCTGCGGGTGTTTGTGCGCAAGCGCTCGTGGCAGCCCCGTTTGCGAGCGATCTGCGCCATTGGCGCGCGCGGCGTGTCGCTGCGCCGGATCTCGCTCCCGCAGTGTTCGAAGGACGAGCTGGAGCGGTTGCTCGTTTTGCAGATTGAACGCGAATTCCCGCTCGGACCCGAGGAGTTGGCCTGGGGTTACCGCCCACTAACTGAAGTCTTAACGCGACGCAACGGGGCGCCGGGCACGCAGGAGGTGTTGGTGGCCGCGGTGAAGCGCGATGTCGTTGAGGAATATTCGCAAATTCTTCGCGCATGCGGGTTGACGCCGGTCTTTACGCTCGGGGCATTGGCGCGCAGCGCACTGTGCTCGGGACCCCCGGACGCATTCGCGGTGCTGGAGATCGGCGTGGGCCATTCGGAATTGATATCGTTTGAACACGGCGCACCTGCCGCCATTCGCGCCTTGCCGTGGGGCGTGCGGGAGCTCGCGGGATACTCGGCAGCAGAAGGGCAGGACAACGGTGAGCTGGCGCAAAGCATCCAGCCAAAGTGGATCGGCCAGAAGTTGTACGTCGCGACCGGCGACGGTGCGGAAATCACACCGCAGTTCGCCGACGTCATTGCCCAAGGTGCGCGCTGGGAACGGCTTGAAACACCTTCGGGCGAAGGGCGTTCATCGGCAATCCTCGGCCTGAAACGGTGCTTCGAAGAGAATGGCTCGGCACCATCGCTTCTGCTGCAACTTGCGGCATCGCGAGAGGTGGAACAGACCTGGACGCCTTCGGCCTGGAAATGGGCGGCGGCGGCAATTCTCCTGGCGCTTGTGTCCTTTGCGCTGCGATATGCCGAAGTGCTGACCCACAAGCCCCGGTTGGTGCGCAAAATCGCCGAGGTAAACGCTTATCGCGCAAAACTCCCGAATCTGGAGCGCGAACTGAGTTTCCTCCAATATCTGCAAACCAATCAGCCAGCCTATTTCGATCCTTTAGTGGCGATGGCCAATGCCGCGCCCTCCGGCACGCGCATCGATGCGCTCTCGATGACTCGCCGGGGGGACGTATCCATCCGAGCGACGATGCGCGATCCGCAGCAAGTCATGCAGTTTCGCTCCCGGCTTATCGAGTCCAGCGCGTTCTCGTCCCTTGTTATTGAGGAGCAGAATCCGTCGTCAGACCGGCAGAAGGTGACCGTGCGGATCGCGGGCCAATGGCAAGCCGTCGGGGATCGCAAACCGGCTCCAACCACGCCCGCGCGCGATGCGAAAGCCACGAATGCGCCGAGCGCCAAACCTGAACCCGAAAGTCCAACTCCGGGTGCAACCCAAACTCCGCCATCGCTGGAAGCAGTCCCGGCGACAGCGACTCGAGGCTAGCGATGCGCACTTTGAGTCAGCGAGAGAAACGCACGATTCGCATGGCGGGAATCGGCATCGCCGTTTATCTCGTGGTGTTTTTCGGGATTGGCGGTTGGAAACGGATCGAGGCGAAGCGGGCGGAATATCACGACCTTCTCGCCCGCGCGGAACGACTCAAACGCGAAGTGCAGCCTTACGAGAATCGCGTGCTTCTCGCGCAGAAGCTTAAGGAAAACTTCAAAATCGATCCGCAAAAACTGGTCCGCGCCACCTTGGTCGCCGATGCAAGCGCCGCGATCCAGAAAGCCGCCCAGGCTGGCGGCGTCCAACTCGGTCCGATCCGCGAATCAGCCGGGCGCGCGTCGGCGCGGGAGATGACCTCCATTCAGATGGAGGGCACGGGCCAGGTCCCCGCGGTAGCGGCATTCTTGCACCAGATCGGAACCCTCGGATTCCCGCTGATCGTCGAGTCTGTGCAGCTCAATCCCGAGAAGAAACCAGGCATGCTCAAGATGAACCTGAATATTGTCATCCTGGATTTCGAACAATGGAAGAAGGAGCCGTCTCCAAATGCTTGAGCGCTACAGATCAGTTATAAGAATCATCTGCATCATTTTGGCTGCGCTGATCTGCGCTCAGGTCGTCCGAATCGTTGCTCGCAAAAATCCTCTTGATGCATTGAAGTTATCCGCGACGGCGGTGGCGGCGGTCCCCGCGCCGGCGAAATCAGAATCAAAAGAAACCAACGCGCCTCCGGGGACGAATGCCGCTCCGCGGCGAAGCTCATCGGGCCGGAAGAAACCCGATCTGCCCCCGGCAATTCAGGCGCGGGTGGACCGGATTACTCAAAGCGAAATCCTTGGCGCGGTCGTGCGGCCGCTGCCCATGGCGCTGCTGGGCATCGCGGGCCAGGACGCCTTTCTCCGCGCGCCGAACGGACAAACCGGCCTGATCCGTGAAGGAGAGGAACTGGATGGCGTTAAACTGTTGCGCGTTGGCACCAACCGTGTGCTGGTCGAGCATGAAGATCAAAAGAAAGAATTGACATTATTCTCCGGCTTCGGCAGTGAATCCCTTCTACCCAAACCAGAAAAAGGTCCTCAGTGAACTCAGCACCCTATTCCTCAACGTTCGCGCTGGCACGAACACGCCTGTGCCTTGCCTTAATGCTGCTCCTCGGCAGTTCATCCCTGCACAATCACGCGCAAGCCCCAGCACCGGCTGCCAATCCCGGCGCCCCGGCCCAGCCGGCAAAGCTCCCAAGTGAAGCTGTCGAGACCGGGCCGATCTCGCCCGCGGACGAGATCCAGGTGAGCTTCCAGGGCGCGGATATAAACATGGTGATTCAGTGGCTCGCCAAAGCGACGGGCAAGAGCGTCATCAAGGACAAAGCGGCGCAGTGCCAGTTGACAATCGTCAGTTCAAAGAAACTTCCCGCGCGGGACGCGATTAACCTGGTCTATCGGGCGCTGCAACTGGAGGGCTTTACCGCGATTGAAACCAGCAAGTCGATTCTCATTTTGCCCGAGAGCAAGGATCCCAAACTGAGCCCGGAATTGGTGGACAACGGCACCGGCGCGCTTCCGGACGGGCGGCAACGCCTCATTCGAATTTTTCAACTGAAAAATGTTTCGCCGACCGAAATCCGGGACAAGGTCAAACCCGTGCTCTCCGAGAAATCGACAGTTGAAGTCGCGGAACGCGCGCAACAACTTATTATTACGGATTTCACGGACAATATCAGGACGGTGGGCGAGTTGATTCGGGAACTGGATGTCGCGTCGGGGGGCGACACCGTGATTGAATTCTTCACCCTGAAACATTCGGAGGCTGAAGAACTGGGCGCTCTGCTGACGCTGGTGCTGAACGCGCAACCCGCGCCGCCTTCGTCGCCCTCGTCCTCTTCGTCCCCTTCGAGATCGTCCTCCTCGAGCAGTTCGCGATCTTCCTCATCATCAAGCCCGCCCATGATCTCGGAATCGTCTCCGCCTTCACCCCCGAGCAGCAGCAGTTCTTCTTCTGGCAGCGGCGCCGGCGCGGCAGGCCAGCAGGTGCGTGTCTGGCCGGACAAAGTGTCCAACCGGCTCATTGTTGCGGCGCAAAAATCCAAAATGCCCGAAGTGAAACGGCTGATCGACCTGCTCGACACGGAAAAACCGCGCGACGTGGCGATCCGAGTTATTCAACTCAAACATGTCAGCGCGGAAGATCTCGTTCGGGATTTAAATCCACTCTACCAGAAGCTCAGCG
Source organism: Limisphaerales bacterium (assembly GCA_022616725.1). GTDB lineage: Bacteria > Verrucomicrobiota > Verrucomicrobiia > Limisphaerales > JAKEEH01 > JAKEEH01. The sequence goes on along the minus strand of JAKEEH010000063.1, from coordinate 8,872 downwards.
GCAAATCAGTCAAGGACGTTATCGAGATCTCTTACAATACGCGGGCGAACTCCTTGATCGTTCTCTCCAGTGAATCCAATTTCCACCTCATTGAAACACTCGTCGAAACGCTCGATACGGCTGAGGCTCAGGAAAAGATTATCAAGACTTTCCTCCTTAAAAACGCCGACGCGGAGGAAGTCGCCAAGCAGTTGCAGGAATTGAACCAGGATTCCGGCGGCCAATCGCGTTATCCGTTTTACATTTTCAGTTACTCGTCGATGAGCAGCCGCGGTCCGGCGAAGCCAACGTTTGTTGCCGACCGACGCCGGAATACCGTCATTGTCCAGGCCCCACCGTCGATGATCGAGAATATCGCCAAAATGATTGAGGCGCTCGACGAGCCCGTTGATGACGAGAGTCTCGCGCCGAAAATCTATCGGCTCAAGTACGTCAGCGCGACGGATATCGAAGACATTCTCAACGAGCTATTTCTCAAACGGCAGCCCCAGCGGCAGTATTGGGACGGGTATTATTCGCCATTTTCGCAGCAGCAGCAGGAATCCGGGGACCGCCAGGGGGGCCGGCTTTATGGCAAGGTGCGGATTACGAGCGAGCCGTACGCCAATGCTATCATCGTCACTTCCAATTCCAAAGAGAACCTTGATGCGATCGAAGGCATTCTCAAAGACCTCGATACGCCCTCGTCGGCGGGCGAAAGCACGCTGCGCGTGCAATTGAGATTCGCCAAGGCGGCAACCGTCGCCAACAGTATTAACATCTTATTTGCCAAGAACGGTTCGCCTCCCTTGCGCTCGACGCCACAGCAACCGAACCAGCAAGGCGATCCGCGCCAGCAACAGCAGCAGGGATCAAGCAGCGTCGGAGATTTTGCCCTCGAACAGGAAGCCCGCGAGGAAGGTTATTATCCATGGCTGGGCGGGCAGCCGGACAATTTCCGCACCACTGACGGCCGCGCGGTCACTCGTCCGGTCAGCGACCTCGTTGGGCGGGTCCGCATTGTGCCAGACCACCGGGCCAACGCGCTCCTGATTTCCGCCAACGTCCATTTCCTGCCGCAGGTCCTGAAGCTGATCCAGGATTTGGACGCGCCGACAGCGCAGGTGTTGATCGAGGCCAAAATTGTGGAAGTGTCAACGGACTTTACGGATAAACTCGGAGTACGCTGGTCCCCCGACGGCGGCGCGGTCTTCACGGCCGATGACCTTGATAATTCCGTTCTCGCCCTTACGCGCGGTCGGTATACCGAGGAATTCGGCGGCCAAACGGATGTCATCTCCCAATCACTCAATTCGATGCGCGCAGGCGTGATCAACACCACGATCAATCTTGATTTTCTCATCCAGTTTCTGCGCCGGACAACTGACGCCACGGTCCTGGCCGAACCGCAGATCAATGTGGCGGACAACGAGATGGGCAAACTGTTTGTGGGACAGCAGGTTCCCTTTATCGACCGCAGCCAGACCACCCCCGAAGCCACCTTGAGCCAAACCTTCTCCTACAAAGACGTTGGAGTGATTCTCGAAGTCACGCCGCACATAAACAATTCAGGCGATGTGGCGCTCAAAATCCGCACTGAATCTTCGGCCATAGTCCCCGGCCAAACCCTCTTCGGCGGCGCAATTCTCGACACGCGAAATTTTCGGACCGACCTGACTGTCAAGGACGGCCAAACGCTGGTGCTCGGCGGGATTATCCAAAAACAGATTTCCGACACGCTGCGCAAAACGCCGATCCTCGGAAGTATTCCCGGGCTCGGTTGGGCATTCAAGAAGAAGGACAAGATCCGCCGCGAAGTGGAACTCATGGTGTTCCTGCGCCCGAAAATCGTGCGCACTCCAGAGGAGGCGCAGCAACTGATGGATGAAGTGGATCGTAAGGCGCCTCTCATCAGGGAACGGCGCGAGAGGTTTCAACCAGTGCCCGAATCAAAACAGAAAGAGGACTCCAACCGGGATGGCTAAGTCCCTCGGGAGGCTCTGCGCATTCTTGGACCTATCCGGCAAGTTGCCCTTGCTGTGGCTCTTAGAGGTTTCGTATTCTCTCGCGCCTGTTCTTGAGCCGATATGCGCAACATTCTCAGTGAGCCGACACCGACCGAACTGCACGGACGGCTGAAATTCACCGTCGAGCAGTTTGTTGAGTGCCAGGATGTCGAAGGCAAAGATATTCTCGATATCGGGTGCGGCTACGGATTTTTTGAGCTGTGGGCGGCCAGGAACGGCGTGCGGCACATCACGGGAATCGACATGACAGATGCGGACCTTCAGACGGCGTCGCGGCACGTGCGTTTTCCCAACGTGGTGTTTCGCCAGGGAAGCGCTATCGAAGTTCCGCTTGAGACAGCGTCGTGCGATACGGTCGTATCCTGGGAGGTCATTGAGCACATTCCCAAAAACACCGAACCCATTATGTTCCACGAAGTTAGCCGGGTCCTGCGACCGAAAGGCGTCTTTTATCTCTCCACGCCGAATCGGACCCTGCGTGCAATCCTGGGCGACCCAACCTATTGGATGATCAATCACCGGCATTATAGCCTGGATTTTTTTGAAAAACTCGCTGGGCAAGCCGGTTTTCGAGTTGTTAAACATGCCGTCAAGGCCGGTTATGGCGAAATACTGGATGCCTGGAATCTTTACGTCTCAAAGTGGATTTTTCGGCGCGACCGCTTTCTAAAGGCCAAATCGCAGGCTTTAACGGATTGTGACTACGCGCGGGAACGCGGGTTTAACACGCTGTTTGTGAAGTTCCAAAAAATCCAGGATGGGTCGGGCGCTTAAGATTTCAGAACCTGCCGCGGCTGCAGGCTGTGGATCAGCTTCCGGTCTCCGCCGCGCCGTTTGTAGATCCACCAGCCGCTGAGGACGCCATAGGCTGACGCCCAACTAGCCCAAGGATGCCATAACCACCGCAGGTCTCCGCTGCGCACCAGTCCAACCAGCATCTGCGCACAAGGCAGGAAAAAGCTCGCGCACCACGCGCAAGCAAACCACCCGGGCACCCGCGGCTTCCGTTCCGTCCACGAGAAGCCATATTGCTTTTGCATATCCAAAAAGTGGCACGTGGCGCGTTGGCGTTTTTTGACGAACTCACGGAGCGTTTGGACATAGTAGTGATGAACACCGCGACCCCGAATCCGCAGCCATTCCCGTTTTCCCGTAGCCTGAATCAGCCTCACCGACGTGTGTGTGTCTGAGTATTCTTCGCGGGCCCTGACGCCGTCGAGTTCAGATGCCCGAAACACAAATCCGTTTGATCCCACCGGATAAGCCATGCTGCCCTTTGGAAAAGTCCAACGCTCGACCTCGTCATTGGCCCCCAGAAAAACAGGTTTGATGCTCATCATCCATGCAACCGGGTCGCTAATATGCAAAAGGTGCGTCAGATAGGCGCAAAACGAGCTCATTTTCGGCGAAGGAAGATAGTAGCTCTCGACGCCAAATGCCGACGGGTTGTGCGCCAGCGCGTTTACCGCGAGCCGTATGTAATCGGGATGGGTAATTTCGTTGTCCGCATCGATAAAGACGATGTATTCGCCTGTCGCGTGGATGAGCGCAGCCTTCTTCCCATCTTCAATATTCCGGCCATGATCGGGAAAAACCTGTCCGCCGTGCTTCAACACGAGGTCTTTGGTGCCGTCTTTCGAGCCGGCGTCGCCCACAAGAATCTCTATCCGATCCTGCGGATAGTCCTGCCGCCGTATGGAGCGAAGACAATTCTCAATGATCCCGGCCGCGTTGAGAGCCGGCATAATGAAACTTATTTTGGGCAGTTCCGTATGCACTCAGTTCGCTGCTATTATCGGACATCAAACATCAAAACCAAACAGCAAAATCAGCCAACCGGTTAGCAGGTGTCCGCGGGCCTTAACTATGCCGCAAACCTAGTGTATGCTATTATTAACGTTTAGCATGGCTTTTGCGTGACAATCCCATGGCTGAGTTGTCTGAATGTTAATGACCTCGGTCGAGACCATCGAGTCCGGAACGGCGCTTCGCGCGGGGTTGGCCCGTCCCGAAGCCTGGGGCTCGACGGAACTGGGCGCCCTTTACGAGGAGCACTCGCGGCCTATTTATTATCTGGCGTTACGGCTGCTCTCCAATCCCACGCAGGCGGAGGACGCGACGCATGACATCTTCCTGAAAGCGTTCCGAAGTCTGCGGCAGTTCCGCGGTGAATCCGCGGTGCGCACCTGGCTCTATCGCATTGCGATCAATCATTGCCGCAATCTTCTGACGTCGTGGCATCACCGCGCGATGGTCAATAACGTCGACGACGCGTTTTGGGAACACAGCTCGACGGCCAGCGACACCCCGCTGCGTGTTCTGGAGACGGCGGAACTCGGCGAACGCATTCAGAAAACGCTGGACCGTTTGCCGGAGGAATACCGCCTTCTGCTCTTGCTGGTCGCCGATGCGGAGTTGAGCTACGACGCGATCGGCGAACTCACGGGTCAGAGTGCGGACGCCGTCCGTGGCAAGCTGCATCGCGCCCGCAAGGCATTCGCCCTTAACTTTCAGCAATTGGAATGAATATGAACCCGGGACCGCGCAAGCTGCAACAGCGCACGGAAAATCAGGCCGAGCAGGAACATAAGACGACCGCCGAACAACGCCAGCAAGCGACCACTCGCGAGCTCACAACTGTGGAAGACATCCTGCGACATGATGCCGAAAGGACTTCCGTTCCGCCCGCCGTTGCCGAGCGACTCCAGAACTCGATTTCTAATGAAGCTCCGCGGCGCAAAGGCTGGCTGGCGCGGCTCTTCTCGCGTTGAGATGGTCGCAGAGCGCGCAGAAATTCCGGCATCGGCAGGGACGCCACACTGTCCGGATCGTCAACGGACGGCCGCCGAGCGAAGCATTACCGCGCGGCGGATGCTGGCAGATTGTCATTTCTGCGCGCATCATTGCGGCGTGAATCGCCTCGCTACTCCTGCGGGCAGATGTCACGCCGGATCCATAGCACGAGTGTTCTCGGCGCAGGTCGAAGTGGCGGATGAACTTGAGTTAATCCCTACCTTCGCGATTGCGTTCAACGGGTGTGATTTGCGCTGCGCCTTCTGTATCACAGGCAGGCAAAGCTGGAATCCGCGCGCCGGGCAGGGGGTGGATTTGGCGAAATTGGCGGAGCGCACCGCGGCTGCTCTGGACAAAGGCGCGCGCACGGTGATGATCCTTGGCGGCGAGCCGACGATTCATCTCCCCACGGCCCTTGAAATTGTGAGTGTTTTACCCCGGCAGGGGCGGCTGGTGTGGAAGACCAATGCGCACGGCTCAGAGCAAGCTCGAGAGCTTCTGGCGGGAGTCTTTGATGTCTGGCTGGCTGACTATAAATTTGGAAATGACCGATGCGCTTTGCGCCTGGCGCACGTGCAAAATTACACGCAAGTTGTGCGGGAGAACCTACTTTGGTCCGCTCGCGACGCCGAGTTGATTATTCGCCATCTGGTTATGCCGGGACACGTTGATTGCTGCTGGGCGCCCATCGCGGAGTGGATAGCCGAGGAGTTGGCGGGCGCGAAAGTAAGTCTGCGGGAGGGCTTTTGGCCGGGCTGGCAATCACACTTTCATCCTGAACTGCGCCGGCTTTGCTCCCCCGCGGAGCTTGATCGCGCCCGGCATGTTGCGCGTGAATTTGAACTGAACCTCATTGCATGAAGCCACAGCCTCCCAAAGACGAACTGACATCCGAAGTCCTGATCATGCCTGACGGGCAAATCTACGCCCACAACCTGACGCCCGCGATGGCTGCTGTGTTGAGCGAGTTGAATCCCGATGATCCGAACATTCGTCAGCGCGTTATCACCCACGTGGACGAAGCAACGAAAAGGCTGTTGCCTGTAAGCTGGCACACTCCACCTTCGGCCAAGTGAAGCTGCAAAGTGAAATCGAAACCCTGATCCGGGCCCGCTACCCGATCCTCTACATCCTGTCCAGTGAGGAAATGCGCGTGCAAAAGGTCGTGATGTCCATCGCGCAGCGCCGGCAGAAAAAAGTATTTGAGTGGAGTTTCAGCACCGGAATCGTGCCCGGTGGAACTTCGCTGCAATCACAGAAACACCGCAACCCGGCGACCAAAGATCCATTGACCGCGCTGGATCAGGTGATCGAACAGGTCGAGCCCGCGATTTTTATTTTCAAAGATTTCCACCCGTTTTTGACGAAAAGCAACTTCGCGATCATCCGAAAGCTTAAGGAGATCGCGTTACACCTGAAGAACAGTTTCAAGACTATCATCCTGGTGTCGCCGACGCTGGAGATTCCCGCGGAATTGGAAAAGGAAGTCACGGTCCTCAGCTTTCCGCTGCCCGACCGGGAGGAGCTTGGGGAATTGCTGAACTACATCATCGAAGACGTTCGGCAGTTCAAGCAGGTGAAAGTCGACCTGGATGGCGCAGGGCGCGAGCGTTTGCTCCAGGCAGCCCTCGGCCTTACTTTGGGCGAGGCTGAGAACGTATTCGCCAAGATCATCGTCCAGGACGAGCGGCTAACGGCAGACGATGTCAACGAGGTATTTGCCGAGAAGCAGCAAATTATTCGCAAGAGCGGGTTGCTCGAGTATTACGCGACGACCGAAACGTTTTCGCATGTCGGCGGGCTGTCGGTGCTCAAGGATTGGCTGCAAAAACGGGCGATCACGTTCACGGCCAAAGCGCGTGACTTTGGCCTGCCCCCGCCCAAGGGCATTCTGATTCTCGGCGTGCAGGGCTGCGGAAAAAGCCTGTGTGCCAAAGGGGTTTCGAACCTCTGGCAACAACCGCTCCTGCGGTTCGACATGGGCCGGATGTTTGGCAGCCTGGTCGGCTCGTCGGAGGAAAATGTCCGTCGGGCCATCGCGGTTGCCGAGTCAGTCGCGCCGGCGATTCTCTGGGTGGACGAGATCGACAAGGCATTTGCGGGCTCGCAATCGTCGGGCGGGACCGACGGCGGCACAACCGCGCGCGTTTTCGGAACATTTCTGACGTGGCTGTCGGAAAAAACTGCGCCGGTCTTTGTGGTGGCGACGGCCAATGATATTTCGCAATTACCGCCAGAGCTGCTGCGCAAAGGACGGCTCGACGACATCTTCTTTGTTGACCTGCCTTCGCAAGCGGAGCGGGAAGAAGTCTTTCGCATTCACCTGGGTAAGCGAAGACGCGATCCTGAGAAATTTGACTTGTGGGCGATGGTGGAATGCAGCGCCAATTTCAGCGGGGCGGAGGTCGAGGAAGCAATTATTAGCGCGCTGTACGACGCTTTCTACGCAGGACAGGATTTGGCGACCGAACACATTCTGGCGGCCCTCCGCGAGACTGTCCCGCTCGCCAAAACGATGGACGAACAGATCAACCGGCTCCGAAACTGGGCCGAAGGCCGGGCGCGCAACGCGAGCATTCCGCGAACGACTGCCGCGGACCCGCAGCGGCGGCGTATGGAATTGTAGCACTCCGCACAGATCGCTACGCCAGCCGCTTAATGAAATGCACGGCGCGGCATGCCTCGACGAAGCCACAGGAGAGATGGGCTTGGATGCCGGGGTCGTTGTCCAGCTCGGCGTCGCTGGCCAACTCTTTGAACCCGCAGGCGAGCGCCCATTGTTCGGCGGCCTCGATCAGCCGGCGTCCGACGCCCCCGCCGCGCATGTCGGGATCGACATACCAGCCCTCCACATAAGCAATGGGCACGGAGGAAGAGCCATCCACGTGATCGCAACGGATGGAAAGTTCCGCAAATCCGCACAGCGCGTCCGGGCTACGCGATGCGACAAAAACAACACCTGGATGTTCGGGCGCAGTCAGTTGCTGGATTTCGAGGGCGTGGCGCTCCTCGGTGCAATCCGGCCAAAGGGCGCGACGCATGCGTAGCCATTCCGGTGCATCCTGCGGCAGAGCGATACGTGTCGGCGGAATGGCCATGTGAAACGCATTTTAGTGTGCAGCCCCTCGCGCGCAATGCACAAAGGCCTAAAGCGGAGAAGGTCAAGCCGAGAAAGATACAGGTGGCGCGATCGGGCTAAAGGTTTAAGTCCGCCGTGCGGAGCGCTCTCGCCCGTACGGTGGGCAAACTGTCGTGAGTCCGTGCCCGCGTTGCAGCCCAGACGGGGAATTGTGGTGACATCGGGGCTGCGGAAACCTTATTTTCCGCGGGCAAATGAACTCCTACCGAAAATGGGTGTTTATCATCGCTGTTTTCACGCAAATGCTTGTGGCTGCGCCGCAATGGCCGCAATTCCGCGGCGCGAACTGCTCCGGCGTTGCGGAGAATGACAAGCCGCCGATCGAATTTGGACCCGACACAAACCTGCTCTGGAAGACGCCTGTGCCGTCCGGTTTGTCCTCGCCATGCGTTTGGGGCAATCGCATTTTCCTGACGGCATTCGACGACGGGAAGCTTGTAACCCTCGGCGTGGACCGGAAATCCGGAAAAGTGTTGTGGAAACAAGCCGCGCCTGCCGAGAAGATCGAGGAGACACATAAGGCTGGCAGTCCCGCCTCCGCCACGACCGCGACCGATGGCGAGCGGGTTTATGCCTATTTCGGATCGTACGGGGTGATTGCCTATGACCTCGAGGGAAAGGAACAATGGCGTAAGCGGCTGCCTATCGGGCTCGTGATCAATGGCAGCGGCACGTCTCCCGCGTTGCTCAAGGGACGCCTTGTTCTCAATGGGGACCAACAGGAAGGCAAATCATTCCTCATTGCGCTGGACCCCAAAACGGGCAAGGAGTTGTGGCGGACTCCGCGCCCGAGTTTCCCGAGCAGCTATACCACACCTGTACTCTGGACGCACGACGGTCTCGACGAAGTGATCGTCGTCGGCAGTGTCCATACGGTTGCCTACAGCTTGACAGACGGCAAAGAGCGTTGGAGGGTCGCCGGCACGGAAGGAGT
>JAKEEH010000385.1 GCA_022616725.1 Limisphaerales bacterium | reverse complement strand
GGCAATTGAACAAATTGAATTATAGGCACGAATCCAGTACGCTGATGCCGATATGAGCACGCATAAATTCAGCCGGCGCACGTTCCTGCGCGGGGTCGGCGTTACCATGGCGTTGCCGTGGATGGAGTCGCTCACCGTGTGGGGCGATACGCCAACGGTGGCGAAGCCGGCCAGTGAAGCGCCGGTGCGGGTGGCGGTGGTATTTGCCGGCAACGGGTTTCACAGCAAGGAATGGTGGGCGCGGGGCGAGCGTAAACAGATGGAGTTGGGCAAGGTCCTCACGCCGCTAACGGATTTTCGGGACAAGATGCTTTTCATTCGCGGCCTCTACAACGAGGAAGCGCTCAAGGGCAATATCCACAGTTCGCAGACGGGCAATTTGCTGTCGGGCGCGCCGCTCGCGCCGGGCGGGGAGATACGGTCGGGAACGAGCATCGACCAGTTGCTGGCGCAGCGTTACGGGCATTCGACGAAGGTGCCGAGCCTGGTGCTGGGTTGCGAGAAGTCGAACCCGGCGGTGCACAAGAACTATTCGATGCTCTACAGCTCGCATATTTCGTGGACCTCGCCGACCACCCCGACGCCACTGGAGATTTATCCGGCGCTGGCCTTCGACCGGTTGTTCAAGGACGAAGTGAAACGCGGCGACAGGAGCGTGCTGGACGCGGTGTTGAACGACGCGAAGGACCTTCGGCGGCATATCAGCGTCAACGACCAGCGCAAGCTCGACGAATATCTCGATTCAGTGCGCGACGTGGAGCAGCGCATCGAGAACGCGGGCAGGAAGGGCGAATTACAGGGTTGGCGGCCCACGCTGACGCAGCCGAACATCCCGCGCCCAGCCGATGGCATTCCGCAGGACGTCGCGGAGCACATGCGGTTGATGTGCGACATCATGGTGTTGGGCTTCCAGACGGACACGACGCGCATCTGCACGCTGAAGCTGAACAACGATCATTCCTCGCTGCGCTTTCCGAACCTCGGCGTGGACTACATGATTCATCATCTGCTCTCGCACAGCGACACGGCGGACTGGCTGAAGGTGAACCAGTTTTTCCTGGAGCAAGTGGCCTACATCGCGCGCAAGCTGGATGCGATCCAGGAAGGGCCGCGCACCGCGCTGGGCAACACGATGCTGCTGTTCTGCTCGAGTATGCTGACGGGGAACCACGACGCGAGCCAGTTGCCCGTGGTGATGCTCGGCGGCGCCGGCGGACGGATCAAGGGCGGTCGTGTGCTCGATTACAAGGAGAAGCCGGAGCGCCAGATGTGTCGGCTGTATCTTTCGATGATGGAGAAGATGAACGTGCGTTTGCCGAAATTCGGCGACGCCTCAATGCCGCTGGAAGAAGTCTAGCTGGCGAAGAATCTCACGGCCGTGCGTTCACCGCCGAGCCTTCAGCGCGCCAGCAGTTCCTTCAAGTTATAATGCGTCCAGCGCGTGTCGCTGGCCACGTTCTTCGAATCGGCGTTGGCGACCCAAAAATCGAGTGTGTCGGGCGCGAACAGGACGCTGTGTATGTTCGAGGTCATCGCGACCGGTTGCTTCATCAGGTCGCGCGCCGCTTCGGCGTCGATGCGCCCATACTTCTCTTTCACGCGTTCAACCAGCTTGAGGTACCTCTGGTCGGCGCTCAGGAGCACCGCATCTTTAATCGCATGCGGAAGTTGCGGATGACTTTGCCCAGCCCAAACAGTTTCAAACCGTGTCGGCGTTGCCGCGATGCCCACCGCTCGGCGTGATTTCCCATCGGAGATGACATAGTAGTACTCGCAGGTGCGCGGGCCCTTGCGCATGATTTCGACCGCTTCGTCGATGGTGTTAGCGCGCTCCATCACTTCGCGGACCAGTTGCGCCATCGGTTTACCGTCCCAATTACCTTCGCCTCGCCCGCCCATTTCCCCAATGGCCACGTGCTTCTCGTTCATGGCGGTCACTGAGCCGACGAACCCGGCATAACTCACGTTGACCCAGGCATTGCCTTTGTCGGGCTTCGCCACAATGACGACAGCGTTCTGTTCCAGCCCCACCCCGCGCAAATAATCAAGAACGCGCCCGTGAAACATGCGTCCGCTGGCCGTTGCATCGCCAAAGAGGGCAAACCCGCTGCAATGAAACAACTCCGGAAAATAGTTTGCCAGGCGCACTTCTTCCTTTTCGATGCCGGAGGCGAACGCCATCGCGTCCATTTCCTCCACATACTCGGGACGCATATGCGGCGCCAGCCGTTGCTGGGCCTGCTCGATTTCGCGGAAGAACCACTTGCCCTTAGCGAATGAACTGCCCACGCCGACTCCGTAAAGAATGCGGTCAACCAGGTTTCGAATCTGCTTCTTCATCAAAGCGCCCTGCTGCCGGCCCATCTCATCCGGCGAACCGCTAAGGAACAGCACGCGCGTGCCATCGATGATCTCCAGCCGGCCATCACCTTCAACAGCCACTACGCGCCGTTCCCCGTTCGCCTCTCCCAGGCCCGGGATGCTCTGGCCAATGCTCCCGAAGGTGACACTCAGAAACCGGCTGAGATGTGAGAGGGCAGTCTTTTCGATGTGATCGGATTTACGAGCGCGCAATTGCCATTTCTCGGGCGGCCACGGCCTGGCGAACCGCAAATCAAGGAAGTCCACCGCAACATCAACTTTGCCCTCCTGATAAGCGATTCGTGCGGGCAGCCGGTCCGTCTGGCGGATCCACAAATGGAAAATCCCCTTTGGCAGACTGAGGACCTTCAGCGCCTCGGGTCTGGCTTGCGCCCGCAGAACCTCGCACTCTGATCCATGGAGTCTCTCCGGCGCGATCGCGGTGACCTCCATGAGAAAGGGCAACAAGACAATTTGCTCGCGCGGAAGCGGCAGCCGGAGCGGGCCGAGCTGAGCTTGATCCTTTTTTTGTGGCGCGGAGAGGAAACGCGGCTCTCCCGGTTCGCCAATCACACCAAAGTTTTTGCCCGGAGCGTAGCCCCAAAGCTGCTGTCCGTTGCGGCCAAGGGTGTAGGAGTTTGTGCCACTCCTCGCCGTTACGAGCAGCCGATCCGAGGCTTGAAAGGCAAGCTCGGCGGTCGCCCCATGAAACTTCTTCGAAATACCCTCCGCCCTGGTGAATTCCAGTCGTGTCGAAAACGTTTGGGTAGCGGTGCCAGGCGGCGGCTCGATCAGTTCGAGGATGCGGCTGATCGTAGCGCTGAAAACCTCGGTTGGTGTGGCCGCCGGCGCAGGCTCGGTGGCAAAACCGCGCCAAGCCAGTAACAAAACGGCAGCAAGAAAACGCAATTGCATAACCGATATCGTTACGCGTTTGGCGCGAAAGTAAAGACGCTATCGCTTAGAATCCCGGGATTTTGCTGATCAACCCGTCGATTTCCTGAAGCGGGCCGAGCGGTTTGTTCTTGCGCTCGATTCGATCCACATTGGGCTGGCCGGACCGGAGCTTGTACACCACGGTGCCATCCTTGATCAGAAGGAGCGCTTTATAGTTCCAGCCAAAAACCTGCGTCTTCTTTTTGAATCCTGTCATGTCAAGCGCCAGATTTCCAAAACGCTTCCGGCGCACGATGTCCAGATCCAGTTCGTACCCGAGGGCTGCCTCTTTGGATTCAATGCACGCGCGCACGTCGGGATGGAGGTGCTCCATCGTGATCGACGCATTCGGTACGAAACGCTGCATGATATCCAGGTAGTTGAGGATCTTGATGTTCGGCGTCGCGTGTGGATCGAACCCGAGATCTTTCAGTTCGCTGACTTTTGTTTCGTGAGGCTTGATCTTGTTGAAAGCCTCTTCGGCCTCGTCATAGTTTTCCCACTTTGTGGTCGAGCGGTGATTTTCATATTGGTGCAACGACACGGACTTGCACCCCGTCGATAGAGCCACCAAAGCTACCAACGGCAGGAGGATGGGGAGCGTTTTCACGGCAATAACTACTACTTTCTAACGTTCTGTCAAAAGAACTTCTGCGGGCTTGCATTGATATCCTATCATAGATTCTCTGTTTTTGCGAATTGGGGTAAGAACCTCTGGCTTTGGCAGACCGTCGCGGCCCGAACCGCGGATTCCATCCACGTTGGAAGTTCTTGCAGCACAGGCACTTATGTCTGCACCAGTACAGACTTACCGAGCCGCGTCCGCCGCAACGCCAAGCGGCTTGCAAAATAGGCCGCGCACGCCAGGAGCGCTCCCGCCAGGTTGTTGAACAAATCTTTTTGTGTGTCAAATGGATCGTCGGCATCGAGCTTTAACATCCCTCGTTGTGGTCCCATGATGAGCGTCGTGCTCCACTCGATCACCTCGTGCAGCGCGCCAACACCCAGCGTAAAGAGTGCAACCGCGAGCCAAAGCTTTGCGCCGTTCAGATCATAAAACCGCTCGAAGGCGCGATAGAAAACGCAGCCGGCAACCACGCCGAAATAAAAGTGCACAAAAAGATCGAACTCGAAGCCGACAAAGCGCCGCCGATAAAACCCGAACGCGCCCAGGTTGTGCAACAGCAGCGCCGCCGCAAACATCGCATAGTGCGGTGGATAGAGTGCCAGCCGTTCACGCAAGAAATAGGCGGCCCATAGCAGGGGCGCGAGAATCGCGAACGACCACTGGTAGGTGCTTCCGGCCGGCGCGACCAGCAAACTGAGCGCGACCATAATCCCTGTGCACACCCAGGCGACAGCCGTGAAGCTGCCGCGCGAGTCCGCCTGGTTCGCTCTAATGCTAATAGGGCCATCATCCGAATGCTGCGGAATTGCACAATGGGGTCCTGCCCGAGGCCTGCCCTTTGTAGAGGGAACTCGGGCGTTTCCCGCTCATAGCCGCGGTATTACACGCCGTATGGCGTCATCGAGCCGGCGCTTCTGGCGCCCCCGGCGAAAAGAAGCTGACCAAATGAGTTCCGTCGAGGAATGCAACGAATCCATCGTCCCAATCCATGGTAAGGATAAGGTGGAAGTTCGAATCGAGATTGGATGTAACCTGAAAGGCCCGCCTCATGGCCACGGTCGTGTAGCGATTGCGCATGTCGGGCAGGAGAATGCCGCACAATGCTGTTTCGTTGGTAACCCCGCCGGAACCGGAAAACCCATGTCGCGTTAAGACCTGGATCGGCGACAGTTTTCCAATTACCTGGTATGCTGACATATTCTCACATGCAGATGTTGGGCGCAATTGAGTATTCAGCCCGCGCGAGGCTGAATCGCGAAATGGGGAAATGACAATCATCGCCGGAGGCCAAACAGGAGTTGACCGAGCCGCGCTCGATTTCGCGATCCAGTATGGGATTGAACACGGGGGGTGGTGTCCGGCGGGGAGATGGGCTGAAGACGCGACGATCCCGATGCAATATCGACTGCGCGAAACCGAGAGCGGCGATCCCGCCGAACGCACGGAACAAAACGTAATCGATTCTGACGCCACGGTGATTATCGCGCGAGAGCGGAGTCTCAGCGGCGGCACACGCCTCACAGAGAAGTGCTGCGAAGGACACAACAAGCCGCTGCTTGTCCTCCTAGAGTCGGACGGTGTCGCAGAAGCTGCTCGGCAGCTTCGAACCTTCGTCAGCGAGAATGCCGTGATGGTGCTGAACGTAGCCGGTCCGCGCGAGTCCGAAGCCCCGGGACTTGGCGCCTTCGTCCATCGCGTTCTCGGGCAGGCATTTTCGGGAAAGGATTCAGAAATCTAAGAAACGTTTGCGCGGTCCGGCCAAATTCGGCATAACTTACCTCGCATGGTTCAAACGGCGATTCGAAGTGGGTCGGGACCTGAATCCGTTACTGGGCGCGAAAGGTTCGCGGAGGCATTTCGATGGATGTTGTTGGCGCGAACGTTGGATGAGAAATTCGCCAGCCTGTACCGTGCGGGAAAAATTCATGGAGGCGTCTTCCTCGGACGCGGACAGGAGGCACTGAGTGTCGCCGTTGGATTGAACCTTAGGAAGGGCGACGTGTTCGCGCCGCTCATTCGCGACCAGGCCGGCCGGCTTGCTTTTGGCGAGACCTTGCTTGATGCCGCCCGCACTTATCTCGGTTCCGCTCTCGGCCCCATGCGCGGGCGCGATGGGAACGTGCATCGGGGGCGGCCCCGGGAGGGGTATCTGCCGATGATCAGCCACCTTGGCGCGATGATCGCCGTTGTCAATGGCACGCTGCTGGCGCGGCGTTTCAAAGGTGTTCTCAGGACCGTTGGCGCGACGTGCATCGGTGAAGGCGCGACCTCGACCGGTTCATTCCACGAGGCGATCAACCAGGCTGCGGTCGAGAAACTCCCGCTGGTCCTTGTCATTGCCAACAACCAGTACGCGTATTCGACACCGAGCAGCCGCCAATTCGCATGCACGTCGCTCGCGGACCGCGCCAGTGGTTACGGGGTGGATGCTCATTCGGTGGATGGCACGGAACTGGCCGCCTGCCTCAGTGTTTTGGCCGAGGCGGTCGAACGAGCACGGGAAGGCCACGGTCCCCAAATGGTCGTAGCGCGGCTCTTGCGCCTTTGCGGCCATGGCGAACACGACGACGCGAGCTATGTGGATCCCCGGCTCAAGGCTTCGCCGCTGGGCCGGGACTGCCTCAAGGTTGCCGAGCAGAACCTGCTAAGCCGGCAATGGGCTGACGCGGTGACGATCGAGGGTTGGCGCTGCGAAGCCGTGCACAAGGTCGAGGAAGCTGTAGCAACGGCTCTGCGCGAACCGACTCCCGATCCTTATAAGGAAAACTGGTGCGCGCTCGCTTCAAAGCACCTTGTGGAAACGCATCCGGAGGTCTGAGACGCGATGAATACCCATACATTGGGGCTCGTTGAGTCGTTGAATCGTGAACCGTTGAACCGGTTCAACGATTTAACGCCTCAACGATTCAACGAGCCGACTGGCGATCTTGCTTGTTTCCTTCGCGGATGAGCATCACCTACCTCGAAGCAATTCGTGAGGCGCAAGCGCGAGCGCTGGCGGAGGACCCGCGCGTCTTCATCTATGGGCAGGATGTGGGCGCATTCGGCGGCGCGTTCAAAGCGACGAAAAATCTGGCGCAAGAATTCCCCGGCCGCGTTATTGACGCGCCGATCAGCGAAGATGCGATCGTCGGCGCCGCCATTGGCGCGGCGGTCGAAGGCATGCGCCCGATCATCGAAATGCAATTCGCGGATTTCTCTACGCCCGGGTTTAATCAGATTGTCAATCACGCGGCGACCCTGTACTGGCGCACGCAGGTGCCATGTCCCATCACGATCCGGCTTCCCTCCGGCGGCACGTCCGGGAGCGGCCCGTTCCACAGCCAAAGCATGGAGACGCTGTATGCCCACTATCCTGGGCTGATCGTGATGACCCCTGCCACCGTCGAGGACGCGTACAGCATGCTGCTCGAAGCGGTAGCTCTCGATGATCCGGTGATTTTTTGCGAGCACAAGTTGCTCTACAACCACTTGAAAGCCGAAAGCCTGCCGACGGAAGCCGTGCCCGTCGGCAAGGCGCGGCTGGCGCGGCCGGGGCGTGACATGACGATCGTTGCTTACAGCGCGATGGTGCATGAAGCGTTGGCCGTCGCGGACGAACTTGCGTCCGAAGGGACGGAAGTGGAGATAGTCGATCTGCGTTCAATAAAGCCGCTTGACACGGACACAGTAATGGCGTCCGTGGCGCGAACGGGGCGCTTGCTCTGCGTGGGCGAGTCCTGGCCGTGGGGAGGGGTAACGGCGGAAGTCGTGTCGCGCGTGGCCTGCGAAGGATTTGGCCTGCTGGACGCCCCTCCACAGCGGCTCAATGCGAAAGACACACCCGTGCCATATCATCCGAACCTTTGGGCTGCCCATCGCCCGACCGCGCGGAGCATCGCCGCCGCAGCGCGCAGACTGCTGCGCATCTGAACGTGCTATGCCGCAAGTCCCTATTATTATGCCTCAGCTCGGCGAATCGATCGCCGAAGCGACGATCATCAATACGCTGGTCAACGTCGGCGAGGAGATCGCCGCCGACCAGGATTTGTTGGAAGTGGAAACCAACAAGGCAACAATGACCGTGACCGCGCCGTGCTCGGGGCGCGTACAGAAATTCCTTGTGACGCTGCACGAGAGTTATCCCGTGGGGGCGGTGCTCGGCTATCTCGAAGCGACCCAGCAGGAAATTGAGCGCCTGGGGCTCAATCGGCAGGCGACTGCCGCAGAGAACGACCGGGCGAACGGCAACGGGGGCAAGGGGGCGGAGCCGGCCAAACCAGGCGTCGAACCGACCGTGCGTGGTTTGCCCGTCCCGGCGCACGCCGCGGGCGCGACTTACATGTCTCCGCGGATGAAAGCGCGCATGAACGAACTCGGGTTGCACGCCGCTGACCTGGCCGGGCTGCCGGGGAGCGGGGCGGGCGGGCGCGTGACGATTCAGGATTTTGAAAATTTCATTGCGCTCTTGGAAAGGTCCAAATTGAGCGCAGCTTCGTCGATGCGCGTGGCGGTGGCGGACGCAATGCGGCGGAGTTGGACCCGGCCGCTTGCGACCGTGGCCTTGCCCGTCTGGCTCGACCCGATGCTGGCCCATCGCAAGCTTTGCGATCCGAAACCAGGCCCGGCCTTGTATGGCTTGCGCGCGCTGGCAATCGCGCTGGCCGAGAACAGCGCGCCGGCGGGCCGCTTGGTCGGCAATCACATTGTTCATCCAAACGCCATCGATGTGGGCTTCGCGGTCGAAGCCGAAGATGGTGTGCTCGTGCCCGTGTTGCGCAACGCCGATAAACGTCCGTTAAAGGAACTGGTCCCGCGCTACAACGAGTTGGTCGAACTCGCGCGAGAACGGCGCGTGCCTCCGGATGCGACCGGCGGATCAATCGCGACCGTCACCAATTTCGGCACGTTCGGGCTGACCTGGGCGACACCGATACCGTTGCCCGAGCAAACGCTCGTGCTCGGCATGGGCGCGGGACGTCTCGTGCCAAACTGGGACGCGGCCAAAGGGCAGTTCGTGCCGGTCATGGAGGCTAATTTGACATTGACAATTGATCATCGTGTCCTGGATGGCGGGGCCGCTGGCCGGCTGCTTTCGCGCGTGGCGGCGTTGCTGAAGCATCCGGAGAATCTCTGAGCCGAGCGTTTGCGTTTCGGCCTGCCGGTGTTAGCATACCGCCTGCGGCGGACATGCGAATTCACGTCAAAATTTGCGGCATAACGAATCTTCCTGATGCGCTCGCGGCGGTCGAGGCGGGCGCGGATGCTCTTGGTTTCATGTGTTACGAGCGGAGCAAGCGATTTGTCGCCACGGACCTCGTCGCGAGCATCGCCCGGGAGTTGCCGCCATTCGTATTTCGGGTCGGGGTGTTCGTGAACGCTCCAGAAGAGGCGGTGCGCCGGGCCGTCGAGGAATGCGGGATCAATGCGCTGCAATTTCACGGCGAGGAAACGCCCGAATTTTGCGCGCGCTTTTCCTTGCCTGTGATCAAAGCGTTTCAGCTTTCGGACCATAAATCACTCGCCCCGCTTGAACGCTTTCAGACAAACGCGTGGCTTCTCGACGCTGCCGCGCCAGGCCAACGCGGGGGGACAGGCCAGTCGTTCGACTGGTCTCTGGCAATTGAGGCGCGCCGTTTTGGCCGGCCAATCATCCTGGCAGGCGGCCTGACTCCCGACAACGTCGCCGAAGCCGTCCGCCGCGTGCTTCCATATGGAGTGGACGTATCGAGCGGTGTTGAATTGTCTCCGGGCAGGAAGGATCACACGAAGATCGCATCGTTTGTCAACGCGGCGAGGACCGGAGGTCGGTAGGAAAGGTTTTGCCCCGTCTGGCTTCGAATCGTGCTATCTTGAAGGCGCTATGGCTAATGAGGTGTCAGCACATGTCCTGGAGGATGATGGCCGCATTCCAAACTCCAAACTTCCGCTGCTGGTTTATCGCGCCGCAGTGCCGCTGAGCGGCGACGACCCGGCGAAAGTCTTCGAGAAGCAGTTCAAAAACAATGGTTGGGAAGGCACCTGGCGCGACGGCATTTATAGCTATCATCATTATCACAGCACGGCGCACGAGGTGCTGGGGGTGTACGCCGGGGAGGCGAAGTTGCAGTTTGGCGGCGAGCCCGGCGTGGTCGAGACGGTGCGGGTCGGCGATGTTGTGATTATTCCGGCCGGCGTGGGTCATAAGAATCTCGGCGCCACGCATGATTTTGGCGTCGTCGGCGCCTATCCCAAAGGGCAGGACTACGACATGTGTTATGGCAAGCCGGAGGAACGGCCGCGGGCCATTAAGAACATTGAGCGGGTCGCGAAGCCGGAAGGCGACCCCGTTTTCGGCAAGAGCGGGCCCTTGGTAAAGCATTGGACATAGCCTCGGTGTTTGGCTGAGATTGGGCCATGCGAGTGACACTGCCCCTTGCGATATTTATTGTCAGCACCGGTTTTTGTGCGGACGCAACGCTTGAGAAAGAGGCAACGCATGCACTCGCGCGTGCAATCGCATACTTTCAGTCGATCTCCACTCGCGGAGGTTACTTATGGTGGTACTCGGAAGACCTAAAGGAACGCGCCGGGGAAAACAAAGCCACTGAATCGCAGATCTGGGTGCAGCCGCCGGGAACGCCTTCAGTAGGATTGGCGCTTCTGCGGGCGTGGGAGGCGACCAAGGACCCGCTGCACCTCGCGGCCGCGCAAGCCGCAGCCGAGGGGCTGGCGTGGGGCCAGCTCGAAAGCGGGGGATGGACTTACCTGGTTGATTTCAACCCCTCGAACCAACGTTGGTATCGCCGTGCTGAAAGGGGGAGCCTTTCGGAGGCGCAGATCTCGAAGCGGCGAAACGTGACGACGTTTGACGACGATACGACGCAAAGCGCATTACGGTTTCTTATGGCCGCTGCAGAAGCTGCGCCTACAAATCGACAGATTCGCGCCGCACTGGAATACGGGCTGCAAGGCTTGTTGCGCGCGCAATATCCAAACGGCGGATGGCCGCAAGGCTTCGATGGCAGATTGCGCAAGGGGAGGGTAGATGTGAGCAGGCGCGCAGCGAATCCCGAAAAGTGGTCCCGCACTCCTGACGTAAAGGACTACTGGCAGCAGTACACGTTTAACGACGATGCAATGCGGGATATCATCCTAACGCTGCTGGAAGCGCATCGGCGTTATAGCAAGCCGGAGTATCTGGCAGCGGTCCGCCGTGGCGGCGATTTTATTTTGCTCGCGCAATTACCTGAGCCGCAAGCGGCGTGGGCGCAACAATACAATTTCGAAATGGAACCGGCCTGGGCGCGGCGATTCGAGCCGCCGGCCCTGTGCAGTGGCGAGACTGGCGGGATCATCCGTACTCTGGTGGATCTCTATCTCGCGACCCACGACGAAAAATATCTCAAACCAATTCCATCGGCTATCGAGTGGCTGGAGCGCTCACAAATTGCGCCGCGGAAGTGGGCGCGATTCTATGAACTGGGCAGTAACAAGCCGCTTTACTTCACGAAGGATTACCAGCTTGTTTACACGGATGACGATTTGCCGACTCACTACGCGTTCCAGGGTGAATTTCGCATCCCGGCTGCGATTGCCTTCTACGAACGGGTCCGGCAGGGACGAGGCAGCGTTGAATCGTTGAAGCGTGAACCGTTGAATCGATTCAACGATTTAACGATTCAACGATTGAACGCTTTGTCGCCCTCGCCAGGCCCGTCGGAAGCGCGAGTGCGTGAAATCATTTCGACCTTGGACCCGAAGGGCCGCTGGATCGCCAAAGGCCGCATCGAAAGCCGCGTGTTCATCGCAAACGTGAACGCGCTTTGCGATTACCTGACGACCTCAAAATAGTTGCGGCCTCCGACCCTGGGGCGCAACCAGGGAGCATTTCGCTCCGCTTTCCGTCCAATTCTTGAAGCTGCGTGCAAGCGTTGGAATTTCACGCATGGTGCGTGCAACTGACGCATTCCAGTGGTGTTGGTGCGTTTACATACGCCTTACCCAGAGGCGCAGGAACGTGGGCAAAGCTTATGCTAATGGTCCTGGCAAACGCAGCCGCGCGAATGAATATGAAAACCGCGAACGTCTCACTCTCGATCCCGATTCACTGGCAGGACGGTGCGTGGTCGTGCCCATACACACAACGCGGGAGAGACCGAGAACAACGTGCGCTCTCACCAATCGCGCCCGGCTGCACGGCAATGATGCCACCGCCTCCCGAATGGCTCTGAGTCCCAAAGAAGAATCGTTTCGGGCTCGTCCCGTTGTTTTCCCGGTATTTCTTCTTTGTGTCTTCGCGGGGTTGTTGTTCGCGCCCATTACGCAGGGACAGCTCTTGATCAACGTGGACTTCGGCGTGGGAACCCACAGCGCCAAGCTCGGACCAGCGGCGACGGGACTGGCATCCAATGATTTTTGGAACCTTTATCGTCACTATGAACCGAAGTTTACCCCCGGCATGCCACTGGTGAGCGATGGCACGCTCAAAGACTTGAAGCAGGCGGACGGCGCCGTCGCAGCGGTATCGATTTCAGTGAGCAATGCGCCAGGGGTTTGGGGAAATGCAACCGGCGACGCGATGTACGACAGCTACATCTTCTCGCAAAACGGGAGCAACATCACGGTAGCGGTCCAAAACCTGAAACCGGGCCGCTACCATTTTTATTTATATGGACACGCCGACGCCGACGTGATCTTGGCAACGTCCGCAAAGGCCTCTCCGAAGGCAATGTCAAGGCCGCCGCCGATGATCTGAGCCAGGCGGCGCGTTTAAATGGCAGCCTCGACGACGGCGTTCAGCGCGAGTTGGAAGGACTGCAAAAGGAGATCGGCAAAGTTCAGAGCAGCAATCTCATCCAGGCCCAACGCGCATATGAATTCCAGAATCGAGCCCGCTTCGGAATCGATGCCTTCGAACCCGCCAGCCAACAGAGCCAGTCGCTTGTGCGGCAGCAGGAAGAGTCGGCCGAGCAACAGTGGCGCGCCTTGCAGCGCGCCCAATCCGTTTCCCCTGCGCAGGCGCAACCACTCCGCGTCAATCTCCCCACCCGCGGTCTTCGCCACGCCTTCACGCAAGTGTTGCAAACCGAAGTCCAAAAGCCGCTCACGATTCATTTCGAAGCTCGCAACACACACGCCGCCGGCTGGTTCAAGCGCGCCAGTTACTCCATCGCCGGATTCGTGCTCCTCTGGATTCTGGTCTCCTTATATGATGCTCGTCGTCCGCGCAAGACCGTACCCGCGACCGCCTGACTTCGGAACAACAAGGGTGCTCTACCGCGAGTTCGATTTTGCCAGTGCCTCTCGAACGGCCGCGGTCAGCTTCTCGGCCTTCGCGGCGTGCTTTTCCGTGAGGTCCAGAACACGTGACCGCGCTTCGGCTTCGCGCGCGAGCTGTTCGACGAGCGGCACTACCAGTTCCCGGAAGTTTTCTGACTTGTCAGAGGCAAACGCCACTTTGACGAAATCCATTGGCGTGCGCTGCGCAATCGAATAAACGATCGATTTCGACCAAACGTCCTTAAAATCGGGAATCAGCTTGGCAATGCTCTCCCGCCCCTCGCGTGTCAAGGGACCATTTGCCATCGCGCGGAGCATCGCTAGTCGGACGCGTTCATCGGCTTCTTTGTAAAGGCGACCGAATAGCTTTTCGATCTCGGGTGTGACCTCCCGTTTTGATTCGGCAAATGTGAGCCAGGCATTTTTTTGAACCGCGGCGTGCGCGTCCTCAAGAGCGTTCGTCCAGACGCTGTAGCTGAGTAATTCGAGATGATGCAAGGCCCACACCGCTGCCACCCGGGCTTGGGGAAAGCGGCTGGACTTCAAGAGCCTTTCCAGTTCCGGCTGACATGTCCTGTCATCACGTTCCATCATTAGGCGCAGCGCCGTTTGGCGCACCCATGCGTTCGGACTTTCCAACGCCCGCGCCAGTTCGCCATTAGAGGCGCGGCAAAAATCAGCGCATTCGACGCGCCGGGCCTGTTTGTGTTGCACCCGCCAAATCCGGCCCGCAGTTCGCTCCGAACCAGCGAAAAACGCAGCCGCCGCGCGCGAATGAGATCTCGCCCGGTCGGCCCTGTAGGCGTCCAGGATGTACATCGCGCCGTCGGGACCGACCCGTAGTTCAAACGGCCGGAACGTCTCGTCGGAACAGACGATGAATTCGCCGTCCAACCGGCGCGTGCCCTCGAAGTAAGCGCTCTCGGGGCGGCTGATGACATCTTCGTGGATCAAATGCCGCAGCGGATCACAGACATAATAATTTCCCTGATAGCGTTCCGGCCACGCGCCTCCCTCATAAATCACAGCGCCAGCCGGAAACAGAAATGAGATCGCCGTGGAGGCTGGCTGTGATGACAGACCGGCTACGTTGCCAAAGGCCCTAAACCGATCTCGTCGTCCAAACGGAAACAGGGTTTGGTGATCTTCAATCTTACGCCAACTCGCCGCTCCCTTGATCACGCCCCGAACAATATAGAGTTCCGGCAGTCCAACATGGCCAACATGCGCTCCGTCGGCTCGTGAAAAGAAAAGTTCCCCGTCCCAGGAAAAGGCCAGCGATGCCGAAGTCGCGTCAAAGGCGCTCACTGTTTCGATGGCGCTGCCATCCGGCATGAAACGAAACACGCCGCCCGGAATTTTCCCGAATGGCCCGTTGCCCCGTCCGACAACGTTCGTTGAACCTTCGGCGCCGCGTCCTTGCACGCCATAAACCCAACCATCAAGGCCCCGCCGAAAGCTCATTGTCGAGGCCGGAAAACTCTTCGAGCCAAACCCGGAGAAAAGAACCTCACGCCGGTCGGCGACATCGTCCTGGTCTGTGTCACGCAACCAAACGATTTGTGACCCTTGCGCGATGATAATCCCATCGCGATGAAACACAAAACTATTGACAGGTTTCAGCCCCTTGGCAAACACACGCTGAGAATCCAGCAAGCCATCCCCGTCTGCGTCCCCAAGCATGACGAGACGGTCTGTTGCGAGCGGCGCCCGTGGATTTAGCGGATCGTGCGGTGTGATCGCGGCCATCAGCCGGCCTTTTTCCTTCCAATCAATGCAAACAGGTGCCGACAGCCAATCGCCCGATGCAATCACACGCGCATCAAAATCCGGCAAAGGACGTATCGAAGGATTTCCGCCAGACACGGACAGCGCGGCAGCGGCACAAGACACTAACGGCAGCAAGAGCTTCATCGTCGAATTGGCCGAGCATGTAACAACAAATCCTCTGCCAGTGAAAGGCTAAAACACGAACTCCAAAAACCTGTAAAGTGATTTGCGGCGGGTCGGCCTTGCTCTCCCGGCCGTGAGGTTACGGATTTGAGCGCTTCAAAAGTACGCTAACGCCGGCTGGAAATAGGCCGGTCAGTAATGATTTCGACCTTCACCCGCGCCGTGCCCGAACGAATCATCTCCAGTCGCCTTGCCGCTGCCAGCGACAGGTCAATGATTCGGCCCCGCGCAAATGGACCGCGATCGTTCACCCGCACGATGACGGTCCGCCGGTTCCCCAAATGAGTCACCCGCAAGGTCGTTCCGAACGGATACGTGCGATGCGCTGCGGTCAGGCGGCTCTTGTCGTAGCGTTCCCCGCTTGCAGTCCGCCGCCCGTGAAACTTATTGTCGTAAAAGGACGCCTCACCCATTTGCACTTTGCCGGCGGTCGCGCGCGAGGGCGTGCGCTCGTCCGGCGCCACCAGCCCGGCGCGGTTGGCCGATGCGCAACCGCTGCCGAGAAACATTACGACCAGAGCAATCGCGCTCAGGAGAAGCAGCGTCTTGAGCGCGCGTTCGTTTGACTGTGTTGCATCCGGGACCACGTCGCCCGGCATTCAGCAGCTTGTCTTCCATAAACATCCGCCTTCGCATTTTCGCTCGCTCGCTTCCGTGCCTGTCCACGATTGGTTCGGCGATGTCGCGCATTGAGACACAACCGCCCTGCTAGGGGGTTCACCCTATTTGTCCGCACAGAGCGGCAACGTAGCTTTGCGCCAAGTGCAACATTCTAATAAAGGAAAGCTATGAGAGAATTGCGTGATTTGTTTTTGCAGGAACTGGCCGACATCTACGACGCGGAGCACCAACTCTTGAAAGCCCTCCCCAGGATGGCCGAGGCTGCGGTCGATGCTGAGTTGAAGGAGGCTTTCAGCGAACATCTGAAGCAAACCCAAACACACGTGGACCGCCTAAAACAAGTCTTCGAAAAGCTTGGCCACCCGGCGAAGGGCAAACCCTGCAAAGCGATGCAAGGCCTGATCGCGGAGGGCGAAGAACGGATTAAGGAATACGCCGGTGACGCCGCGTTGATCTGCGCGGCGCAGAAAGTTGAGCACTACGAAATCGCCTCTTACGGCACCGTCTGTTCGTGGGCGCGGCTCCTGGAAGAAGAAGACGCCGAGGAACTGCTCAATATAACTCTCGACGAAGAAAAGGCTGCTGATCAGAAACTCACTGACGTGGCGGAGGAGACGATCAATATCGAAGCTGCCGAAGGCGAGGCCGAAGCCGAGGAAGAAGAGGAAGCCTGATTCGCGAAGCGTTGCAAGGTTGAACTTCTGCACCGTAGAAGGCCCGTGAACTGCATTTCGAACCCCTTCATCGAACCACCCCTCTAAATCCCTCAGCCCTCACCTTCAATATCCCAGCAGCAACGACGGCTTTGCACTGTCGCGGCCCAGACCGATTCGCGGAAAACTTTTCAACGATGCGGTCAACCCGATCGTGAAATCCGTGGGGCCGCTCCGATTGTCACGCACCCGGAAGGTCAGGGCTGCGGTCCAACTTCGCAGGTCGCGATAGATCGTATAATACTGCTCTTCCAGCGTTCCATCGCGCGCCTCGAAGTGGTGGCTCATTCGCGCTGCCCAGTTCTCGCTTAGTCGATAGTAGATCGTCGTCGTAAAGAGATTGTTGCCGATGCCGAGCTCGGGATCCGTCGGTGGGGTGGTGCTTCCGAATTGTGGGTCGATGAACGCATCGTCACGCACGTAGCGATGCCCAACGCTGAAACTCCAGACGTTGTTCGGTGTAATCACCACGTGATGGTCGGCGATGTCCAGCGCTCCCTCATCAATATCGTAGCGGATTTCTGAGTTGACCGACAGCCATTTGAACGGACGCATATCGAAGTCAGAATAGGCGTCGGCGAAGGTCCCTTGCCCCTCCCGTGGATTCAGGCGCCAATCCGTATAGAGCGCCCAATGCAACATATTATCAACCGCCCCATCGCGCTTCGTCTGCAACTTGTTCCTCAGCCCGAGCCGCAACACATTTTGACTGTCGATGGAATCGATCGAATTGTAATCCGGGAACTCAATCGGCAGCAGCCGCGGGCTGGGCGATTCATAATCGAATTGCGGCAGCTCCCGCGGGCGCCGGGTCGGGTGAGGAATGAACACGTAGTTGACCGATGGTTGAATGATATGCCGCAAGCCATCCACATGCCAGAATTTGCTCTGCACTCCTCGCCACAGCCGCGACGCTTTGAGACTGACTTCCGCTCCCGTATTGAACACCGCGCGATCCTCTTCCTCCGTCGTTGCGCCCTGCCCATGCGCCTCCATGTAGTGCGTAAATCGGCCCCCGGCTCGCGGCGTCACATTCAGCCACCCGAACAGCGTCAGCGGCAGCACCATCTGGTGGAACGTGTCCGCCCGTCCCGCGGCAAAATCGGAGTTATTGGTGTCAGTATTTGCGAAATCGCGCCGCAAATATCCGGCGGAACTCTCACTCTCATAATACAATGGCGACGCGCCAATCTGTTGCCGAAATCCCGTCAGCTTTACGTCCGGCAACCGTTCTACCGTCTCAAAGAACGGGTTCACCTGCGGCTGCGCCATCAGGTCGAGGCTGAAGTTTGACCAGAGCTGGTTGACCTCCAGGAAACTCAACGGTTGCACGTTCCCCCGATACTCGGACTCGAAAAAATCCCGGATTACAAACTCGTCACTCTGGTACCGCACCGCCAGACGCGCCGTCAGGTTCGATCGCGGCTCTGACAGATGCGTCAGGAACGCCCTCTGCCGGTCCTGACGGATCTTCTCTCCAAAAGAATCCTCCCCGGGATCCTGATCGTGGATGTAATAATACCCCGCAGTCCCCTCGCCGAACTTCGGCAAGCGCCAATTCAGATCCGGTCCCACGCCGACGCCGCGTTTCACTCGCCCGTCCAGGTGCAGCGCTCCGCCCAGCCGCTCGTTCCAGTACCAATTATAACTCGTCAGCAAGTACGGCCCGTCGAGACTCCGGTAACCGGGGATCAGCGTCCAATTATTCGCGCCTGCAATCAGGCTGCGCCGAAAATACGGAAAGTAAAACACCGGCACATCGCCAATGTGCAGCGTCGCATTTTGTGCCTCGATATATTCGCCGGGCACCACTGTGATCATCTTGGCGCGAATACTGTAGCCCGGCTCCGCGTAATCATCTGTCGTCACCAGCGCATTCGCCCCCACGTACACGCCGGGTTTTTGTTCGCCCACGATCACGTCGCCCTTCAGAAAAAACGGATTCTGCCCCGTCCGAAACCCTTCGCTGACCATTTTCCCCGTCTTGAAATTGTATTCCACCCGATCCCCTTGCCATACTTGCGACCCGCGCTCGATCCGCACATTCCCCTGCGCGACCGCATCTCCGGTCTTTGCGTTGACCATGCCCGAATCCGCCACCAGCTTCACCTCCCCATAGAATACCGTGAAACGATTCGTCGCTTTCGCAATCTCCGCCCGCTGGTCGATGCTGACGTCTCCCTCGAACCGCCATTGATTCGTAAGCGCTGCTTCGGCACTGAGACACACCCCGCCTGTCATCAGAAGGGCCATGATAACACGCACTCTGTGCATTGAGCGGCGCACAGCTAAACAAATGCGCCGCTTGGTGCCAAGTCATTTGCCCCTGAGCGATCCGCTGTCCCTCGCAGGTCAAGGTTTATCCATCTGGGCCCGAACCGACGTGGACCGCTATGGCCCAGTCGGAACGGTACGGCGCTCGCCACGTCTGTTTTTCCATCGCCAGTGGTCCCAGTTCGAGTTCCTTATACGCCTTCCTCGTATCCACCGCGACGGCGCGGCGCGCAACACCGATGCCGCTAAGATCCATCTGGATTTGCGCCGTGTCTTCCTTGTAAATAATCAGTAGCGCACGCCTGTCATCCTTCCAACGCAACACGAAGCCATCCCTCAGGTTATTGGCCCGTTCGATGCCTCGCGGCAGACGGTTCTTGAAAAATCGCGCGTACGTTTGAATCTGCTCTCGATTCGGGTAAGGCCGGGATCCTCCTTCATCGCCCGACGGCACGAGATAGCCCCAAATATTCGCGACACCACCAGCCATGGTCGAATGCCAGAGCCCGCGACGCGTCATTTCAAGATCGTAATCCTTTTCGGGATACGGGCTCGGCTCCCGGACGCGAAACCGGTCCTCGGCGAACGCGGGTTTACGCGGCCGCTTCTCAATCATCTCCACATACCTTTGGTAATCCGGCCGATGCTGTTCGTAGGATGCATAGTCCAGCGCTTCAGTTGCTTGCGTCAACTCGTTCTTCTTCCAACGCGCCCCCAGCAGGTGCGGCCAGCCCAAATGCTGATACATATACCGGTGCCACTCCTCCAATTGCCGGCCTTCGACCCATTCCCAAAGGTCGAACCCATAACTCATCGTCCAGCCCGGAAGGGGTCCCAGGCGCGCTGCGATATAACGTTGCAGGCGCTTGTCGGCCTTGCCATTGATGCCCCATTTGACCGGCGTCATACGCCGGCTTTCGTCGCCCCAGGCCCAGATGTGCACCATTCCGCCCGCATCATGAAAGCGCCCGATCAGATTCTCCAGGACTTCAAAAGTTCGCCGGTCCGGGTTCGGATCCGATTTCAGAATCTTGTCAGAGCTTGCCTGATCAAAGTCGAACCAACGGCACAACACGGCGATATGAATCCCGGTAAAACCATGCTCGATCAGCCACGTCTTGATATCGTCATCGATTTTCTTTGGATTCGTCCCGTAAGCCGGCAGATCACGCCCCATGACCAACTGCGGCACGAACACCGCGCCAGTTTGGCCGGACCATCCCCAGCGGTTCCCGTCAACCGACATAATAAATCCGCGCGAATGCGCCCCTTTTCCGGCCGGGTCGGCAGGTCGGCCTTCCAGGATCCTCACCTTGCCGCGTTTCCCGTGTAATGCCGCTGCCGCGCTTTGCGTCACAAACGTCCATTCTCCGGTCCGGGTGCCCGTGAAGCGCAATTTCCATTTCATTGCTCCATTGAAGAACATCCCCGTTCTGCGAGTCTCCCCGCTCCCGGTGTGCGTAAACATTGCCGTCGCCTCTATATCAAACGGGTTTCCTGTTTCATCTTCATTCTCGAACGACCATTCCAAATGCGGCCCCCAAAGAAATCCATTGCGGTCCAACGATTCCCCGGGTGCCACCGCGCCGCCCCACACCAGGGCTGCCATCATCGCCAACCGCGCCCGCGAATAGAATCGACCGTTCAATTCGGTAATCGTTCTCATCGTGCGGGATCGTAGCGGTCCTTGCGGCAGAATCCAGAGTCTGGTTGGCGAATTGGCAGTTTTCACTTTGAATTTTGGAATTACTCCCTAACTTTTCGGTCGCGTGACAGTGGACACTTTCAAACACGAGATCGCCGACGCCGTCAAGGCTTACGACAAATTCATCGTTTGCCTTGAGAAGACTCCCGAGGAATGCGAAGCCTCGTTGCGCTCTCTCATGGAGAAGGCCATCAAAGCCTATGAGAATCGCGGCCCTCATCTCCGCCACGGCATTGCTCTCGATCGCCAGGTCACAATCATCCTGAGCCAGACCGAAAACGAACGTCCCCTGTGTGGTATTTACTTCAACCTCTCCTCCCCTTATCAGAAGAAGGCCGCCTCAAAGGCTACCAAGGCCTGAACCGTCAATCCGAAATCGTAAACCGTAAATCCTTTATCATTGACGGTCAGGGCCTTGACACTACCATCCCCGTCCCTGACTTTTCAGAGCAGTAACGAAAGTGAGAATGTATGCCAGTGAACGTTGCAATTAACGGTTTTGGCCGCATCGGGCGGCTGGTTTTCCGGGCCATCGCCGAACAGGGTATGCTCGGCAAAGACGTTAACGTTGTCGCCGTCGGCGATATCGTCCCCGCCGATAATCTCGCCTATCTCTTGAAATACGATTCCACCCAGGGCCGCTACAACGGACAGGTATCATCCAAAAAATCCAGCCCGGACAAACTCGAAGACGACGTCCTCGTCGTCGATGGCCACGAACTGCAGGTCGTCAGCGCCAAAGATCCCTCTTCGCTGCCCTGGAAAGCATTGGGCGTCCAGGTTGTCGTCGAATCCACCGGCCTGTTCACCGAAGCCGAAAGAGCTAAAGGCCATCTCATCGCTGGCGCCAAAAAGGTCATCATTTCCGCCCCGGCCAAGAACGACGACATCACCATCGTCATGGGCGTCAACCACGACAAATACGACCCGGCGAAACATAACATCATCTCCAACGCTTCCTGCACCACCAATTGCCTCGCGCCCCTCGTCCACGTGCTCCTCAAGGAAGGTTTCGGCGTCGAAGAAGGTTTAATGACCACCATCCACTCCTATACCGCCAGCCAAAAGACCGTGGACGGCCCGAGCAAAAAGGACTGGAAAGGCGGACGCACTGCCGCCGTCAACATCATCCCCTCGACCACCGGCGCCGCCAAAGCCGTTGGCCTCGTCTGTCCCGAAGTCAAAGGCAAGCTCACCGGCATGGCTTTCCGCGTTCCAACGCCGACCGTTTCCTGCGTGGACCTCACGGTGCGCACCACCAAAGACACCAGCTACGCCGAGATCACCGCGGCCATGAGCAAGGCCAGCCAGACCTATCTCAAAGGCATCCTCGAATCCACCAGCGACGAAGTCGTCAGCACCGATTTCATCCATTCCAGGGCCTCCTCCATTTTCGACGAAGGCTCCGGCATCGAACTGAACAAACGCTTCTTCAAACTCGTGAGCTGGTACGACAACGAATGGGGTTACAGCAACCGCGTCGCCGATTTGCTCAAGCTAATCATCGCCAAAGGCCTGTAACATTCGCGGTCCAACGATGTCACGGTTCACATTGGCACCCCGCGCTTTCAGCGCGGTGGCCCGGAGCTCGACCGTAATCTTGCGGAGTACCCGGCGAAACTGTGATGGGTGGTGGATTCATAATTTCAGAGTGTCCCCTGCCGGAGGTTGAATAGCGGCGAAGCGCAGAAAGGACAAGGGATTTTTAGTGCTTCCAATAGCGGCTGAGGTTGAAGGGGTTGAAGAGGCTGAAGCGGAAACAAAAATCGAAGTAACAGGTGTCTTGG
>JAKEEH010000384.1 GCA_022616725.1 Limisphaerales bacterium | reverse complement strand
CTCGGGGTCCCTTTAACCACTTAACTCCTCAGCTCCGCTTCAACTCTTCAACCCTTCAACTCATCACGCATTACGTTTAACGCTTCAACGATGTAACGATTTAATTCAACGGCTTCACAACTATAGCGTGGCAGCGTTGGGAACGCCACTTCTCCCGAACCGTCCGGTTGCCCAGCGGGGCGGCGGTTCCCTGCAGGGCCCATTTTTAGGATGCGCTTCTCGGCGAGAGCACAGATTCTCTTCCTCCGTTTGCTCTGTTTACTC
This sequence comes from Limisphaerales bacterium, assembly GCA_022616725.1. Classification (GTDB taxonomy): domain Bacteria; phylum Verrucomicrobiota; class Verrucomicrobiia; order Limisphaerales; family JAKEEH01; genus JAKEEH01. The sequence continues at coordinate 4,355 of JAKEEH010000384.1, read as the reverse complement.
CTGTTAGCCTGCGTCTCTTTCTCATGCCCAGAAAACCGCAACTCTCGCCAAAGCCCGCGGACCTCGATAAAATTCTTTATTTTCAGGGCTCAAGCACGTTCCGTTCCAACCTTACTGGCAAGATTTGTTGACAAATCTTGCCAGTGAAATCGCTCCTCACTTGCCGCAAAATGGTTGCGTATGACACCAATTGTCATTTTTGGAATGCAACAGGGAGCGGCGCTGCAGTGCCGCTGTCGCACCGTTGCGCCGACGAGAAAGTCAATCGCCTCCTCCTTTCCTGCATTCCTTATCAAACAACGTCAGGATTCAAACGATTCGCCTTGCCCCTTTTGCCAAAATCCCAACTCTGTCAACCACAAATCTGAAGTTTTTTGTCGCATACTGGCGCATACTGGCGTGTATGGGCACGTATTGGCATGTTAAACGGACGCCGCCCCAAACTCGGTCAAAAGCCCATGGTATAATAGGCCCAGTATGAAAACGAACGAGTTTGACGGTTTTAGTTCTTGGGTCCTTGGGACATCAGCCTTCCTTCGGCCTTCGACCCTCGCGCCTCGGACTTTGGAGAAACTGCACCATTTCTACACCATTTCGTCACCAAATTTCGATGCGTGCGATGAAAAACCCCAACAAAATCAGCCCTTTTCACAAATCGGACTCTGTTTTGGTGAAATTTTTGTCCCAACGATTCCATCAACCGCCGGTCTCAAAGGGGGGGTGGCCGGCAGTTCAATCTCTCAATCGACGAATCCCCGAGTTCGAAAGCTTCAACTTTGCGCCGTCGCGCCTTTGTTGTTCACATCCAAACTGGACATTTCTGGACGTTTCTGGACGAAAAAGGGGGAGGGGGTGTGCAGATTTGCCCATTTAACTGCGCGCTCAAAACTGACTAAAACTGACCAGAATTGACCGAAAATGCCAGGGCCCACTGTAGAACTGAGCGCGGACCTAAACATCTGGAGCGCGACCGTGTCGGTCGTCCCAGCCGGCGTCCTGTCGGCTGCCACGGGGGACGGGCCCTGTTATCCAACAATACCCTTCACGGGCTTCGCATTTTGTCATCCGTGCCATCCGCGCTATCCGTGGTGTTCCCCCTTTGGCGCTCTTCAACCCTCCACCCCCCTCGTGGACGAATTGGGACAAAAATCGAACAAAACCGAACGATTCATGAAACGCCAGAAGCTAAGTTCCTGTGGCAGAGGCATTTGCATAAGCGCTCCCTCGGCCCGTTCGATTTTTCCGGCGGTGCCGCGCGGGAAGCCAAGTTTTGTTGCGCTTGTGGCAATGGAGGGAGTGCACAGTTCGAGGAACCTTGCGAACCTGTGTAAAAATTCAACAACTAAGAGAAAGAGTTACCAATGAAAACCACCCGAAGACAGTTCATCAGCACGGTGGGGGTAGCTGGTGCGGCGTTCCTTGTTCCTGGCCCAATATACGTCCGAAAAGCATCGGCGCAGGACTCCATCGGCATTCTTGATCCCACAGCGATCCCAAAATACGTGACGCCGCTAATCATCCCCCCGGCAATGCCTCGCCTCAGCCCGGGCAGTGACATCAGCGGAAGGACGATCGACCAATACGCCATCGCCGTGCGACAGTTTCAGCAGCAGATTCTGCCTCCCGGGTTTAGCCCGACAACGGTTTGGAGCTACGGCGCAGCGCACCGGCGCGAAACATTCAACTATCCGGCGTTCACTATCGAAGCCGAGCACGACAAACCGGTGCGCATCACCTGGATCAATGACCTGGTTGATTCGCGCGGCCAATATCTGCCGCACCTGCTGCCGGTGGACCAGACAGTGCATTGGGCCAATCCGCCGGGCGGGGTAAGCGGGCGCGATGAGCATGGCTTTGATCCGACGCCGTACCGCGGACCAGTGCCCATCGTGACGCATCTGCACGGCGCTCACACTACCGACGAGAGTGACGGGTTCGCCGAAGCCTGGTATTTGCCACGCGCGCGAAACATCCCGCGCGATTACGCGCGGACGGGAACGTGGTACAACACCTTCAGAGAAAAATTCCGCGAGCGCCATCATGGATACTGGGCTCCCGGCACCGCGACCTTCCATTATCCCAACGATCAGGCGGCGGCCACCCTTTGGTACCATGACCACGTGCTGGGCATGACTCGGCTGAACGTGTACGCGGGACCTGCGGGATTCTACTTGTTACGCGGCGGACCAAATGATCTGTCGCCCGGAGTTTTGCCAGGGCCAGCTCCGGCATTGGGCGATGGTGGACCGCGCTATCACGAAATCCCGATTGCCATCCAGGACCGCTCGTTCAACGCGGACAGCTCATTATTCTATCCGGATAATCGCGCGTTCTTTGAAGGGCTGGAACAGGCTCAGTTTCAGGTGCCGTTCATTCCTGATCCGGCATGTGACGGGCGCCCAAGCGATATTTCGCCGATCTGGAACCCGGAGTTCTTTGGCAATACAATGGTCGTCAATGGGCGAACCTGGCCGCTGCTCAAAGTCGAGCCGCGGCGTTATCGGTTCCGGCTGCTCAACGGCTGCAATTCGCGATTCCTGATTCTGAAGCTGGTGACCGGCGATCCAACGACACGCCCCGGCATCCCGGCGCTGCCGTTCTGGCAGATTGGCGCAGAGGGGGGATTCCTCTCGGCCCCGGTGCAACTGGCGTCCCTGCTCATGTCGCCAGCGGAGCGCGCGGACGTCATCGTGGACTTCACTGGACTGCCAACGGGGACCGAGGTGTTCCTGACCAATGAAGCGCCGGATGAACCATTCGGCGGCGGGATCGCGGGAACGGATTTCCCGTGGGCCGACCCTGATACAACCGGGCAGGTCATGAAATTCCTTGTCGGCGACCTGAAATCCAGCGACACCAGCGTTCCGCCAGAAACGCTGACGTTGCCGACGCCCGCCCGGCTGGGAATGACATCGACGACGCGCCGCCTTTCGCTCAATGAAGAGAGTTCCAAGACCGTCCGCGTCGTGATGGATCCCGATGGCACGGTGCGCATGGCCTGCGACGATCCGGCTGCGGAATTCTTCGCCCCGACGGAAGCCGAATTGGGCACGGTGTCAGACGACGGCACGATTGTGCGGCTCGGGTGGGACCATCCCATCACGGAGAACCCTGAATTGGGTGCAACCGAGGTTTGGGAGCTTTTCAACTTCACTGAGGACGCGCACCCAATTCACATTCACGAAGTGCAATTCGAGGTGGTGAACCGGCAGCCGTTTGAGGGCACGGCCCGCCCGCCGGAACCTTGGGAAACGGGCCGCAAAGACACGGTCATTGCGTATCCGGGTGAGATCACCCGCGTTAAAGCACACTTTGATCTGCCTGGCCTGTTTGTGTGGCATTGCCACATTGTCGAGCACGAAGACAACGAAATGATGCGGCCGTATTCTGTCGGCCCGATTCCGACACCGAATTCATGATCACCGATGACTGAACGGTGAAACCTGTCCGCGCCAGCAATTAAATACTTGACAGATAGTGCGAATTCAGACGCAAACGGTCGGTGGGAACTCCACTCCAACAATGGATTCGTAAATCTCGATACAGCGGGCGCACGCGCCGTAGTGGTGACGCCAGGCGGGAAATGCACGCTCGATTTCCGCGAGCGCTTCTGGTTTCAGCGCGCTGACGTCGCCCCATTGGAACGCGGCGAATCCGCACAGCGGGCAAGGCGCGCCGGGAACCTGCGCCTCGCAATTCTCCGCATCGCGCGGATCCGATGCGAGCGCGAGCAAATCGGCATGGGTTCGAGAGTTGTTCCAAAGAGAAGCAAACGTCTGGTCGCGTCGTGCGGCCGGGAGAAATACAAATGCACGATCGAACTCGGCGCGGCGCTGTTCCGGGGTTGCGACCGTCGATTTGCCGGCCCGCAGAAGACGACCATCAATGCTGACGTCCCACAACAACCGATAGCGCTGGCGGATCAGGCGGCACTGCGATTCGGTCTGGTGCGCCTGGTAAATGTCGCGTGAGTAGCCGAACGCCGGATCGACCATGTCGCTCAGGTGCATGAGTTCGTGATTCAGAAATGCCTGGAGCGCGTTCTCGTGTTGAAAGCGCTGGGGGCACAACGCCACAATGCCGTGGCGCAGACCTTCCGGATTGACGTAAAGATCGGCGCCCTCCTCGAATTTATCGCGTGCTTTGCGGAATCCAATTGCGCCGAGGTAGCGGGACAAAAGCGGAAAAGAAGCGATAATGTTCCGGAGCATGTTTTCCATCCCCCACTCACGAAACCACTCCAAATGAAGCCTTGAAAACGCGGCCTGGCGCTCATCGGGATCGAGAATGGAATAGAGCCTTTCGCGTTCGCGCTGGAAGCGGCGAACCTGTAACGGCGCTACACCCTCGCGCTT
>JAKEEH010000383.1 GCA_022616725.1 Limisphaerales bacterium | reverse complement strand
GCCGGTGTCTGGGATTTGTTGTTTGTCGTTTCCGCTACGGAGGGGCTCGATGCGCAAGCGCGTGCTGATTACCGGTCCCGGCGGGCGCGTGGGACCACATATCTTGCCGCTGTTGCGCGATGAATTTGCGTTGCGCCTCTTTGACACAAAAGAACTGGCCATCGAGGGAGACGACGAGTTCGTGCGCGGCGACATCCAGGATTTTGCGCTGCTCAAACAAGCCTGCGAGGGAATCGAGACAATGATTCACCTCGCGGCGATTTCAGACGAGGACGATTTTTACAGCCGGTTGCTCCCGGTAAACCTGGCTGGTGTTTACAACGCTTTCGAAGCCGCGAAACAGGCGGGCGTCAAGCGAGTAATCTTTACAAGCACTGGACAGACGGTGCTTAACTATCCCAAGGGCCATTGGGTCACGCCCGAAATGCCGCCGCGGCCCTCCACCGTCTATGCCTGCACCAAGCTGTTCGGCGAAGCGCTGGCGCGCTACTACTCGGACATTCATGGTTTATCGATGTTTTGCATCCGGCTTTGTTATTTCCGTCCGTATGACAGCGAATTGCTGCGCACGCCCGGACACGATGTGCTGCGCGAATGGTGCAGCCCGCGGGATCTGGCGCAGTTGCTCGTCAAGTGCATGCACAGCTCCGTTAAGTTTGCTGTATTCTTCGGCGTATCCGCCAACACGGGGCGCTTTTGGGACATCAGCAACGCGCAGGAACTTGTTGGCTATGAACCCGAGGACAACGCCGCGGATTATTTCGCGCAGTCGCAGGTTTGATTGCCTGGCGCGAGGCACGATCCCAGGCTCGGTGCGCGACCGCAATAGCGCCCTCCTCGTTCGAACCTCGGCGGGCTTTAGTCAAAGTAAAGCCGGGAAACAGTCCTGTTTCCCGGCGTGCTCGGTTCCTCCTGATCCAGGGAAATCCAGACCCATTATGAGCAGCCGAGGCTTTCGCCGCAGTTCAGGCATTTGTAGCAAGCGCCGTTGCGGACGGCGACGTGGCCGCAACTCGGACAGGTGGGGGCGTCGGATTGGAAATGGGCGATGGCGTCGCTCAAGGTGGTGACGGTGCGGCCGTGGCCATTGCTGACGCGGGGCACCGAGGTATCGCCGGACTTGACGGAGCGCACCAAAATTTCCGTTTCATCGGCGATCGGCAGCTCAGGAACCGGGCGATTTATTTTTTTTTTGAGCTCTTCGACGAGCCCGGGCATCGGCAGCTCGGGCTGGCGGCTATTGCCGTTGGCCTCGCGGAAACCGGGGATGAACGTCAATCCGATCCAGCGGAACACATAATCGATGATGGAAGACGCGTTGCGAATGTCGGGATTCTTTGTGAAACCGGATGGTTCGAAACGCTGGTGAGCGAACTTCTTGACGAGCGCTTCGAGCGGCACGCCATATTGGAGAGCCATGCTGGTGAGGGCACCGATGGCGTCCATCAAGCCGCCGATGGTCGAGCCTTCCTTGGCCATGGTGATGAAGAGTTCGCCGGGCTGGCCGTTCTCGAAGAGGCCAACCGTGAGGTAGCCCTCGTGCCCGGCGATGTCGAACTTGTGAGTCAGAGACGTGCGCGTGTCAGGCAGGCGGCGGCGGAGCGGCATGCCCGATTGCTCGCGCAATCTAGCGACTTCCACCTCTAGTTCCTTTAGGCGAGAGTCTCCCGCCGCCGTTTCTTTTCCACCCCCTTCGTTGGTTTTTTTGGTATTGAGGGGCTGAGACCGCTTGGAGCCGTCTCGGTAGATTGCTACACACTTCAAGCCCATTTTCCAGGCCTGCACGTAGGCGTCGCGGATGTCCTCGACGGTGCATTCCTGGGGCAGGTTGACAGTTTTGGAAATAGCGCCGCTGATGAACGGCTGGGCCGCCGCCATCATCTTCAGGTGGGCCACGTAATGAATGCTGCGTTTGCCGCGATAAGCTTTGAACGCGCAGTCGAATACCGGCAGGTGCTCGGGTTTGAGGCCGCTGCTGACGACCTGGCTGCCGCCGTCGGCAAGGGTTTCTTCGACGTTCTCGATCGTGTCGTATTTTTCGACGTGGGCGACGATGCTGCCGCTTTCGGTGTCGCTGTAGCCCAGCCGGCGCAAGGCGTCGGGAACAGTGCGATTGACGATTTTAAGCATGCCGCCGCCAGCAAGAAGTTTATACTTGACCAGCGCAATGTCGGGTTCGACGCCCGTGGTGTCGCAGTCCATCAGGAAGGCGATGGTGCCTGTGGGCGCGAGCACGGTGACCTGCGCATTGCGAAATCCGACCTCGCGCCCGCGAGCCAGCGCGCCGTCCCAGCACTTGCGGGCGTGGTCTTTCAGGTAGCCGAACTCCTGACTCGGTTGAATTGACTCGACGGCGTTACGATGGAGCCGAATGACGCCCAGCATGGACTCGACGTTGTCCTTCGCCAGCGGCTTGGAGACGTGGGCGCACGTGGCGTCGCGATAACCCTTGAAGGGACCGATGACGCCGGCGATCTCGGCGGATTGTTCGTAGGCGTGGCCCGTCATGATTGCGGTGATCGCGCCCGCTAGCGCCCGGCCCTCGTCGGAATCGTAGGGCAGGCCATAGCTCATGATCAGCGAGCCGAGATTGGCGTAGCCAAGGCCGAGGGTGCGGAAAATGTGCGAGTTTTCGGCAATTTCCTTGGTGGGATAACTGGCGTTATCGACAACAATTTCCTGCGCAGTGATGAACACGCGGACGGCGGCCTTGAAGCGCTCGACATCGAAAGAACCGTCCCGGCGCTTGAATTTCATCAGGTTCAACGACGCCAGGTTGCACGCGGTGTTATTCAGGAAAACGTATTCCGAGCAAGGATTCGTCGAATGGATTGGCTCGGTGCCTTTGCATGTATGCCACCTCTGAATCGCGCCGTCGTATTGCAGGCCCGGATCACCGCAAATCCACGTGCCCTCGGCGATTTTGTTCAGGAGGGTGGAAGCGTCCTTCTTCTGGAGCGGCCTGCCGGTCGTGACAGAGCGGGTCCACCATTCCTTGCCGTCAAGGGCCGCCTGCATAAATTCATCGCTGGCGCGGACGGACAGATTCTCATTCTGATACATGACGCCGCCGTAGGCGTCACCGTTGTAGGAGCCGTCATAACCCTGCTCGATCAGAGCCCAGGCTTTCTTCTCTTCCTTTTGCTTGGCGTCGATGAATTCCTCGATGTCGCCGTGCCAGTCGCGCAGCGTATTCATTTTAGCGGCGCGACGGGTCTTGCCGCCGGACTTCACGACATTGGCGACCTGGTCATAAACTTTTAGGAAGGAAAGCGGACCGCTCGGGCGGCCCCCGCCACTGAGTTTCTCCTTGCTGGAGCGAATAGGGGACAAATCGGTACCGGTGCCGGAGCCATATTTGAAAAGCATCGCCTCGCTGTAAGCCAGGCGCATGATGTCTTCCATGTTGTCGTCCACAGATTGGATGAAACAGGCGCTTCCCTGGGGATACTCATATTGCGTGCTGGCGCGCTCGGCTTGTCCGGCCTGGCGATTGTAATACCAGTTGCCCTTGGCGGAGTTTTTGCCGACGCCGTATTGATGGTAGAGGCCGACATTGAACCAAACGGGCGAATTGAAGGCGCCATACTGGTTCACGCAAAGCCAAGCCAGCTCATCGTAAAAGATTTCACCGGCCTCTTTCGTGAAATAGCCGTCGGCGACGCCCCAGTCGGCAATGGTGCGACAGACGCGATGAATCAGTTGTTTGACCGAAGTTTCGCGCTCCGAGGTGTTTTGCTCGCCATAAAAGTATTTTGATACGACGACTTTCGTCGCCAGCACCGACCAGGACTTCGGCACTTCGACGTTCTCCTGTTTGAAAATCACCTTACCGCCATCATCGGTGATCTCCGCGGTCCGTTTGTCCCATTCAAGCTGGTCGAAGGGTTTGACCCCGGCGTCGCTGAACACCCGTTCAATTTTCAAACCTTTCAAGCGAGTCTGAGTTCTTTTGGACCTACGCAGGGAAGAGCCGGACGTACCACGGCGGCGGGCGATTGCCGACGGGGCTGGAGAAGCGACTTCATCGCGAGCCTCGATCATTATTAACCTTTCTAAATTAGCACCGCCCAGGACAGCCGGGCGGGAAATTCGACTTATCCCCTCCCTTCGTTCAGGGGTTTTGGCAGCCTCCTTCGGCCCCAATACCCCCATTTGTAGGGAGTATCCACAAGCATATCCACAACCTGTTGTGGTGCAAGAAAAATCTCAAAAAAAGTTACTGAAAGGTTATTCACAGCTCCACAGGCAGCGTAACGCCGTAGTCACAGGGTGTTTGCGCAGTTGTCACCAGCGGGGAATAACCCTGCGGGTGACAACATTTTAGTCGGAGTTGATGAACTGGGCGACCTATCGCACGTGAAAGGTCGCCACCATTGCATTTTCTGGCTCCGTCGTGGGCGGGCAGCGTGCAAAAGATAAAAAAAACGCTTCCATCCCGCGTTGGCTTTTGGAATGGTCACGCACCAACAATGCAAACGCTTCAGGTTTCCGTCCCGCTTCCGAGTATGCCGACTTTGGCCCGATATTTTGTTGCAACTGGCAACGGGGGCGGCTGGCTGGTGTTCAAAGAAGGAGTCCAGCGTCCAGTGCGTAAGCTGGCGCAAAAGCTTCAAGCCGTAGAGACGGCCCGGATCATGGCCAGGGAGGACGCCCCGAGCCAGGTTTTGGTCGAAAAATCAGACGGCTCCTTTTTCGAGCAGTACGCGTTTAACAAGTCCCAGGTCCATTAATCATGCGCGTTTGCGTTTGGTTCATCCTGCCGGGGCTGATCGCCGCGGCGGGTTGCGTCAGTCCTGAGCGACAGCAAGAATCTCCTCGATCGCAAACCGATCTCCGCGATGGGAGTAACCCTCCGAGGGCGGCCAGAGAGGCCGCCCGCATTCCAGCTTCTCAAGACCCTCAGCCGTTATTTGACGGCAAGTCCCTAAAGGGCTGGCGAATCAGCGATTTTGCCGGGCGTGGCGAGGTGCGGGTCGATGATGGAAAGCTGGTTCTGGAAATGGGCACCATGACCGGCGTGACTTACACAAATCCGATCCCGACGATGAATTATGAGATCAGTCTGGAGGCTATGCGAGTCGATGGAACTGACTTCTTTTGCGCGCTGACGTTCCCGGTCGGCAATGATCCTTGCAGCCTGATCGTGGGCGGATGGGGCGGCGGCGTGGTCGGCCTTTCGAGCCTGGACGGGCAGGACGCGGCGAACAACGAAACGACACAATACATGAACTTTGAGAAGGGACGCTGGTACCGGATTCGCCTGCGCGTCATTCCCGACAGAATTCAAGCCTGGATTGATGAAGAGAAAGCGATCGACGCCGATACGAAAGATCGGCGCATCTCGATTCGCATCGAGGTCGAAGAGTCGCGCCCGCTCGGGATTGCGTCGTGGTCCACCACGGCGGCGCTGCGCAACATCCAGCTCCGCCGACTGAATTAATTCTTGTCCGCCTGGATCGCGAGGAGAGCAAAGGCCGCTGCGCCAACTACCGCGCCGAAAATCACCCAGCTATAACCGCCAAAATTGCGGTTGAAGGACATCGAGAGAAAGCGGGACAAGTGGCTCAGGATCAAGCCGAGGATCAAGCCGAAAAATGCGCCAATGAGCGAGTGCATCAGAACCGCTCCGAGTCCTCCGTCGATTGGACCGCCGGCCATTCCCTGGCCTGAGGATACCATGGTGCCTGAGGCGCTCTGGAGTTTCCACTTCATGGAAACGAACTTTAACACGGTGAAACAAATGCCACGGCGGGGTCGATCCGGCAAGTGATTGCAAGAGGGGCGATTACGATTACAAAAGGTCCTTTGAATTCTACTTGGCGCTGCTGGTGCAGACATGATGTGCTGTGGGTATGGATGGCCCCGCCATACTGATTTTTATCTTTTTTATCGCGCTGGTGGTCGCGGCGGGGATCGCCGCATCGATTGCGGCAAAGAAGCGGCGGGAAGCGTTCGCATCGCTGGCAAGGCGGCTCGGCCTTTCATTTTCGGCCGATCATGATCGGGAGATCGCGCGGCAATACCAGTTTCTTGACAAGCTCGCGCAAGGTTCAAACCGCTACGCTTATAACGTTGTGTCAGGGAACTTTCATGGCCACTCGATCGCTGCCTTCGATTACCATTTTCAAACGGAATCGCGCGACTCGAAAGGCAACCGCCAGACACATCACCATCACTTTTCGTTTTTCATATTGCACCTGGAGCGCAGCTTTCCCGAACTCACCATTGCCCGCGAAGGCTTTTTTTCCAAAATTGCCCAGGCTTTCGGTTATGACGATATCGACTTCGAATCCCACGAATTCTCACGGAGATTTTGCGTGCGCTCGAAAGACAAGAAGTTCGCGTATGATGTGTGCAATGCGCGCATGATCGAATTCCTGCTTGCGAACGATGATTTCAGCATCGAGATCGAAGGGCCGGCGCTGGCGATGGCTTTTTCCGGTTGCCTGAAGCCGGAGGCGATCGAAGGGAACCTGCGCCGGCTGATGCAACTCCGCTCGCTGATGCCGGATTACCTTTTCGCGGCCGCTTAACATGGAAATCCTGATTATCCTGGGCGCCGTTCTGGTTGTGCCGGTTCTTTTCGTTATTGTGCAGTATAACGGATTGATCGCGTTACGGAATCACATCGCGGACGCCTGGGCGAATATCGACACTGAACTGAAGCGTCGCTACGAGCTGATTCCCAATCTCGTCGCGACAGTGAAAGGCTACGCCGCGCACGAGCGGGAAGTGCTCGAACGGGTGATTGAATTGCGGAACCGTTGCATGACCCATGCGAGCGCAAGCGCGACGGAGCAGCGCGATGAGCAGGAACTCGTGGACACTTTGAAACATGTGCTTGTGATCGCGGAGAATTATCCCCAACTCAAGGCCGACCAGCATTTTCTGAAACTGCAGCAGGAGTTGGTCAACACCGAGGATCGCATCCAGGCGGCGCGCCGTTTTTACAACGGTAACGTGCGCGATTATCGCAACAAATGCGAAAGCTTCCCCAGCAACGTCGTGGCGCAAATGTTCGGCTTTAAGCCGATCGATTTTTTCAATGTCGAATCCGCTGTCCAGCGCGAAAACCCGCAGCCACGCTTTTAAGCAGGAAACGTCTCAACCAAGGCTACATATGAAACCCTCTCTAACCCGGCGTGGATTCATTCAAAGCGCGGCGGTCGGTTCTGGCGTCCTCACTTGGCTCAGCGTGAGGCATGCGCCCGGAGCGTTTGCCGCTGACGCCTCAAAACCGGCACTGCTCGGCGGCGCGCCCGTGCATCCAGGAGGCTGGTCCGACTGGCCAAAGTGGCTGGAAGCATGGGAACCAGCCGTGATCAAGGTTTTGCGCAGCGGCAAATGGTACCGCGGCGACGGCGGGCACGTGGCAGAATTCGAGGCCGGTTACGCGAAACTGCTCGGCGCCAAGCGCTGTCTGGCCACGGCCAGCGGCACGACCGCACTGCTGGTCAGCCTGCACGTCATGGATGTCGATGCCGGCGACGAAGTGATCGTTTCCCCTTACACGTTCATCGCGACCTATAACGCAATTCTAATCAACAAAGCGCTGCCGGTGTTCGCCGACACTCACCCGGCAACGCTCACCATCGACCCGACTTCGATCGAAAGCCGCATCACCGAGCGGACCCGCGCCATCCTGCCGGTGCATATCTACGGCATGCCTTGCGACATGGACCCGATCAACACGATTGCGCGCAAACACAAGCTCGCGGTCATTGAGGATGCCTGCCAGGCATGGCTCGCCGAATACAAAGGCCGCAAGTGTGGCACGCTCGGCGATCTCGCCTGTTTCAGTTTTCAAAATTCCAAGCATATTCCTTCTGGTGAAGGCGGCGCCGTCACGGGGGACAGCGATGAACTCCTGGACCGATGCCATGCTTTCCACAACGTCGGACGAGCCACGGGTTCTTTCAAAGGCGCTAAGCCGTATTTTACGCGCGGCAGCAACTACCGCATGCAGCAGTTCCAGGCCGTGATTCTCATGCAGCAATTTGATAAGCTGGCGCAGGAAACCACGCGCCGAAGAATGAACGCCGACTACTTGAGCGTGCACCTGAAAGAGATTCCCGGCATCCAGCCGGCCCGCTTGCCGGAAAACAGCCGGGCGGTTTGGCATCTTTATCCATTCCGTTACGACGCGCAGCATTTCAATGGATTGAGTCGCGACAAGTTCCTCAAAGCGCTCAACGTCGAAGGCATCCCCTGTTCGGGCGGCTATCACGAACAGTATTTCGACGGTCTCCTCGATGAGGCGATGAACTCGCGGGGATTCAAGCGGCTCTTCAGTGCGGAACGGCTGAAAGCCTGGCGCGAGAGTTTCCAGGAACTGAAAGGCAACCGGGAGGTCTGCGCCGCGACCGTCGCGTTGCCGCAGAATCTGCTCCTGGCCGAGCGCCGTGACATGGATCACATCGTCGAAGCGGTTCGGAAGATTCAAACGCACAGCGCGGCACTGGCGAAGGCAACTGGATAAGACGCCGCAGCGCGATCTGACTAACCTTGCTTTTGTGGCCGTGTTGGCGCGACTTCAGCAGACCACACTGTCATTTCTGACAGTTTCGTGGACCTTGCGCGCGCTCTTCAATGCGTGTGTGAGCCGGTTTTCTCACGTAATTAACATGCGGACTACAAAGCACATGAAAACGAAATCACAAGTGAGCCTGATGATCGGTGCCATTGCCGCGGCTGCTGCATTCCTGGCGGGCTGCGCCAGCATGGAAATGGGCAGCGCGCCGCCCGCGCGCAATCCCCCCGAAACCAGTCTGAGCGCGGAAGCGCGCGCCGCCCTGGCGAAACTCACGGCGGACGTGCCTGCCGCCGCCTCCCTCGCGCAGGGCGCCAAAGGCGTCCTGGTATTTCCCGGCGTGACGAAGGGCGGCTTCATCGTGGGCGGCTTCCACGGCGAAGGTGTAATGCTCAAGCAAGGAGCGATTCACGGATATTACGACACCGGTGGCGCGACATACGGATTGCAAGCCGGCCTTCAAAACTACGGCTACGCCCTGTTCTTTATGAGCGACAGCGCACTGCAATATGTGGACAACACCCAGGGTTGGGAGATTGGCGTCGGCCCGAGCGTCGTCATTGTGGACGCGGGCATGGGGAAGTCGCTGACTACCACAACCGCAAACAAAGATGTGTACGGATTTATTTTCGATCAAAAGGGGCTCATGGCAGGCATAGGTCTGCAAGGCTCGAAGATCGTCCGCGTGGACAAGTAAGGCGTTATCCGAACATGAGCGCGCAAATGGTCAGTGTAGCTGACGGTGTTCTGACGGTTCGAGTCGGCGGCCAGCTTAAAGTCTCAGAATTGCAGGCGATGCAGAAGGCGGCAGCCGACGCCATCGAAAAAAGCGGCAAAGCGCGCGTCCTCTGCCTCGCGGACGATTTTCTCGGCTGGGAAAAGAGCAGCGGATGGGGCGACGTTTCGTTCCAGGCGCGGTACGATCCGTTCATCGAGAAGATTGCGATTGTGGGTGATCGAAAATGGGAGGATCTGACGCTGCTTTTCACCTCCAAGGGCATCCGCCGCGTGCCCATCGAATACTTTGCTCCCAGTGATCTCGCGAAAGCGCGCGCCTGGCTGGCCGCAGCGCCGGAAAGCACGCAATGAAAACAATGCTACATCGTTCAACTGGTCATTTCCACGCACGGGATTGGATTTGGACGTTCTTCGCAGCGCTCGTCTTGAGCAATGTGATCGCCGTTCCGATGCTGGCGGCCGATTCCTCCGTTCCTCAGAGTGCGCCGCCCGCTCAGGCAGCGCCGCCTCCCGCTGCGCCAGTGCCGCCGCCGGCGGCGCCGGCGAAATTGGCCCCCGCGGAACTGGAAAAACTGCTGATGCCGATCGCGCTCTATCCGGACGCTTTGATCGCCACGATGCTGCCGGCGTCGGTTTATCCGCTGGAAATCGTCCAGGCCGCGCGATTTCTGACGGACACGAACAACATGTCAAAAATCGATGAACAGCCGTGGGATGATAGCGTTAAGGCCATCGCCAAGATTCCGGCCGCGCTCAAGAAAATGAATGAGGACCTGCAATGGACGATTCAGTTGGGCGAAGTCTTTCTAAATCAGGATAAGGACGTGATGGACATGATCCAGTCCCTGCGCATGAAGGCGCAAAAGGCAGGCACGCTGCGGACCACCGACCAGCAGGTCGTGGTCGTGACCAACACAGTTGTCGAAACAAAAGTGGAACAGCAGGTCGTGGTAGTCACTAACACGGTTGTGCAAATTCAACCGGCCAATCCCCAGGTCGTTTACGTCCCGAGCTATCCGCCAACGGTTTATTATCCGCCCCCGGCTTATGTTTACGATCCCTACGCGCCGCTGGTCACGTTCGCGGCGGGTGTGGCGGTGGGCGCGATCATCGCGAACAACTGCGACTGGCACGGCGGCGGTTGCTATTGGGGTGGCCATGGCGAGGTGGACGTTGACATCAACCAAAGCGTAAACATCGATCGCAGTCGCGGCGACACAACGATTAATCGAGGCGACCGCACCCAGGTCAATCCCCAGGGAAGCCGCGGTCAGGGCAGCCGCGGACAGAAATGGCAACCGGACGCCAACCGCGTTCGTTCGAGCGGCTCCGGCGCCTCCGCAAAGACGATGGAGTCGCGCGGCTGGGGTTCGGGTGCCGGTGGCGCCCGTCCGAGCACCCAACCTTCAACCGGCCGTCCCGGCGGCGGCGCTATGGCATCCGCGAGGCCGTCCACACCATCGGCGGGAACCCGTCCTTCTACGCCCAGCGCGGGGGCGCGTCCGTCATCACCCAGCGCAGGGACCAGACCCTCCACACCGAGCGCCAGTACACGGCCTTCGACCACACCATCCACGCGGCCGTCCAGCGGTTCGCCTTCGGCGAGCACGTTCGACAGGTCAGGCGCCGGGTCGCGGTCATCAGTTTCGCCCTCCGCCAGTCGCTCCAGCGCATTTAGCGGCGGCGGCGGCATGTCGGCGAGCCAACGCGGTGGCGCCAGCCGCGGCGGTGGATTCAGCGGCGGCGGAGGCCGCGGCGGTGGGGGCCGTGGAGGAGGAGGCCGTCGATGAAACCAACCACGATTTACAACAACGCTCTTCTCATGAACGCTCAAATGAATCGGCGCTCGCCAATCAACGCTCGACGCAACTCCCGGGCGCGAGCCCTTTTTGTCCGCGCTTTGGCCGTGGCGGCCGCACTGGCACTCTGGCAATCGCCAGAGGCGCTCGCCGCAACGCCAACCGGCAAGAGTTTCGCCACTCCGCAAGAAGCGGTGGCAGCGCTGGAGCGTGCCGCTTCCGCAGCGAGCCTTACCGAATTGCGCGCGATCTTTGGCCCAGGCCTCGACGAGATTGCGAATCCGGATCGAGTGCAAGCCACGAACGAGCTTGCCACGTTCGCATCGGGATTAAGCGAAACCAATCGCCTGGTCCCTATCGCCCAGAAGCGATTGGCCATCGAGTATGGCCCGGAGGCCACGCTGTTCCCGGTGCCGCTGGTTGAAAATTCCGGTCGCTGGGTGTTCGACACGGAAGCGGGCGCCGAAGAACTGATCAACCGGCGCATCGGCCGGAATGAACTCGCGGTGCTCGAAGTAGTGCGCGCATACGTCGATGCGCAACGGGAATACGCCGGACGCGATCGCGACGAGGACGAGGTGCTCGAGTACGCGCAGAAGTTCGGCAGCACCCCCGGAACTAAGGACGGTTTGTACTGGCCGCGCGATCTGGACGGAACGATGAGCCCACTCGGACCGTTGGTTGCCGAGGCGCAGGCGGTCGGCTACCGCAAAAGCGCTGGGGCTGGGCCGCAACCCTTTCACGGCTACTACTTCCGCATTTTGACACGCCAGGGCAAACACGCCCCGGGCGGCGCCTACGATTACATCATCAACCGCAACATGATCGGCGGCTTCGCCCTTGTGGCCTGGCCGGCCGAATATGATGAAACCGGCGTGATGACCTTTATCGTGAACCAGCAGGGCCGCGTGTATCAAAAAGACCTTGGCAGCAAGACGGCGCAGGTGGCCGAGTCCATCAAGGCTTACGATCCCGACAAGACCTGGCAGCCTTCGCCGGATTGATCCAAGGCGGTCGGCCCGAATTCCATCAGATGGTGGTGGTCTGGCTGAGCCTCATCGGAACAATAGCCTCAATGCGACTGCCCTGGGCCGTCGCGATCTGGAGCATGTCCTCCACCATCGCAGGAATTACCCCCCCCGAAGAAGTCTTTCCTTTCGCCGTATGTCTCGCTCATCGTTTGTCCGCCGTCTGCTGGGACGCAAGGTGCTCATGAAGAATACGGCGCACTTCTTCAATCGTAGCGGGCTGATCCTGGCACGAGTGTCCGGCGCGCACCACCAACTCTGACTCGACGTAATCAACATGCGCGCTCTTATAGGCGACAACGCCATCGCGCCCGTTGCGGAAATCTCCCCCACCTTTGACCGGAATGATCGAGTGCGCCTTGATGTGCGGCGCGACCGGAACTTCTGCAAGAGACAGCATCACCGGGTTCCGGGGCGACATTCCGTCCAGGCTCGTTCCGCGCCCACCACTCAGCTCTTTCGGCACTTTGATTCCTTCAGTGCCCATCAGGATGTCCGTGCTCTTCTGGGTTATTGTGCCTGGTAAGGAGACCAGTCGCCGAGCCCAGCGTCGGGCAAAGCCCTTAGACAGGTAGCTGCCGCGATGCGGCGTGCTGATGAACACCACCCGGCGAACGCATGGCAGCGGCTTGAAAAATGCCAGCCGCCGAATTTCAGCGCGTTTCTCTTCGCTCATCTCCAGCTCGTCCAGGGGCTTGTCGCTGAAGATGCGCCAGAGCTTGTCCTCCGTATCCGTTGCCGTCAGCTTGGTCAGCAAGCCGCCTTGGCTGTGACCGATGACGACCATCTGCTTGAGCGCCGGGTCTTTACCCTCGGGATCGAGCTGTTGAATCGTATTGATGATCTGCTCCCGCACCTCCGCCGCGGAAAAAACAATCGGTTTGCTGCTGCTGTAGAGGGCCATCCAGATTTGATACCGCTGCCGCAGGACGGGATCCGCGTTGAGTGTGTTCACCATCTCAGCCCACCAAACCGGACTGGAGAAAGTTCCATGAATGAACACTACGGGAATGCGCCCAGGAGTGTAAGGCTCGCCACGGGTGATTTGCGTGGCCAGCCCCTTGGACGGCGAGAAGAACTGCAACCGCTCCGCCTTCCACGCAAACGACTGGTTCAGTGTATAGGCCCGGTGTGCCGTGAGGTCCGTTTCCAGCGGCACGGTCCGCTCACCGATTTCGACGGATGTCCGCCCCGCGAAAGCCGAATACAGTTCGAGGTCACCTTTCGCCGTTCCTGCCCCCGTCTCCGCAAGTGAACCGTTCAGCCGCAGAAAGACAGTGGCAGGGCCGCAGCGCCGCAACCGGAGCTTCGGATCATACTTGATTTCTGCAATCAGCGGCGTGCCGATGCCCCGCTCGCGATTGCGCACGCTCAATCCGCGGACGCGAAACTGATCCGCCAGAAGAAAACCTTCAAAGAGATTCAGCTCCCACGGAAAGCCGGGTCGGGTGAGGCTAAGTTCAATTGCGCCGATGGGTAGTTTGCGTTTGCCACCCTCCAAATGAACTACAGCGTTTGTGCTCCGCCGCTCCGTCAGCGCCAGCCCAAGTCCGTAATTGTAAAGGTCGCAAGCCGTCCGAAACCGGCCATCGAACGGACTGGGGAGCTCGTCCTTTCCGTCTCCAAACAAGTAGAGATAGGCGTAAACCGCGGCCCCAAGATAGTAGTCGCGAGCATCCCGTTCGTCCCAGGGCTTTACACTGTGACGAATCGTTTCCGCTGTCGCATAACTGAGCTCTGCAAGCGCAAACAGGAGATTCCGATCTCCCGTGGTCAAGACGCGATGGTAAAGTTCGCTCACGGCCTTTTCCGGCTCCTCCGCCGCCAGACGTTCCAGATCGTAGCGGTGCAAAACTGCGATAGTGAAGCTGCTCGGCTTTCCTGCATGGAGCACATTCTCCTCAACCTGGGCGAACGATGCCTGTGTCGAGACATGGTCAGCGCCAATTGGCGCAGCGGCACAGCCGGCAAGTACGAGCAGGAGGATTGCTAAGCAGCTTTTCGCGGGATTCGTAAGAATGCGCCAGAATGTCGCGGGCAGCCGCTCTTGTGCAATGGAGCGTGGGCCGAGGGCTTTAGGGCCACCGGTCAACTTCGAGCGTCTCGATCCTCGACCCCCGACCCTCGACTTTGCGATTGTGCTCATATTTTGCGCCGCTAACAACGGTTCCGGCTTTACAAACAAGGCATACGGGCAACGGCAAACCCTTTGAACTGTCAAATTTGACAGGACACGACCTGGCGGAACTGTCAACGGCCCACGCTCCTGCGCTTGCGTCGTGGAG
>JAKEEH010000382.1 GCA_022616725.1 Limisphaerales bacterium | reverse complement strand
TTTAACCGTTCGGTCAAACCGCGAGAACTGCCACCGGCGTGAACAGAATGGAGCAATTCCTCCAATAAATTCGCGCACTTTTGCAACAGGCTCTAACTAACGACCCAAGCTCAGCGCCCCGGCCCGCAGGACACGCGTGGGGGCCTGCACCGTGAACTGATGTTTCTCGATATCGACCAGGCCACCGGCAACAGCCTCGAACGCCGCATCGATCTGCTTGTCATAATCGCTCGCACTGGCCGGTCAGCGCGGCGGTGACGAGCGGAATCAGGAGTAACAGTTTTTTCATAATGGATTTAGGTTAACGGCTATGCCAATTCATATCGCAGAGCCATCCTATCTCTTTGGGGCAGCCCGTGTGTAAGCGCTCTGTAAAGAACAAATGCGCGGATGCCGCATGTGGGTCCCGCCCGAGGTGCCTGACCCCATTCTCCTTCACCACCCCACGCGCTTGGTTGACGCCATTCAGAACATCGCAAAAGACTCCTCAGCATGGCTTGTGTGAAGAGTCGTAGGGAGCTGGCCAAGTTTGAACACCCCGAACCGCGTCGCCGCCCTGGGCTTGAACGTGATTCTCCTGGTCAATCTCGCTTGGTCCGCCGCGCTCTATCTCCGCTTCCTGAGAGGGCGCGGATCGTTCACCTCCCTCGAGAAATGGCAGACCGATTATCTGCCGGTTTACGGCGCGTGGGCAGCGATCGTCGTGATCCTCTTTCCCCCGCTGTTCCGATATATCTGAAAAGGCCTCCTACTCATAATCATGGTGCGCCGTTGAATTTGAATTGTTAAAAAAGTTGAATCGTTAAATCGGGATTTTGGGAGAGCCGGAAAGCAGTGAAAGGAGGGTCATGGTGCAAAGCGCTCTCAGCCTGGGCAGCGGCCTCTGGCAACCGATCACCACCGTGATCACCGTCAACCCTGCCGTCTTTAGCGTCTCACTGAGCACGATCAACGCCGCCCGGTTTTTCCGCTTGCGCAAGCCCTGATCCGCCCATCGGTCTCGCCTGATCGAATTTCACGCCGGCGACTACACCTTTCACCTCGACACCAGCCCATCGACCTTGCGGATAACATGTGAAAAAAACGGAACAAGTTTTGCTAGTCGTCGCGAGACCCGACGTTCACCCTTCCTCCGCGCCAATTGATGCGCACCCCTCAGGAGGGTCCTGAGGATAACCTCTAACAAGAAAGGAGAATGCGTTAGAAACGGAAGAAAACAGTACGTATGAAACAACATGAGACAACCAACGATACGGAGATGGCTCACGGTCCGAAGGCTCTATACGAAATCAAGATTTCCGACTTCGATTATGGATCACTCCTCCTCCAGGACGCGCCCGCGCGCCCCGCGAAAGTAAACATATTCATGCGCCTCTACATCGGCGATTACCTAAAAGACACCCTTCACCTCAGCACTTTTGAGCACGGGGTGTATTTCCTTCTCATCATCGCTTACTGGACGAACGGCAGCCCGCTTCCCGATGATAACGTCCAGCTTGCAAACATCGCCAGGCTGACACTCGACCAGTGGCTGGCCGTCCGTCCGAGGATGACGGATCGGTTCTTCCAGGTTCAGGGCGGGCAGTGGCATCACAAACGCATCGAGCTAGAGTTGTTGAAGGCCAAAGCCGACCTCGAAACAAAACACGAACGTGGCAAGAAAGGAGCTGATGCCCGATGGCAGAAAAAACGAGCGAAGAATGCGGCTGGTAATGCTTGCGCATTGCCGGAGCAATGCCAGTCAGAGTCACAATCAGAGTCACAGTCACAGTCAGAACTAGAAGCAGAGGCAGAGCGAGTAATACCAGTAGTACCCGCCCTCGATGACGGCGTTGAAGAAGAACTCATGCGAAGGACACGCGATGTCCTTGGAGATGCCGAAATGAATAAGAACGGCGGTCTCTGCGCACTCGCATGCGCGAAAACCCACCAGTCTACCGCTCTGTCCTCGAAGAAATGGAGTCTATGCAGAAAGAGCAACACCTCCCAGGGCGTCAGTGGCAAAAAGGGCTCGCTCAATGCATGACCGACCTTTGGAAACGCTGGAACCGCCGGTCTAGATGGCAGCGTTCCCCAAAGCGTCCTGAATCGGCGAGCGTTGAGACCGACACTGCCGAGGCTTATGCGGCGGGAGCGCGGCGGGATCGCTTGGGCCGTGCGGCGGCGATAAGCGGAGCGGTCAGTTCCTCGTAGAGCTTGAAGAGAAACTCCACACGGGCGCGGTCGCTTGGGAAAGGCTCTTTGCGGTAACAACGGTCCACGGCGCGATCCAGTTCTGCATGGGCTTTGGCGAGCGCCGGCGGCATGGCCACTGGATCGTAAAGGTCGGCCAGCGTGGAGCCAGGGAATCGCGCGCGTGCATCGAGCACGGCCTGCGCGGCCTCTTCCACCGCCGCCTTCTGCGCGTCGGCCGGTGATTGCGGCCAAGGGAAGTTGTTGTAAACGATCTGACTGGAATACTGGTAATCGGATTTCATCCGTCCACCTGTGTAACGCATCCAAGCCATGTGCATTCCCGAAGACAAAACGCCGAAATCGTAGCGGGTCGCACCGGGAATTATTAGTGAGCTTCCATTTGCGATGACGGTTGGAGGCATGAAGCCAAGCGGCATGTAGGGCCGATCTTCTGAAGAAACTTTCGGCAACAGCAGGTACTCAGTTTCAGGCTGGCGGATTTCGCCGAATAGCGAAGGCGTTGCAGCAAGACGAACTGTTTCTGCCCGTCCGCTACTCATACGCCACTCCCGCACCGCTTCGATTCGGCGCCGCAACTCCGGACTGCTGCGCAGCAAATGAGGTGGCGCTTCAATCAGCCACAGACACCAACGATCAACGCCGTTAATGAATTCCCGGCTGCCGACAAACCGACGAATGTACGGTTCGAGGTCTGGCGCTTCCGCGAGCAGCCTCTGCCGAGCGTCCGATGTGAGTATAAGGTTGCCCTCACTCTCATCGCCGCGCTTTTGGTCATTCGCCATGCTTCCGTAGCTGATTTCAGGCACCTCGCACAGCGGTTTGCCGCGCTTGAACAACAGCGCGTCAACTGCGTCCGCCAGATACGGATTGATGCGGTTTGTCGGGATTCTCAACGGCTCCGCCTTTGAGTGTGCGTATTCGAAAATCACTTTGTCTGGTCGGTCAAATGCGGCGAACCCGATGATAACGACGTGAACGTGAGCTTTACCTCGCGCCTCACTTTCCCATGCGAAGCTTCGATGCCCGAAATGGATATGGAGCGTAAAGCGGCGTCGAAGGCCTCGCCACAAGACACCAACCTGTTCGCCCTGACTGATTGAATTCGTGGACACGAAGGCGACGCGAATCGCCGTATTCTGGATGTACTCGCTAGCTTTCACATACCAACACGTCACGTAATCCAGGACGCCGGTTCCATCTTCCTCCTTCCAGATAAGTGCCATGTCCGCTTTCTGGGATTGATTCTGCTCCTTTTTGCCAGCGAATGGTGGATTGCCGAGAATGTAAGAGCATTTCTCCGGCGGAAGAATTTGTTTCCAATCCTTGCGAAGCGCGTTTTCCACGTGGATGTGCGGGCTTTTACGCAGCGGAATGCGGATGTAACGTTGAGTGAAGGCAATCGAAAGCTCGGTGTTGGCCTGGTGGTCCGCTAGCCAGAGGGCGACTTCCGCAATTCGCGCCGGGAACTCTTCGATTTCAATTCCGAACATTTGGTCCACGTCCAGCAACGAGAGCTTGTTCACATCAAACGAGAACTCGGATTGAAACGCGCGATGCTGCTCAATTTCTTTCGCATATCGGGTTCGCAATACTTCCAATTCAAGAGCCCGTAGTTCGCGGTAGGTGATGACAAGGAAGTTGCCGCAGCCGCATGCGGGATCGAAAAAGCTCAAGCCAGCGAGCTTCTTCTGGAATTCCTCCAGTTTACCGTCTTTGCCAATCTTTAACTTCTTGATGTGCTCGAACTCCGCGCAGAGATCGTCGAGGAACAGTGAGCGGACGACCTTCATGATGTTCTTCTCGGCGGTGTAATGCGCGCCAAGCTGGCGGCGTTCCTTCGGCAGCATCACGTCCTGAAAGAGCGAGCCGAAGACAGCGGGCGAAATCTTTTCCCACCGAAAGCTGGCGGACGCGGCCAGGAGCGCATTGCGCATGTCGCTGTTGAAGTCGGCAAAGGAAAGGCGCTCCTTGAACAAATCGCCATTCACGTAAGGGAATTCTTTCAGGTCCGCGTCGAGGTTGGTTTGGCGTTTGTCCTCGGGCGTGTTCAATACGTCGAAGAGGCGCGCGAGCTTGAGGCCCAGGTCGCTGCCGTCCTCAGCCGTGTGGTTCTTGAGGTAAAGCTCCAACTGGCGCGGCTGCGGAAAGATACCGGTGTCCTCGGCGAAGAGGCAGAAAAGGATACGCACGAGGAACTGGCGCAGTTCGTGCCCGGTGTAGCCGCCGGCTTTGAGCGCATCATGGAGGTTCGCCATGATCTGTGCGGCTTCGATGTTGGCCGGGTCTTCGGGGTCGAGCTTCTGTTGCTTGTAGCCGGCGATGAAGGCGAACGGGCGAATGTTCTTGTAGAACTCTGTAAGAGTGAATTCGGCAGCGACTTGCACCCGGCGTCCGGCGAAAAGCGGCAGGTCGCGTTGCTCGTCCGGTTCCAGATCGTAGAGGACAACGCGCGCGAAGTCGGACACGACAACGTAGCGCGGCACTTCCTTGTGTCGGCCTTCATTCACAAGCGCATGGATATACTCGAACGCCTGGGACTGCGCCTTGCCGAGATGCCCGCCGAGTGACTTGTGCTCCACGATGAGGTTGCCCGGCCAGAAGAGATCGATGGCGCCGTCGTGCCCTGTGAGCTTCTTCACCGGCGCTTCGAATGAGGCAACGGTTTTGCGCGCGATGCCGAAGACTTCAAAGAATTCGTTCCAGAAGGTTTGCTTCTCACCGGCCTCGCTGGCGGCTTTTGAGTTCTCGTTGGCGAACTTGATTGCGCGGTGTCGAATTTCGTTCCAGGCCAAGGGCATGCTGGCTCTATTCTGCCCAAAATAATGCTGCAACGCAATTTATCGCTACCCTGGGACGTTGGGACCCCCGCGACCCCATCAACCCTGAGAGGGTTCAGCCTTACTCCCCAACAACGCGGTACATTAACTGTGGTGCGTTCGGTGAAGAGTTCGTCCAGGATGTGGTCGAGCTTGTGGCCGTTATCGTTTGGACATCGGTCCAAGTCGTCAAATTGGTGGTCGA
>JAKEEH010000381.1 GCA_022616725.1 Limisphaerales bacterium | reverse complement strand
GCATCCAGAAGCAACCGCAACAAATCCTTGGCTACTTGCGTCCCTTTCAATAACCTTACGTCCCTTTATTTATGTCCCTTTATTTATGTCCCTTCGTGTAACTTAATTCCGCGCAGGGCCCCGCGCAGAAGCGCTTGAATTCGCCGCCAAAGAGGTTCGACACGTCGCGCTGAATCTCCTCCGCGGTCACGTCCCAGCCGGTTTGGGCGAGGTCAACGTACTTGTCAGCCAGAACCTTTGCGATCAAGCGGCGTGAATGCTGCCATTTGTAGATTATCTGGTCCAGGACCCGCGCATCGGAATGTTGCGGTGTCATGCTCAGGCCGATCAGTTCCAGACGCATGCGGGTCATTTCCTCGATGACGTAGGGGACATTGGTGAACCACCAGCAACCGAACACGTGCAGGTTGCGGAATTTGCGGGCCAGGACACAGAGTTCGTGCTGATTTTCGCGGGCGAGCACGGTGACGAGGAATTTGTTTTCCGGAAAACGGCCGCAGAGGTTTTCCAGCGCGCTGAGTTTGCTCAGGCCGACGCCGTCGCCAGCCAGGCGCAATTGCGGATTGACCCGGCGCTTGACGCCAAACATCAGGGCCATGGACAAGCCGTTATCGCGGCAATGCGGGAGCACGGCTTTTTCCAGCAGCCGCGCCGCGAAAGTGTCGGCGGGAAAATCGAACTCGGGTCCGAGGGAGACCATGAGATAATGGGCCTTAATGCGCTCGGTCCAGTGGTCAAGGAACCGGCGCACCTCGGAAATTGTTTTTTCGGTAAGGCTGACGCCGACGCCGTAGCCCCATTTGGTGAGGATGGGGGCGGTGTCGCCCCAGGCCACGAGCAACGGATCGATGCGCAGGGCGGCGAGAAAGCGGGGATCGCGTTGGAAGCCGCGTTCCCAAACAGGCCGTTCCAGGTCGTCAAAAGGCGAATTGGTCATGCAGATTTTCTGCACGCCACCCAATTCCATGCAGCGGGTGATATAGTCCCCGACATTCCAACCCTGGAACCACTTGCGAACGGCCGGCAGGTCGCGTTTGCGCACGTCCAGGCCGAGGGCGTTCAGCGTCGCCAAGACGCCGCGGCAAGCCTCCGACACCGGCGAATGGCGGATGAAAAGGGCATCCCAGATCAGTTCCGCCTGCGCCTGTTTGGAAAGGGACCAGAACTTCTCATAGGGCATGTCGAAGTAGCGGAACGATTCGGCGACCAAATAATGATAGACCAGCAAATCGTCGATGCCCCAGAGCAGCAATTCGCCAAACGCGGGATCGTAGAGATGGGTATGAATGTCGATGAGCGGCGTTGATGAGACGATTTTCTCAACCGTCGCCGTCAGCGCATCGCGGTCAACTCGCGGTTGCGTCATTCGGCGAAGATGCCAAAGCGAAGTTGCGGAAGGCAAGCATTCAGGACCGGCCTGAAACGGTTGAATTTGAACGGGAGATTGGTTTCTCAAAGAAGGGCTGCAGCGGCTGCAAGCCAGGATTGCGTTCGCAGGCTTCGCGACTCAGCGCGCAAGCCGATAAAAGGCGGCGGTGCTGGTGACGGTGTCGTCGAAAGCGCTGGCTCCCGACGTCCCCGGCACCTCCTGCCAGGATGCGGGCGCGAGGCTGGGTGACTTCTGCAATCGAACGCCTTGACCACCAGGCCAGGTGAGCCGGAGATTGCTGCCTTGCCTGGCGATAGAAAGGCTGGAAAGCGCCTGGGCGAAGATGCCCAGATCTTTCGGCCCGCCAAGCGCCTGAAGTTCCGCCGCAGTCATGGTGCGGTCTGTGAAGGCGAAGCTGCTCAGGTAAAGGGAGTGGGTAAAGGCGCCCGAGGGATCGCCTTCATTGAACAATAAGAGGTCAGGGCCGGGGTCGAGGCTGGAATAAAGGGAGAAGCGGCCATCGAGTGCGGTGGAACCGGTGAAAACAACATTTCCATTGACATAATAGCCCACTGTGCCCGCCGCCAGGTCGGCCGCCAAGGCAATCCGATGCCACGCATTTGGAGTGATCACTCCGGGGGCGGAATAACCGATCGCGCCGATACCCAGCCGGCCATCCGCATCGACGTAAAAATCAGCGTCATTGGCGTTTTGCGGATTGGTGTTGAACAGGGCGGTCCAGTCCAGGGGCGCCGGGATGAGAAGGTCGAATATCAGCGTGAACTGGTTGATGTAAAGGCCGCCTCCGTTTGGGCCGCTGGCGGGAAAGGCCACGTGATATCCATTGGCGCTGCTGGCAAATGCCGGCGCGTACAAGTAGTGCGTCGGATAGCCTCCGATGTGCGGCACGGCAGCACCGTCTGAGGTCCCGAGGCTGGTCAGGTTCGAGGTGACGGCGCCATCGGCATAGGACAGCGCGCCATCGCCCAGCGCGGGCCCGAGATCGCCGTGGGCAAAGTTCCATTCATAAACCGCAACGCGTCGCGTGGAAAATGACCAGACGTCACCCGTGACAACGCCCGAGGCTTTCACGTCGTCGATGCGCCAGAAATATGTGGTGTCCAGCGCCAGGGGTCCGGGCGCAAAGGTGGCGTTCGACGAATTCGTGCGGTAGGCGCCGGGGCTGGTTGTTCCAAAATAGACATGATGTGAGAGTGTGTTGCTGCCAGGCACCCAGCCAAGCTGCACATTTTGCGACACGTTCGTGGCCCCCGCGACCGGCGAGGGCTGGGTGGATTTGTCGGCGAGCAGCGGCGGGGTCAGCGTGAATCGGCTGATGACAGCGCGATGATCGGAAGGCCATGGGTTGACGCTGTTGCGGCTGTCCAGTTCGGTGGATTCGATGACGATCACACCGTCGCCACTGGAGAAGAAGACGAAATCAATGCGGTCAAAGGCGCTGTTTGGCTCCTGGGAGATCACCGGTGTCCACGTGATCCCCGGAGCGTTGTAAGGGAAAGCGGGCGGGTAGGTGCGATTGGTCGAGTGCAGGAGCCGATACGAGTCGAGCAGACCGGCGTTGTCGCAGGCAATGGAAGTCGGCCACGGGTAGCTCGCGTAATCGAGGTGCGAGGGCGCATTGAAGTCCCCGACGAGAAAACACGGCGTCGGACCGGCGAGATACGGCGCCATCGTGGCCAGCAACTGGTTGAGCGCCGGCATCCGGGTCTGATTTTCCTGGTTGATGACGAAGGCCTGATCGCGGCCCTCGCGAATGCTGTAGGGGCCGTAGGGGTAGGGAGCGAGGTGGCAATTAAACAGATAAACAAGCTGTCCGGGACTGAGTTCGATGGCGACGGCGGAGCCGCCGCCGGTGGAGATGGTGTTCCGAATCGGATAGCGGCTGACGATCGAGACGTCACCGACGCCCAGATGGTGAAAAACGAGGCTGTCCGCGATGGTGCGAGCCGTGGTGGCGCCGCATTCCTGGAGCCCGACAATATCCGCGCCGGAGGTGCGGATCGCGTCAATGCAGCGGGTCAGGCTCGTGCCCCCGTTCACCCAGATATTGAAGCTCATGACTCTGAGGTCGGTCACCGGGCCGGCGGAAAAACAGGCGCGCGCCGCTACGAGGAGGAACGCGGCCAGGCAATAAATCCCTCGCCGGCGATGCGGATCGGTTCTGAAGCGGGCTTTCAATGGGTAAAATGAAAGCAGGAAATGCCCGAGCCGACGAGGCGAAAATATATTGCTGAATGTGCAAGGCGCCCTTTTGTGAAGGTTAAAACGCGAAGAGGGCGAAGCTCCCCATTCTCATTCACACCCCGCTTCGGCGGGGTGACCGCGGCGGGAGAAGGCTGCGTTCCCCTTCCCTCTTTGGCCTGCGGCCAAAGAGGGAAGGGGAACGCTACTCGCTATCGGCCTGCTCCACCTCACTGAAGTGAGGTGTTAATCAGAAGGGGCGGTAATTATGCGATAGTACTTTTTGCGGTTGGTCCGCTAAAACGGGGTCCAAGATGCAGGTTAAAGGAGTCGTCCCCTGAACAGCAGACCCCAAGTTGACCCAGGCATTGCTGGTTAATGTTGAACGATATTGCACTTGATATTCCCTGTTGGTGCCCCGAATTCCAACACAATTCAACTTGCGTAACCCGGATGGATAGATGCAATCCGCTCAGAATGGCAATGCCGGTGTTGTTTCCAAACGCCCCACCTTGGTCACTCAATTGTACAAAGTCGCCCAAAAAGTTTCCGTCAAAACTGAATTTGCGAACCCTCGCATCTCCAAAAGTCGATGTGTAGAAAAACTGTCCATCGGTGTCGATCCCGGTCTGATCAGTGATCGGTCCGTTTGAGTTTCTGAGCATTGCGGCATCACCAAGAAAGTTACCCTGCAAGTCGAATTTTCGCACGCGCGACACGGCGGGTAATTGGGAAGAGGGAAGTCCTCTGGTTTTCCTGAACAGCACCTTTGATATTTCAGCCCTGAAGCGCGCTGAAGTGAGGTGACTGCCGGCCATCCCGAGTAGTATTCCTTTCCCTCTTTGGCCGCAGGCCAAAGAGGGAAAGAAGGGGGCCTTCTCTGAGCGCGGTCCACCCCACTGAAGTGGGGTGTTAATGAGAACACGCCCGAGCGGTGGGAGCGTCGTCCGCGCATGTCACGGTTGCGAATGTGCCATCACTTCAAAAGATCATGGCTGCGCCGAGAATGGCGCACACCAAGCCCCGCAGCCGTG
>JAKEEH010000380.1 GCA_022616725.1 Limisphaerales bacterium | reverse complement strand
TCCACCGCGTCGCCCACCGCGTAAATCTTCGGATCGCTGGCCTGCATGTGCTCATTGACGCGAATGCCACCGCTGCCTCCGAGTTCAAGCCCGGCGTTCTTGGCGAGCGACGTTTCCGGCCGCACGCCGAGACCCAGAACCACGATGTCAGCTTCGATGCGTCTGCCGCTTTTCAACACGACGACGGATGCCCGCGCGGATTCGTCCGGCTTCGGGGGTTCAAACGCAGCAACGGGATCGCCGAGATGAAGCTCCACGCCATTGGCCTTCAGTTCGGCGTGAAGCCACGCGGCCATTTCGGGATCAAGCGGTGTCATCACTTGCGGCATCGCTTCGACGACGGTCACACCCAGCCCGCGATTTTTGAGTTGCTCCGCCATTTCAAGCCCGATGTATCCGCCACCCACGACCACCGCTCGACACGCTTGGCAATCCTTGATCCAGGACATGATGCGCTCCACGTCGGGGATGTTGCGCACGGTGAAATGGCCAGCGCGGTCAATACCCTGAATCGGCGGCTTGAGGGAAGAAGCGCCGGTGGACAACACCAGCACGTCGAAAGGTTGATCGTATTCACGACCCGTGGCGAGTTCGCGCACCTTCACCAACTGCGTCGTCCGGTCAATCGCCACGACTTCGGTGTTCACGCGCACGTCGAGATTGAACCGTGCCCGGAGCGATTCGGGAGTTTGAAGCAGCAGCGAATCCTGTTCGATAATTTCTCCGCCGACGAAATACGGCAGCCCGCAGTTCGCGAAGGAGACATGCGGCCCGCGCTCGAAGACGATGATCTCGCATTGTTCACAAAGCCTGCGCGCCCGGGCGGCAGCGCTTGCGCCCCCGGCGACTCCTCCGACGATAACAACTCGCTTTTTCATTTGGTCAGATCTTCGCTAGCGTTTCCAGTTTGGCGCGCAATGCGTCCTCCGGGAGCGGCCAACACTTGTCCCGACGACATTCCATGTGTTTCAATTGGTATTTGGCAATTCCACTGCGTCCGTCGCCCAAGGCGATCGCGGTGGGCCTTCCGTTACAGTCTCTTTTTGCTGCCCGAACTCGGCGCGGTGATGGCGCTTTGAAGCTCTTTGCCTGTCAGCGCTTTCAGGAACGCCACCAAGTCCGCCTCTTCTTCTTTGGTGAACACTTTCCCCAGTTGAATCTCGCCCATCTGTCGCACTGCTTCGTGCAGCGAACCGACTTTGCCGTCGTGAAAATAAGGATGCGTGACTGCGATGTTCCGCAAGCTTGGCACTTTGAATTTGAACTTGTCGTCGTCATCCTTGGTGATCGCCGCGCGGCCCACATCGGCTTGATTGACATACGGCTTGATCAAGCCGGATTTCTGATACGTGTTGCCGCCGAGCAGCGGGCCGTTGTGACAGGCTGTGCATCCGGCGGTTAGAAAGGTATTGAGTCCGCGCAATTCCGCGGATGTGAGCGCATCGTCCTGGCCTTTTAGAAAGTCATCCAACCGGTCACGCGTGATGAGTGTGCGCTCGAAAGCCGCGATGGCTTTGGCGACGTTTTCGTAATTGATCGAGTCGCTCTCACTTGAGAACGCTGTCTTGAACTTCTGCGGATAGTCCTTATCCGCCTTGAGTCGTTCGAGCACCTCCGGTTCGGATGACATTGCCATCTCAACAGGATTGAGAATTGGTCCTTTCGCCTGTTCCTTGAGATCAGGAGCGCGTCCGTCCCAGAATTGCGCCATGTGCAGAGCGGCATTGAAAACCGTGGGCGAATTGCGGTCGCCGCGTTTGCCGAACGCGCCGGGCGAGGTCGGCTCGTTGTCCACGCCCGCGCGACCGTTGTCCGCCGCATGACAGGTGTTGCAGGATTGCGTGCCATTCTTGGAGAGGCGCTTCTCGAAGTAGAGTTCCTTGCCCAAACTCACCAGTCCGGCGGTATCCTTGTCCGCGCCGGGGATTTTGTCGGGAATCGGGGATAAGGGGAACAACGCGTTGGTCCGCACGGTGGCGGGATTGAGCACGGGTGCTTGCGCGAAACCAAGGTTCAAGCCGGCGAATAGTGCGACCGCCACGATGCCGGCACGAGGAGTAAGAGACATTTGTTTCATGTTTCAGAATTTCTAAGCCAGACCGGCTTGCAGACATCATTGTCGCCGACGCCGGAACACCGGTTGCAATAATTGAGCCGTGAGATTCGAAAAAGTTACAAGCGGACCGCGGCGGTTGATTCCTTCACTCCCGCGACGCCTGCTTTTCCAACATGAACAAACTGTAATCCATGCGCGGGTCGTCCGTTTAGTCGCCGATGGTCTGTTCTTTTGAAGAGGGCGCATTGGATGCGTCCGACAGAACGAAAACAAAGCTAAATGAAAGAACAGTTATGAAAAACAAAGCACTCGCTGGATTGATCGTGGCGGGATTGGTGATGAGCGGGGCAGCCTTCACGCTGCCCGCACAAAATGGACCGGAACAGGGCGGCAGCAGCAAAGGCTACGGCGGACCGCCGCAATCTCAGGAGGAACGCGCCGCCCGTCAGGCTGCGTGTCTCGAAAAGAACGGCGGCATCTGCCCCAATGGTGGTCCGCGGACAAATTGTCCGGCAGCCGGCATGGGAAAGGGCAAGGGCGCTGGCAATGGCGGGCGGCATGGTTTGCGCGATGGCACAGGCCCGCGCGCTGGCAATGGCACATGTCCGAACACTCCGGCGCAAAACCAGAAATAGCGGCACAGGCCAACAAGCAATTCGGGCGATGAGGTTCGTCGCCCGAGTTCCTCGTCGGGTCTGAGTTTGGTCAAAGTCTCAGGTCTAGCTTCCGCTGTCGGTTGAAACCGCCGCGCTTGTTGCCGGCTTGAAGCGGGTTTCCACCAGC
Source organism: Limisphaerales bacterium (assembly GCA_022616725.1). Lineage (GTDB taxonomy): Bacteria > Verrucomicrobiota > Verrucomicrobiia > Limisphaerales > JAKEEH01 > JAKEEH01. The sequence goes on along the minus strand of JAKEEH010000380.1, from coordinate 20,734 downwards.
CAGAACACTACGCCAGCGATGGCGGTGAGAATCACAAACCAGCCCCAATCCGGCACGCCGGTGATGTCCGGCAGGCGAATCTTCCCGAGCGTGGCTACTTTTTGAATGTTCGCCTCAACCCAGGTGAAACTCAGCGCATAGAGCAAGCCGCCGACCAGCATCCCCGCGAAACCCACCGTCGCATGAATGCTTCCGGTGGCCATCGCCGCCACACCCGTGCCGGGACAATAGCCGTAGAGCACCATGCCGACTCCGAACAACGCCGCGCCCAGCGACACACCGAGCATATTGGCGGGCTTGATATGGTATTGCGCGTGGCCCGCGCCTTTGAGCAGCAGCACACCGACGCCGCCGACAATGATGGCGGTGAACATGATTTTGAGAACGGTGAAATCTTTGAACCGAAACTGGTTCACGATCACGTTGTAATTGGCCACACCGCCGCGATGCAACAGCACCCCAAAGATGATGCCCATGGGAATGGCCAGCCAACGGGCGGTTTCAGCAGAGACAGGAAAATTCATAATTCAGGAGGAAATTTTACTTGGTCATGCTCGCAGGTTTGCGGAAGAGAACCAGCGCCGTCACGATGCCAAACACGAACATCGTCAGAAAGAACGTCCAACTGCTGAACGCCAGTTGGAGCGAACCGCTGATGCCGTGCCCGCTCGTGCAACCGCCCGCCATGCGAGCGCCGAACATGATGATAACACCACCGAGGAAAGCCGCCACGAGCCGCTTTAAGGTCGAACCGCCGAATTGCTGCGACCAGGTCGCCGGAACTTTCTCCAGCCGAAACGTGCGACTGACCAGAACACTGATCAGGCTGCCTAGAAATGTGCCGACCAGGAACAACATGCCGCCATCCCATTTGAACGGAGTCTTGGCCCAATAAGCGTTGTTGGCCACGCCTTCACTGCCCATCACGGGCAATGCGCAAACACTGGAGGCTGACGAAAGCGCCGTTGAAATGCCGAGCGGTTGGTTGACGAGGCCGAACGCAAACCAGCTCAGGACGCCAATTCCGACGCCAACAAGGTAAGAATTCCAGCGGGCTTTGGCTTCAGCGCGATCAACATCACAACATGTCCCGCTGGTGCAGTTTGGCTCTTTCATATCATCGTTGGGAGTTACTGAGCCGGGAGGAAGCAAAAAGTTACGCCAAGCTGGAATCGAGAATTTCTATCAACCACTTCGCAGCCCTCCATCCTCCATCTCGTAAGTCCGGTCGAAGACATCGAGCGAACGATGGTCGTGGGTCACGACGATGACAGCCGAGCCGCGTTGGTGCGCGACTTTGCGGAATAGTTCCATCACTTGTCGGCCGCGATGACTGTCGAGTGCGGCGGTCGGTTCATCGGCGAGAATCAGGCTCGGTTGGTTGGCGAGAGCGCGGGCCACGGCCACGCGCTGCTGCTGGCCACCGGAGAGCGCGTCCGGGAGATTGTTCGCGCGGTCGGCGACGCCGAGGTAATCGAGGAGTTCGAGGGCGCGTTTCCGCGCCTGTCGAGGCGGGGTGTCGTTGATTTCGAGGGCGACTTGCACGTTCTGAACCGCGTTCAGGAACGGGATGAGGTTCGCCTTCTGAAACACGAAGCCCAAGTGATGCCGGCGGAAGGCTCGCAAATCGAGGAGCGGTTGCGGGCCATCCAGCACGGGCACGCCGCCGATAACGATGCGACCGGATGTGGGCGGATTGATGAGGCCCATGGCGGTGAGCAGCGTGGATTTGCCCGCGCCGCTCGGCCCGAGGAGCGCGATGACTTCGCCTTTCGCGACTCGCAGGTTCACGTCCTTCATGGCCACGACTTCGGTGTTGCCGCTGCCGTAGATCTTTGTGAGGTCGGAGACCTCGATGGCGGGTGTGTCGGTGGAAAGTGGGTTCATCACGACAACACTTTGTTCGGCTCGACGCGCATGGCCTTCCAGATGCCGAGCAGGCTGGACACGACCGAGAGGGCCGCCACGATCGCCGCCAGTGCCCACAGGTCGTCAGGCGTGATCAGCACGCGGCGCGGGAACTTCGGGAAAATCCAGTCGCCGAGCAGCACGGCGATGCCGTAGCCGATTGCGCCGAGGAGCAACGCCTGCTGGAGAATCAGCCCGACAATTATGCCGTTGCGCGCGCCCATGAGCTTGAGCATGGCGATGTCGTGGATCTTATCGAGGGTGAGCGTGTAGAGAATCAGCGCCATGATGATGGTGGAGATGATGACCAGCAGGACGCGGAACAGGCCGATCTGGCGGCGCGCTTTGTCAATCATGCCATGCACCAGCAGTTGCACCTGGTCGTCGCGCGAGTGAACCGACACGTCCGGCCAGGCGGCGATCGTGGCCGCCACCGCTGCGGCATCAGCCCCGTTCGCCACGCGCACCGTGATGGCGCTGACCATCGGACGGGCGAGCGCGGGAATGCCCGAGGACAATCCGCCGCCGCGCTCCAGCAACAAGGGCTGCACTTGTCCGATATCCTGTCCGACGGCCCGCTGGACGCGCGCCGCCCGCTCCAACCGGATCGCCTCGCCGGAGAGGTCGAACTGAATTGCCTGGGCGTCCCGCGTGGTTAGAAACGCAATCCCGTCGCCGCCGGACGACACCATGCCTTTGGTCACGCCCACGACCGTGTAGGTGTCCTTGCCGAGCGCCAGTTTTTCGCCCAAGCCCAGGCCGAGCGAGGCATCGGCAATCATTTCGTAATGAGCCTGACCGAGCGGTCGGCCCGCAGTCAGCGTCACCCATGCGCCTTTGTCTTCGGGCCAGGCCAGACCGTGGATATTCATCCGCAGCGGTTTTCCCTGATGTTCGCGCTGGACGTTGTGGGAAACAAACGTCCGCGCGCTGGCCACGCCCGGCACGGCGCGGAGGCGGTCTTCGAGGTTGGCGGGCAGCCGGGAAATCTCGGCAAACGGCCCGCGTGTGCCGCGTTGCACCACCCACAAGTCCGCGCCGATGCGGTCCACTACAATCAGCGCGTCGTCAATCATACCCCGGTAAATGCCGCTCATGCCCAACACGATCATGAGCAGCAGGCCGATGCCGACGGCCGTGAGTGCGAAGCGCCCTACGTTGTGCCGGATGTCCTGCGCCGCGAGGTTCATGACGACTTGATGCGTTGGCCATCCACGAGCGCGCCGCGCTGGCTTGGTTTGACGACGTGTTCACCCTCCTTGACTCCTTCCAACACTTCTACTTTGTCGCCGCCCTCCAAGCCCAACTTGATTTCTCGCCACCGCGCCTTGCCGCCAGCGGCGACGAAAACTCCCGGCTTCCCGCTGCGCCAAACGACAAATGCTTTTGGAAGCAGAAGCACGGAGGACTTGCGCGCGGTTTCAATGAAGACCTCGGCCCGCTGGCCCACGGTCCAGTTCGACGGCAGTTCCTTCACGCTCACATCCACGATGAACTCGCGCGTTTCGCGGTCGGCCTCGCGACCCAGGCGCGCGACCTCGCCGCGATAACTCTGCGCTGGTTCTGAACGGAAAACGATCCGGGCAACCTGGCCGGTGGCGAGGCCGGCCATCGCCGTCTCGTCCACCCACGCCGAAATCCAGAGTTGGTTGGTGGAAACGAGTTGCAGCAGTGAACTGCCGGGCACGACCACGCCGCCGGGGTCGCGATCGCGGCGCGTGACGAGACCGTCATACGGGCTAAGAATCCGTGTGAAGCCAAGGCGCTCCCGCTGGTAAGCGAGATTCTTCTCCGCAGTGATGATTTGCCGTTGCGCTTCCACCGTGGCCGCACGGGCGCGTTGCAGGTCGGACTCGGCGACGCGCAACTGCTCGATGGCCTTGTCCATCTCGGCCTGCGAACTGACTTTCGTGGCGACGAGATCGGAAATGCGTTTGTGATCCTGCTGCGCCTGTTGCGCCACGGCTTGGGAGCGCGCTTCGTCCACGCGCACGCGGTCGGCCGTTGCTTTGGCGCTGGCCAGAGCGGCTTCGGAAACTTCGACCTGCCGCTGGAGTTCGCCGTCATCGAGGCGCGCGAGCAATTGTCCGGCGCTCACGAGGTCGCCTTGATCCACGAGCACCTCGGCGAGCCGTTCCTGAATGCGCGGACTGATCGTCGTTTTCACACGCGCCTCCAGCGTGCCCGTGCCCATGACTTCGGCCACGACCGGTCCACGAGCGACCAGATGTGAAACCACCGGGGCGGGTGAGAATTTCAACTTGTAAACGACCACGCCTGCCAACGCAGCGACGATCAAGAGTTTCAGGCCGGTGCGCAACCAACGGCGGGCCGGCGGCGGCAGCTTGGGTTTACCTGAACCTTCGGGCGTGGAGCTGGTCGTGGTTGGCATGGATGTTAGGTTCGGAAACGATATTTGTGCGATGGGCCTGCCGCTTGTGCTCAGGCTGGCGGTTGCACTCGCAGGAGCATGTTGTGACTTCCGAACGGGTTTGTGACCGTTTCATTTGCTTTGGGGTCGCCAACCCATTCGCCGTCCACGACGAGGCGGTATTCATAAGTTCCGGGCGGAAGCAGCAGCTCCTTCGCCCAGCGGCCGTCGCCCAACGAGATCATGGGCGTCGCCGAGCAATGCCAATCGTTGAACGTGCCCGCGATGCAGACGTGCTGCGCGGTGGGATGGACGAACTCGAAATGGACAAGCACCGATTTCGGCGTCGTCGGCGTTTTGGATTGGGGTCTTTTTGCCATAGTTTTCATTGTTGGTTGAGAACGACTGTGCTCAAGGTATGGAATCCGGCTGGTGCTGCCGGTTCACCGGCTCTGCCACGGCTGAATTAGGCGCGACAAAATCTCGTTCCCGCTCGCGGACGACCAGCACCGGACAAGGCGACTGCCGGACCACATGCTCCGCGGTGCTGCCGAGCAAAGCGTGTTTCAGCCCGGTGTAGCCGTGCGTGGACATCACGATGAGGTCGGCTTCCAGTTCGCGGGCGAGACGTATGATTTCATTCAGGGGGTCGCCGACGACGACTTCAAATTCGGCCTGGATGGACTCGCCCCATTCGTCCCGCGCCATCGCGCGCAGTTTGGCTTCACACTTCGTTGCGGCGACTTCATCCGATTCCGCCAGGCCCAACGCGGACAGCGCCTCCAGCGCCACGACGGGCGCGACGATGCAAGCCACGTAAACGGTTGCCCCGAATGGCGCAGCCAACGCGCCCGCGTAGCGAACCGCCTTTCGCGACCCTTCAGAAAAGTCCACCGGCACGAGGATTCTGGTCAGGAGCTTCGACGTTCCCGGACTAGCGTTTGAGAGTGATTCTGCTGTATTCATAAAAGCGTCTGCTAGAACCGAGCCGCGAGCCGCACTAAAGTTACAACCGAGAGTCGCGGGATGAGATCAAAAGAAATAACTCACCGTCACCGCGCCGAACTCCGAGTGCCTTTGCTGACCGTAAAACTCCTTGCCCCAGATCACGTAAGAAAACGTGGCTTGGAATCGCCGCGTGACGACCGAGGCACCGAACTCGGCACCCGGAAAGAACGGTCGTTTGTCCACACTTGGACTGTCGCGGAACGTGTTGCCGTCGAGCCCCAGGTTGCGCGCTACCAAGTTGGCGCCGCCTCCGGCAAAGAGGTAAGCGCCGAAATTGCGCCGGTTGGGTGAGTCATGATTCTCGCGCGGGAACGGCAGATTGCCGAGGCCGCGCATGAGCGTCGTGCCGAAGTCGTCCGGCAGGTTGTAGCCCAGCCGAAGTTGCGCCCCGGCCTGGCCTTGAATGAGCACGTTGCCGAGCATCCCGCCAGCCATAGGAATCACCTGCGACCCAAAGCCGGATTCCGTTTGGAAGAGGTCATACCGGCGGCGATGTTCGTAAACCATGTTGAAAATTGGCTCCGTCTCCAGTTGGTAGTCCCAACCCTGCGGAATCGGGCTGCCGCTGAGGCGATGCACCTCGCGCTGGGTCTCCTCGGCGAACGAATACGGCCCGACGACGCCGGTGATGAACTTGAGCCCGTGAAAGCGGTTTTCCCGGATGAGGTGAGTGGAAGCCGCGAAGTAGAGCAGTCCTGAATAGGGCCGGTCGTTCGGGTCGGGCACAGCGCGGTTGATGTCGGCGGGCGTGACGATGATTTGTCCGAAGTCATAACCGTGTAGGTAGCGGTCTCCATCCGCGCCGAAGAGATTCCAGATGCCACCCAGCCAGCCACGACCGTTGCGCGTCAAGGCCAGCGAAATGCCATTGGAGTAATTCTCGTCCTGGCCCGCGAACGTGTCGTTTTCCCACCGAAGCGAAAGGGCGGAACGAGGCGAGGAAGCCAAGTCCGCCGGACTGAGAGGCGAATCGCCGCCCACAGCCACGCAGGGCGACATCAAACTTGCGCCGCACACCACGGAGCAAGCGATGGCGAATGTTCGTGGGCTTTTTTTCATTACAGAAGGCGGCGGGGTTTGTTGGCGATTGGTGAGGTGGACCGATGTTAGAAAAGTCAAACGGCGCGCGGCTTGTCAGCCGAGTCTGGCAAGCCGGGGTCTTGACTCGTGTCTTTGGGTTGCAGTTTGGCGATTTGTTCGGAGATGCGAGCGAGTTCCGCCATCACGCTCTGATACTCGCGGAACGTGACCCGCTCACTGTGTTTGATTTCATCCTGCATTCGGGAATGCAGCCCGGACGCCACCAGCCCGGTGAACCCAACAAAAAGACTCACGCCTGCGATCATCAACACGATGCCCGCAATTCGGCCGACGGTCGTGACTGGAACGACATCGCCATATCCAACGGTCGTTACCGTGGTCACACCCCACCAGGCCGAATCCAGCCATGTTCGCACCGCCGGGTTTGCGCCCGTTTCCACTGTGTGAAATACCGCGACGCAAGACAGCAGGATGAGGTTTCCGATGAGCGCAAAATACAGCGTGGCCGGATTCCGTAACGTGCGAAACAGATCCCTGAAAAATCGAGTTGGGACGGGATAGATTGCCTCGTCCATCCTGGTGTTCTGGTCGCTCATGATTCTATTAACAGTTCGCATGTTGAACTTTCCACGCCTTCCCCTGGGACTTGTGATTGGCCCGCTGCGGCCAACCGCTCAGGGTTTCGTCGGCTTCGACTTTTGCAGTTCCTTCATCGTCCCGGCCACGAGTTCCTTTTGCTGCGGAGTCAGGTGTCCCTCGGTGAGCAGCTTTTGGAGAATAACAACAGCGGCAGGATAATTTTCCACCCGAATTGCCTGCGCGGCCTTGCCCACCCGGCTCTGTTCTTCCGCGCCCGCCGAACCGAACGACTGCATGAAGTTGTCTGCATCGATCACTACCGTCGCCGGTGCCGATGCTGGCGCGTTCGGTATGCTCGAAGCCGACTTCGTCCCACGCCCACGGCCTTGGCCTGGCCCACCGCCACCCTTGAAGTTGTCGAGACGCCCGCCGTTTTCAACTGCGGCCTTGAATGCGGGCAGGTGATTTTCCTGGGACGCGCGCCTGAGATTCGTGAAAACGAGGGTCAGGTCGGGATACGCTTTGACCTTGCTCAACAGCCGGTCGTAAAGCGCGACGTTTCTCTCCTCGGCCTTCACTTCATCTTTTGCGGCAGCGAGAAGACTGTCCGGTGCCTTCACTTTGCCAGCGTATTCGTTCGTTGGCAGCGGCACGCCGTATTTCTGCAACTGCCGCTCCAAGGCTGCGATGTGGCGGGCCTCGGCTTCGCGGATATTCACATACGGCTGCACGTCGCCGAACTTCGCGATGACTGCGGAATACGCGGCGTGCGCGGCGTATTCGCCATCGGGTCCGGCCAGCGACTCGACGAGGGCTTGCCTGGCTTCGGGGGTCAACGCTTTCGCGTCCCCCCCCTCGCCCATACGGTTGAGCCGTCGCGGAGATGGCTGCCAGCAGCGCGAAGGCTGCCGCGAACGTGGTGAGTGATTTCATGGTCGTGTTCATTTTCGTGTCCTTTCACAAATAGTTTTTCGATACAACTTGAACCGAGCCACAGGTCGCAGAAAGGTTACAACGAAGCGAAACGGGCAGAAGCCGGACACGCGCGAGTCGAGTTAGCAGATGTCGAAGGGACGCGAAGCACCACAACTTGGCTTATGGCTCGCAGACTGTTTCCTTAAACTCGCCCAATTCTTCTTCCATTCCCATGCCCAACGGACATCGCTTGTTTCCGCGCAAAACTTCACTTCGCGCCTTTGGTCGGCGTTAGACAGCGGCGGGAGTTTCAGTGGACCTGCCGCAGTTCAGCGGCCTGCATCAGACTGACAAGCTGGAGAGGCAGCTCTCCGGCCAAGGAGTAGCAGACCTTCACGCCCTCCTTTCGCCGTCGAAGCATTCCGGCGTTGACGAGCACGCTCAAGTGCTTGGAGGCGTTCGGCTGGCTCGTGCCCGTGGCGGCGACGAGTTCATTTACGCTCCGCTCACCCGCAGACAGCGCATCGAGCAAACGCAGACGCATCGGCTCGCCAAGCGCCGTGAATACGCGTGCCATGAATTCCATCGCATCCTCGGACCAATCACAGGCTCGCGATTCCTTCGTCTTCACGAGCGCATCACTTTGTCACCGGCAGATCCGCCTTCTCCGACGCCTTCATGCCGCCGTCCAGGTGATACAGTGCCGTGAACTCAAGCTTCTTGAACACGGGCAACGACTGCGTGCTGCGGTTGCCAGAGGCACAATGGAGCAAATAGGTCTTGCCCTTCGGCAGCGCGGCGATTTGCTTCGCGAAGTCCGGCGCGCGGAAGTTGATGTTCGTCGCTCCGGCGATATGTCCCGCCTGGAATTCTTCCGGCGTCCGAATGTCGAGGACGACGAGTTGCTTCTCTGCAATAAGCTTCTGTGCCTCACCCGCGTTGACGTTGCGCACCACTGTTTGCGCCGGTGGCAGTGTTTTTGGCGAACCAGGTTGGTCGGCGGCGTTTGATACCGTGAGGCACAGTGACGCCAGCAGCGCCCGGCCCAGATGTTTGAATGTGGTTATGTTCATATACGCGACGGGTGGTTGAGACCACAGCGACGTGAGGCATCACTGCCGTTTCACACCGTCTTTCGCGAGACTCTTGAGGAAGCCTTCAAACAGGCAGCGGTGCTCCTCCTCGTTGGCCAGAATTCCAATGGCAAGGTCCTGCGTAACGTGATCCTTCCCGTCGCAGGCCGCGATGAGCCGCTGGTAATGCTTGATGGCTGCGTTCTCGGCCTCCAGCACGCCTTCCACCACACTGCGCACGTCGGTCGAATCCTTCGGCGGTTGAAGCGTCTTCTGGTTGCGCGCGAGTTCGAGCGAACCCGGCGGGCACACGCCGAGTTGCTTGAGCCGGTGCGCGAGCTTCGTGGCGTGCCCGAGTTCCTCCGTCACGTCTTCCGCGAGGGATTCGGCGACTTCCTGCGCGCCCAGCCCGTCCAGCCAGACGGAGTTGGCGAGGTAGTTTTCCACCGTTTCGAGTTCGGCGGCGTAGGCTTCTTTCATGAGGTCGGTTATTGTGCTGTTCGTTTTGTTTTTCATATCAATCAGATTCAATTCGTTCACCTGCTACCGAGCCGCAAGCCGGAAAAAGGTTACAAGCTGTCTGCGGAAACAGCGGTGTGGTGCGTCCGTCTCAAGATGAATGCACGGTGCTTGGTGGTTGGTGTCGGCAATTGCACCGGCACAGCCGGGTTCGGCGCGTCAACGCCGGGATTTGGCGATGCGCGCGGAAATCATTTTCAACAACTCGTTTGCGGCGCGGCCCGGCAGACGTTGCTTCGGCCAGACGGCGACAATCTTGCGTTGTGGTCGTGGTGCTGACAACGAGCGATACTCCGGCAGATTGCTGCGCTCGAATTGCGCTGCCATCGAAGGAATCAGCGAAATGCCCAGGCCGGCGCTCACGAGGGATTGGATCGTCTCCAACTGCGCGCTGCGAAAGCTGATGTTGGGGTGGAGGTCGCGCCGGTCGCAAAAGCGCAGCACCTGGTCGCCGAGGCAATGGCCTTCCCTCATGACGATGAGTCGCTCCTTTTCGAGATCGGCCACGCTGACCGTGCGTTTACGGGTGAGCGGATGTCCGGGAGGAAGCGCGAGGAGCAGCTCTTCGGCAAACAACTCCCGCACTTCGAGCCGCTCGTCCTGAATCGGCAGGCTCGCCAGCGCGAAATCAATTTCATACGCCAGCGCCAGTTTCAGCAGGCGTGCGGTGGTGTCCTCCTGCACCACGATTTCCACGCCGGGAAACTTGTCCGTGAATTCGACGATCACTTCCGGCAGCAGATACGGCGCAATGGTGGGCAGCACGCCCACCGTCATCACGCCGCGCAACAGTTCCTTCGCGTCGGTGGCCTCGCGTTTTGCCGCGTCAACTTCTTCGAGAATGCGCACCGCGCGGCGGAGAAATGCCTCGCCGTGCGGTGTTAACTTTACCGCGCGCTTCATGCGGTCGAACAGCCGCTCGCTTAGTTCGTCCTCCAGCTTCTGGATCTGCTGGCTGAGCGACGGCTGGGAGACATGGCATTGCTCGGCGGCGCGGGAGAAATTTCCCGTTCGCGCAACGGCCACCACGTAACGGAGCTGATGTAGTTCCATAGGCAATGCCTATCGTAATCACAGGAAACAAGTATTTCAACAATAGCTCTCGCAGTGGTTGAATTTGAAAGTGCAAAAAGACTTTATGGCGAACAAACCTGAAATCATGACAACGACCGGCGGCAATCCCATTGCCGACAACCAGAACTCCATCACCGCCGGCCCGCGCGGCCCGCTGTTGATGCAGGATTATCAACTGCTCGAAAAGCTCGCCCACCAAAACCGCGAGCGCATTCCCGAGCGCACCGTTCACGCAAAAGGCACGGCGGCTTACGGCACGTTGACCATCACGCATGACATCACGAAATACTCGAAGGCCGACTTGTTTAAGAATGGCACGAAGACAGAGGCGCTGCTGCGCATTTCCACCGTGGCCGGCGAGCGCGGCGCGGCGGACGCCGAGCGCGATGTGCGCGGCTTCGCGTTGAAGTTTTACACCAGCGAAGGCAACTGGGACATGGTCGGCAACAACACGCCCGTCTTCTTCATTCGCGATCCGCTGAAATTTCCCGATTTCATTCATACGCAAAAGCGGCATCCCAAATCCAATCTTCGCAGCAACACCGCCGCGTGGGATTTCTGGTCGCTCTCGCCGGAATCGCTCCATCAGGTGACGATTCTCATGTCCGATCGCGGCATTCCCAAGACGCTGCGCCACATCAACGGCTACGGCAGCCACACCTACAGTTTCATCAACGCGAAGAACGAACGTTTCTGGGTTAAGTTCCATTTCAAGACCATGCAAGGCATCCAGTGCATGACGAATGCAGAGGCCGAAGCCGTCATCGCCAAGTGCCGCGAGAGTTCGCAGCGCGATTTGTTCGAGGCCATCGAGCGCGGCGAATTCCCCAAGTGGCGGTTCTGTGTGCAGATCATGCCGGAGAAGGACGCCGAGACGTATCGCTGGAATCCGTTCGACCTCACGAAGGTCTGGCCGCACAAGGATTATCCGCTGATCGACGTCGGCGTGCTGGAATTGAACCGCAACCCGGAAAATTATTTCGCCGAGGTGGAACAATCCGCTTTCAGCCCGTCGAACATCGTGCCGGGCATCGGCTTCTCGCCGGACAAAATGTTGCAGGCGCGCATCTTCTCTTACGCCGACGCGCATCGTTATCGCATCGGCACGCATTACGAAATGCTGCCGGTGAACCGCCCGATAGCTCCCGTGCGCACTTATCACGCGGATGGCCCAATGCGCTTCGACGCGCCCAAAGGCACGGACGCCTACTACGAGCCGAACAGCTTTGGCGGGCCGGTGCAGGACGTGCGTTTTGCCGAGCCGCCGCTGAAAATCTCCGGCGACGCCGACCGCTACAATCACCGCGACGGCAACGACGATTACACACAGCCGGGAAATCTGTTCCGCCTGATGACGCCGGAGCAGCAGCAACGATTGTTCAAAAACGTCGCCGCCGCGATGACCGCTGTGCCGGAAGAAATTGTTCAGCGCCAGCTCGTGCATTTCCACAAGGCCGATCCCGCTTATGCCGCCGGAGTGGCAAAGGCCGTTGGCGTAAAGAATCGCGCGACTGGAGAATAATTTCAAACATCATGCAAGCCGCCATCACCGAAGCCGAAGAAAAGCGTTACGCCGAGTTGCAGCAAACAGCGCTGGACTTCGCGCGAACTGGCGAAACCAAGCCTCTCGCGCAAATGCTCCACCACGGGTTGCCGGTGAATCTGACCGACGCCAAGGGCAATTCTCTGCTGATGCTCGCGAGCTACAACGGCCATACCGAAACCACCCGGATGCTGCTGGAAAACGGCGCGGACGTGGATCGCCACAATGATCGCCGTCAGACGCCGCTCGGCGGCGTGGCGTTCAAGGGCTACGAAGAAATCGTCGCCCTGCTGCTCGAATACGGCGCGGACATTGACGCCGACAACGGCGTGGGGATGACCCCGCTGATGTTTGCCGCGATGTTCGGCCGCACGAGGGTTGTCGAGCAACTCAAAGCGCACGGGGCGTCGCTCCGCCACCGCAACCGGCTGGGTTTGTCTGCGCATTTCATGGTTCGTGTCTCGCAATGGATTGCACGCCTGTTTCCAAGAACGCAGTTCCAAACTAACAACATTCAGTAAGGCGCTAACAATATGAAAAGCGATTTTCCCAGCCTCATCACTTCAAACACACAAGCCGGATTGACCCTAGCCGGGCAATTGGCAGACAGCCTTCAGGCTCAAATCAAGCAAGCCAACGCCCATGTAGAGCGCCCAGGCGGCATGAACTATCTGTTGCCTGCGCCCGTCCCGAAAGAAATCATCGCCGGCATCCTGTTTTATGCCATTGCGACCGCGAACCGAGGGTGGACGAGCAAAGCGTGATTCCAGAGCCAATGAAATGCCAGTTGTCGGACGTTCCGACTCATGCCCATGGCTTGCGTGGCCAAAACACGAGATGCTCACTGCGGGACGGGGTTTCAACCCAGGCGCGGTAGCTCACCCCAGGCGCGCATCTTTTTCCCCTTACCGAGACGCGCTGAAGGCGCGAGGCCATTTCTCCACTGGCAAGCCGGTTTGCTCCCGAGCCTTTATCCCGCCATCCAAGTGATACAGAGCCGCTTCTTGAAAACGGGCAGCGACTGTGGGCTGCGGTTGTCTTCCAACCTCTGCACCATTCTACAATTATTCAGCCTAAAGGTGTCCGAGAACGGAGCTGCCGAAACTGTCACGGCTACTTCGCCTGCATCGGCGGGAAATGGAAGCTCGGATGACCCGGAGCAAGCCACTGCAACAGGAAGACAACTGGAACAGCCGCGAGAATCGGCAGGATGACGGCGACTGGGTAGTGCCACCAACGCACGGGACGGCGATGAGATAGTTCCGGATAGCAATAGGCGGGCAAGTAAACCATCAAGCCGTAGATCAGCAGCCACTGCGCGATGGTCAGCAGTTGTGGCCCGGCGAACAGAGTTTCGTCGATCAATCCCGTCAGTCCAAAGAGGACGAAGACGGCAAACGGAGAAAAGGCATAGCGGGACAAGAGCCAAGCCCACGCGGCAAACTGTGGCAAGAACACGACGACACTGTGAAAGACCACCACATCCAGATAGTTCGCGGAAGCGGTGATATAGACTTCGCCGACATGCACCCCAAACAGTGGAGCGCAGTTGGTCATCAGGGTGGCGATGGCTTCTTCAATCAAAGCCAACAGGGCGGCAAACAGGATGAACTTGAGACCAGAGTGATGCGTGGTTCGTTGAAGGATAGCGCGAGCCTTGTCCCGCCCCCAAAGAGTGAGCAGCCCAGCCCCGCCGAGCCACAACAAGTTTAGCCCCCACAGCATCCCGGCCATCGCTCGCAGTTGACCGTTCTCGATGCCTGCCAGCGTCAAGAAGATCGTTAGCAATACCGGCCAGCCGACGAGAAGCAAGACGAACGCCCGTTTGATCCACATCAGATTCATGTCGGTTCGCTTGCGTGGCTGTTATGCTTAATCAGTTTGACATGTTTGTCCGATGCCGGTGTGGCTCGTGTTGGTTGTCCTTTTTGCTTGAACGACCGCCGCGTCAGCACCCGAGCGAGCTCGCAGAAGAAAATCATTCCGGCCAGCATGCCGAGTGTCATGCCGCCGAGGGCGATGAGGAATTGCTGCGGGTGCAGCGGGCCAGCCCATTTCAACGCAATGCTCGCGCCGAAGGACATGCCTAAAATCATTCCCACGGTTGCGAGAAGCCCAATTATCCATCGGCTCAGGCGATTGAGGCGCGACGGCGGTGACCACAGCATCGGCGGAACACCAAAGGCGACCATCCCGACATACATCCACGGCACATGCCAGCCATTCAACGCGAAGTAGGCGTGGGCATTGCAGCAGAGGCAAACGCCCGTCTGCATCACGGGGCGAAATCCAGCGTCCATCCACCAACCCAGCAACATGCCCCAATTGCCCAGCGCGAGCATGGCGACGGTCATCGCGGCGAGTGATTGCAGGTTGGAGTTGCGGGTGTGCAATCGGACGAGCGCGATGCCCCCAAAGGCAAATCCAATGACCGTGGCCGCGCCCGCGCTGAAAGAAAGGTGTCCGAGCCACGCAACAAACGGGCCTTGCATTGCCAAAAGAATTCCGTAGGCGACTTGCCGCTTCATTTGGAGCGGCGAAGGCGCATTGCCTGCGGGCAGCGCGGCGGGAGGGCACGCACAAGCTTCATCATCGCGATTCGTCAAACGCGCCGCGCGCCAGGAGACGATGGCGCTCGAACACACCATCAACAAGGCGGCGGCGACCGGATGCAGAAGACCCGTCGCCGCCAGCGCGATGCCGATGAGGTTGTAGGTCGCCGCGAAGATCAAGTTCGCGCGAATCCCTTGACGCACATGGCGGGCGAACTGAATTGCCCAGGGCAGCACCGTAAGATCGCCGCCGTAGAGCACCGCGTCCGCGTTGGCGGTAGCCAGTCCCGCCCCATGGTCGAGGGCGATGCCGAGGTTCGCGGCGCGCAAGGCGGGTGCGTCGTTCACGCCGTCACCGACAAATACAACGGTCTGCCCAACCGCGCGCAATCGGGCAACGCGCTGCGATTTGTCCTCGGGCGTGAGGCCGCCTTCTGCCTGCGCGAGACCCAGCCCGGCGGCGCGTTCGGGACGGTCGCCGGTGAGGACGGAAGTGGCCACGCCGAGTTGCTGGAGTCTGGCCACGGTTTCAGTCGCCGAGTTGCGGAGGCGTTCACGCACCGCACAAACGGCGGTTAGTTGGCCGTCTATCGCGACGTAAACCAGATGGTCGCCTGGTTGGTTGCGGAGTTGCGTGAGCAATCGTGTTTCACCCTGAGCGTCCCCCACGAAATCGCGCTGCCCGACGCGCAGATGAAGTTCGCTCCCGTCCCCAAGTTCAATCCATGCCTCGATACCTTTGGCGGGCACAGGTTTGATGGACTTGAACGCAACGCTCGCGCCCGCTGATTCGAGGCGGGCGAAAGCGCGGGACACCGGGTGCGGCGCGCGTTGGGCCAGCGCGCGAAGCACGTCGCCCAACACGCCGCGCGACATCGAGGTTTCAGCGACAGCCAGGTCAATGAGCGACAATTCTTCCTCACTCAGCGTGCCGGTCTTGTCGAAGACGACATGACTGGCGTCGGCAAGACGGGCAATCACGTCGGAGTTGCGCGGAGCAAGACCGCGTTCAGCCAGGCGCGCGAGCGCGTTCCAAAGGGCGATGGGCGTGGCGAGTCCCATCGCGCACGGGCAGGCAACCAGCAGGACGGCCAGCGAATTGAACAAGCCCGTGCTCCATCCCGCGCGCCACGTCCAGAAGGCGAACGTCGCCGCCGCAACGAGCAACACCAGAGGCAAAAACCACCGAACGATGCGGTCGGCCTCCGCTTGCAGACGAGATGGAGTCTGTTGCGCCGCGTGGGTGAGAGCAACAAGCTGGTCGAGACGGCGGGTTCTGCCAAGGGAGGTCGCAAGAATGCGCAAGTCACCATCCTCGGAGAACGAACCGGCGAAAACGAAATCCCCGGCGCGGCGCACCACGGCGAACGGTTCGCCGGTCAGCGGTGTCTCGCGCACGAAGGCTTCGCCCGTCAAGATTTGGCCGTCAATGGGAATGGGTTCGCCCGCGTGGACCAGCACGGTGTTGCCCGGCGCAATGTCCGCAACCCGGCAAGTTTTCGTGTGACCATCCGAGTCAACGATGCGGCAAGTGTCGAAAGTGTCGAGCAGTTTGCGGGATTCGGCGATTGCGCGGACGCGGGATTGCGCGCCGAGGGTCTTGCCCACGGCATAGACGGTGAGGAGCACGGCCACGACTTCGTAATAGACCGCGCCGATGCCGGTGAAGGTGGAGTAAAGCGACGCACCAAGCGCGCCCACGATGCCGGAGAGAAAAAGCAGCTCGATGGTGATGCGGCGAGCGCGCACGGCTTCCCACGCGGCGGCAAACAGCGGCCCGCCCAATACTGCCAGCACAGCGACTGATGACGCCATCAAAGCAAGGTGAAGAACCCAGCGGGCCAGACCTTCAGGCGGTGTCAAATTCACGGCGAGGCCAAGCAGCATGGCTTGCCCGGCGATGGCCGCGCCGATGCCGACTTTGAACCACGGACTGCGCTCGGAGGTGTTCTCATCGCGCGATTTCGAGCCGCTTTCGCCGAGCAACCGGCAGCCATAGCAGCAGTATTTCGCCGATGTGGCGCAGCAATTTGTCTGGTTGCAGACCGTTTCCTCCGGCAGCGGTGCGTCGCAGTAAGCGCACCGGTCGAACACTGCCTGAGCGTCAGATTTCATTCGCGGCTCACTCGCTTTCCGGCGTTGCCTTGAGCAGATCGGCGGTCCAAGGCTGATTGGCTCGTTCTTTGGTTTTGTCGCGGATGACCTTCACGTCGTCTATGGGAACGCCAGGGGCTTTGTTTCCCCAGGACTGGCGGACGTAGGTGAGAACGGCGGCAACTTGTTCATCGGTGATGGAATCCCGCCACGGCGGCATGGAGTTGTTGAACGGCTGGCCATTGACTTCCATCGGACCGGTGAGGCCGTTCAGAACGATTCGCACGAGCCGGGCATGTCCGGCGGTGTTCACCCAATCCGAACCAGCCAGCGGCGGGAACTGGCCGGGCAAGCCAAGTCCCGTTTCCTGATGGCACGGCGCGCACATGGCGGTATAGGTGCGCTTACCGAGCACCACCATGTCCACACTTCCCGGCGGCTTTGCGGCCATGATGGGAAGACCAGATGACTTTTCGTCGAAAACGAGCGCCTTGAATCCGCCGTTGTAACGGCCCAGGTAGTAGCCGCCCCAGAGCAGCAAAGCACCGAAGAGCGCAGCCAGCCAGATGGGCATCGGCTCAAGTCCTTCCTGCGGCTCGGCTTTCTCGCGACGCAGGATCGCCGTATGAATCTGCATCACGTCATGCAGTTCGTGATCCTCGTGGGGGTCGAGCTTCGGGGCTGGCGGTGGATTGGAGGGCGGATTCATCGCGAGAAATTCATTTGCCAAGCGGCGCTTCGAGAAGTGCTGCGTCGGCCCGCAAGCTCAGAAGATACGCGACGAGGTCTTTCGCGTTTTCGGTCGGCACGATTTCGTAGCCAGGAGGCGTGGCGAACTCTCCGGTGAGTTTGAGCGCGTCGGGCGATGGCTTCGCGCCGATTTTGCGTTGCTCGAACAGGAAGCGATACGGCGGCATCGTCGAACCCTTTGATGTGATTTGCGGGTCGTAGAGATGGCTCAGATGCCAGTCCACGCTCGGCTGCCGCTGGCCGATGTTGGTCAAGTCCGGGCCGGTGCGCATCGTGCCGAGAAAGACGGGCTTGTCGTAAAGGTAATCGCGGCTGACACTGCGACGCGTGCCCCAACCGCGTTCAATGTCCGCGCCAAAACCTTGCGGACGCACCTGCTGGCTGTGGCAGTAAATGCAGCCGTTGGCGCGGTAGAGTTCACGGCCTTTCGACGCCGCGCCCCAGGTGTTGAGTGGATAGTCCCGACCCGTCTCCTCGATTTTCGTGGTTTGGAGACCGCCGAATTGCATTTGAGGAATCACGGTCAACCCAACCCATGACGAAGCGAGCGTGAGGAAGATACCGAGGAAAAGGAGTGGTCCGTATTTCATGGCTCAGATGTCCTTTCCCAATTGCGCTCCGGCTTCTTGTTGCAGCCCGGCGGCGATGAATGGGACGGGTGGTTGATATGCTTTACGGCGGCGCGCGAGTATCCAGACGAAGTTCACCGCAAAGACAGTGTGTCCGACAGTCATTAAGATTCCCGCGAAAGTGCGGGTGACGAGATACGGCTTGGTGAGTTCCACCGTCTTCAAAAAAGGAATGTCGGGGTTGTTCATGGCCAGGCCCTGCAACACGCCACCGACCGAGAGCGGCACGACGTAAAGCAGGATGCCCAGCGCCGTCGTCCAAAAGTGAATCGAGATGAGCCGCGCGGAAGGCCACTCGCGCAACGCGAGGCGCGGGACGATGTAATACATCGAGCCGAACATCACCATCGTGAAGAACGCATAAACTCCAAGGTGCGCGTGAGCGATGGTGTAATGCGTGAAGTGGGTGACTTCGTTCAGCGAACGAATGGCCATGGACGACCCTTGCAGACTGACGACCGTGTAACTCATCGCGCCAAACACGATGAAGCGGAGCGTGGGACTGTATTTGAGCTTCTTGAAATGCCCCACCATCGTCATGTGATGGTTGATGGCGACCGTCACCACTGGAATGATCATCATCATGCTCGCGACAACACTCACCGTGATGAGCCACGCCGGCATCGGCCCGCCAATGAGATGGTGTATGCCCGCCCAATTGTAGAACAACGCAAGTGACCAGAAGCCAAGCGTCGAGAGAAAGTAGCTGTGGATGGGACGCCCGATGACTTTCGGGATGAAGTAGTAAATCGCCGCCAGTCCAATCGGGGTGAACCACAGGCCAAGGACGTTGTGGGCAAACCACCAGTTCACCGCCCCCTGCACCGTGCCGCGCACCGGGTCAATCACGAGCATCATGTTCGCCGCCGAGTAGAGCCACGGAAACCAGAACAACGCCGCGAGCAGATACCATTGCGACACGTAGAGATGCCGCTCCCGCCGAAACCGGAACGCGATGATGGCCCAAATGGCGATCAGCGCGTAAGCGATGAAAAGAATGTATGCGGCGTAACCCGGCATCTCCAGCCACTCGATGCTCGTGCTGTCGCCCGCAAGAATTCCCACGATGCCTACGGTCACACCGATGTTCCAAAAAATCGTTGCCCCGACGACCAGTCCGCCCTGCATAAACGGCACGCGCCCCAACCGGCACATCAGCCAGATCGCCACGCCGATGGCCACTTGCGACGCGAAGCCATAGACCATCGTGTTGAGATGCGCCGGACGCACGCGGCCAAACGTGAGCCACGACCAATCCGCGAGAAAATTGGGCGAGTGCATCTTGTAGGAGGTCAGCAGTGCCAGAGCCGTGCCCGCCATGAGCCAAAGCAGGCCGTTGGCAAACATGAAAAGAACGGGGCGGCGGCACGAGGCGTCAATCTCCGCCAACAACGCTTTGCGTTCAGGCGACGAGTCGTTGTCGGAAGGCGTGAGCGCCTGACGCAGAGAAGGACTGGATTGGGAATTCATTTGGAAATCGAGGGGCTGGCTGGGTCAGTCGGCGGCAATGGCCGTCCGGGAAAATAATCGGTCATTCTGCCGACGGGTTCATCTTCATCAAAAACCAGCAGGGCTGTTCTACGGCTGTCGCGCAATTGTCCCGTGCGCAACGCCCACCGCAGTGCGAGCAACGCCGAGCCGGTCAAAAAGACAAAGCTCCCGGCCAGAATGATGATGTAAATCAACATAAACAGAGTTTCGATTGGTGTCCGCCTGTGGCGGCAACGGCAGCACAGCACCACGAAAAGCTAACGGATAACAACTCAGACGTGGCTCTTCTGCGATTCGCAGAGCGCCTCGAACTGAGAGAACCGAGCCGCGTCGAAAGGAAAGGTTACACTTTTTTGTCCACGAGGTATCAAGCGATGCCAAGTTCATGCTCGCCGTATCCGCTCAGTTCGCGTAACAATCAGCGTGTGCTGCTGCGATTGTGACAATTGATGCTCCAACGAACAAAACGGACGAGGCCGAATTGGTCCGCCGGGCTAAGGCGGGCGATCTCGCGGCGTTTGAGGCGCTGGTGACCAGCCACGAGCGGCGGGTTTACACCCTCGCCCGAAGAATCACCGGCAACGACCATGACGCGGAGGATGTCACCCAGCAAACTTTGCTGAGTGTCGTGGAGAACCTCAGCGGCTTCCGCGAGGAAGCGAGCTTTTCGACCTGGATACAGCGCATCGCCACTTATGCCGCTCTGAAAGTGCTCCGCAAACGCAACGGGCTGCCCACAGTCTCGTTGGAGGAACAGACCGAGCCGCAGGAAGGTTACGATACGGTCGCGCACCCGGAATACATCGCCGACTGGCGGGAGTCACCCGAACAACTTGTGGGCCGGAACGAGACCGCGCGACTCATTGACGAGGCGTTGAGCGAACTGGACGACAAACACCGGGTGATCTTCTTGTTGCGCGATGTGCAGGGATTGTCGGTGAAAGAAACGGCGGAAGCCCTCGGACTGTCTGAAGCGAACGTGAAAGTGCGACTATTGCGCGCCCGCTTGCAGCTTCGGGAGCGGTTGACCCAGGAGTTTGGCGACCCGGCCCGGCGGTTCGAACCGCATCGCCACGAAGAGCCATTGTGATTTGTAACCTTTTCTCAAGTGAAGGCTCAGTAGCGACATCGGCCCTATGAAGTGCGAAGAACTATTGGCGATGCTGAACGATTACGTGGACGGCGGG
>JAKEEH010000379.1 GCA_022616725.1 Limisphaerales bacterium | reverse complement strand
TCAACACGCTGGATTGGTGGCCGAACACTCGACACTCGGCCTGATTTTTTGCCACGTCGCACACGTCAAGGCAAGATCCGTAACGTCCAGTCCGCCCGATCAGCCGCATTGCACCAACGGCGCATGTCCTGAAACTCGGCCACATTGAGCGCCTCGACATGTCCATCCGTCATTGCCGTCACGGCTCGTCCGTTCCAGCGCGGATGCACGTACCCGAATTTCTCCGGTGGCGCGCTAAGAGTGAACGACGCGTCCCATTGTCGCGTTTTCAAATACGGCGGATGCACGACGAAGTAACCGAACTCGTCGCGCGTGCCACCGGGCCGCGACCGTGCGGAGGCGAAGGCAATCATCTCGCTGGGCCGCCGGATTTGCGTCGTGCGCGTTACGAGCCAGTCGGTACCGAAAGTGGGCGCGGCCAGCGCCGGATTGAATTTCTGCTCGTCGCCTCCAAGGAACACCGAATTATAGCCGAGGCTCGGATAAAGACTCGCCCGATACACGAAATCGTGGTGAGACATGCCCTCCGCCTCGTCAAGAAACCGGCGGGACTCATTCACGTAGATGGCGCGGAAATTGTTTGCCAGAGCGGGCGCAAGCCGCCACGGGTAACGGTCGCGGATCGGACTGCCAAGCGCATTGCCTCGGTTGTCGAACGCTTCGACTTGCGAGTTGTATCCGGGCAGGACCGCATCTTCGTTTTCGTCGGCATGGAGCTGCCACGCGAGCATGAGTTGCTTGCCCGCGCTCAGTTCACTGACCTGTTTGGCTTTCCGTTTTCCTCCCACCAGCGCAGGCAACAATAAACTGGAGAGAATCCCAAGGACGGCGATCACGATGAGCAATTCGATCAACGTGAACGCACTGAGACTCGTTCTCAATTTCATCGGCTCACTCTAGCCCTCGGGTGCGCGGGGCTGCTTCTGTCCAATTGCTATTTTTTGGCGGGGACTTGCGCAAACTGCCGCCAACTTTCGGCAAGCTGCCGCAAGCAGGCCATTCAATGCTCCGTTAGAGTCCCTGGCTCAAAATGAAATTGCGATTAGTCGTACGTCACCTTTTAGCGTTGGCCGCACTGGCCTTGAGCGGCTGCTCGACCCCACCACGACAATTTTCGGCTGCTCCTTCAGCGGCTTCGGAAATCAGAACCAACTTCACCACTCTGCCGGAGACCGTCACGAGTTTTGGAGCGGTCACAGCAGAGGGCTGGCTCTACGTTTTCGGCGGGCACAAAGGAGAGCGCCACGAATATTCGGCGGACATGGTCAGCGGTTCATTCCATCGCTTGCAATTGAGCGAGGGGCGAGTTTGGGAGCCGTTGCCGTCCGCCGCGCCCGCCCAGGGTCTGCCGCTGGTCGCGCATGACGGCTACATCTATCGCATTGGCGGTATGGCGGCGCGCAACTCCGCCAGCGCAAAGCGCGATCTGTACTCGATGACTCTTGTACAACGCTTCGATCCGCGGCGCGGGCGTTGGGAAGAATTTGCGCCGTTGCCCGCGCCGCGCTCCAGCCATGATGCCGTGGTCGTCGGCAACAGGCTTTACGTAGCGGGCGGCTGGCAGCTCACCGGCGGCACGAATAAAGCGATTTGGCCTGCCAGTGCGCTCGTGCTGGATCTCGCGAACCCGCGTGCAGGCTGGCGTGAATTTCCGCAGCCGTTCCAACGCCGTGCCCTTGCGCTCGCGGCGCTCGGTTCGCGAGTGTACTGCATCGGCGGCATGAACGATGACAACCAGACGACCCTCGCCATGGACATTTACGACACTTCGACTGGCCGATGGACCAAAGGGCCGGATTTACCGGCCGGAAAGCACAAGGGATTCAGTTGTTCTGCGGTTGCGCAGAATGGACGGATTTACGCCAGCGCTTTTCAAGGTGACCTGCTGCGGCTCGCACCGGACGAGCGCTCCTGGGAGGTGGTCGGTCGTTTGCAATATCCCCGCATGTCTCATCGGCTGGTCACAGCGGGCACGAGCCAGCTCATCGCGCTCGGTGGTGAAGATGGAGAAGACAAGCGGCCTGATTTGGAATTGCTCACTCCCGCGGCGACGCCGAAACTCGCCGGCACCGCGACCCAGGCGAGCGCTGCACACGCTCAATGAATACAAGCTATTTCAAGACAGCGGTGACGAGGGGATGTCTCCTCGTGATGATCTGCGCGTTGGTTTCGTTCGCGGCGAGCGCCGTATTCGCTCACTCGGTCTGGATTGAATCCGTCGAGGGCAAACTCGTGATCCGTTTCGCCGAACCAGGCAGCAAATTTGAAAAATCGCCCGGGCATTTAGACAGCTTATCCGCACCCATCGCATTCGTTCTTGTTACCAACGCACCGATGGTTATCGAAGCGCCGAAGAAATCAGACCACTTTCATCTCGTCAGCGCGTCCCCCACCAACACAGCCTGCGCGGAAACAATCTTCACCGTCCGGGGCGAACGAAAACCCCATTTCTACGCGCGCTGGCAACCCGCGGGCGCAGGCGCTGCGACGCCGTTGCTCACACTCGATCTCGTTCCGACCGGCAAGGAAGGAAAAGTGCGTGCCTACTTTCGTAGCCAACCGCTCGGCGGCATTAAGGCCACACTCCGCACGCCCGACGAGGGTGAACAGGAAATCACTGCCGACGCCGAAGGTTTTCTTCGTTTCAAATCGAACCAGTCCGGCCAGCATCTTCTTACCATCGCCCATCATCGCGAGCCGCTCGCGGGTTTTTATGGTGGACGCCCCTACAAACAGACCAGCCACAACTGTTCGCTCGTGTGGCGGCAGCCTTGACCAACCGCGTGGTTTGGCAACTCAGCCAAACGTCCGGTTGTATTACGAACCAGACGTGGGCTTGAGAAACCTGACCGGAAGATCAAAGTTATCGCAGTTTGCTCAGCCGTGTGATAGAAGGCTCCTCCACGATAATCACCATGACCTCGAATTCCGAACCTGCTGCCCGGCGGAACTATTGGACCATCGGCGGACGGTGGCTCGTTTTCGTGCTGGCGGCTTCCTCGATCGCCTGCTTGCTCGCGGATTTCTATGATCTGTGTCCCATGCGAATCTTTACGCCCTTCATCTTCCTGCCCGCGTTGCTGGCGCTGTTTGCATTCGCGGGATTGGACCGTTGGAAAGGTGATGGACAGCTCTGGCGTGCGGTTTCGACTGGCTTGCTGGCTGGATTGCTCGCGGCGATAGCCTACGATGTGTTCCGGTTGCCATTTGTGTTCGCAAAGGAATGGGGCGTCGAATCGGTCGTGCCACCGATGAAGCTGTTCAAGGTATTCCCGCGCTTCGGCGCGATGGTACTCGGCGAGCCAATCGAGCAACCGGCGTATTCGCTGGCCGCCCATGTCATCGGCTGGATTTACCACTTCAGCAACGGTGCGACGTTTGGGGTGATGTACCTGGCTATCATCGGCAACGCCTTCCGACGACATTGGGCTTGGGCGGTCTTGTTCGCGCTGGCGCTCGAACTCGGTATGCTGTTCACGCCCTATCCAACGGTGTTTGGCATCCATGTGACAACTCACTTCGTGCTCGTGACGGTCGCGGCTCACGCCGTCTTCGGTGTCGGACTCGGACTTGCAGTGCGCTGTTTGGCTCGGCGCGTTCTGCTGCTTCCAACTGTTGCGACCGCTTGAGCCGGTCATCAAGACACGCGAACGCACATGAATTGGAGTTCCACACGAGTCCCGCTCTGGCAAATCGACTGCGAGGAATTCAGAAAAGTAGGCCGTCCGTTCGAGTTGCGCGACGTGACCACGCCTGAGCACGAAAAATTTGTCGAGGCGTTTAGTGTCCGACACGGGCTTATGAACGGGCGCGAAGGCACTACAGTCAGGTTTTTCCCAAAGACTCCAGCATCGGAATAATGGGAGCGCAATAAACCGGCTCGACCATGGGTTCGAGCCTATCTCGTCCTCCGTTCGTACTGAGCAACGCCGTTTTTTCCGCTAAAACGCCCCAGGACCTGGCGAGCGAAGCGGTGGCGGAATATTCTTCACGGTGAAGCTGATGGCTTCACGCGCATAGGCCATTGCTTCCAATCAGCCGACGCGTTGTTCTGCAAATTGGATGGGAGACGTTGGTTGATCTGGCTTTGCAGGTCGGCCAGCGCTGGGAGTCGAAGTTTCGCGGCAATTTCAAGCGTAAGAAAAAACTGGCCGGCTTCGTGAGCGGAGCGCAGTTCGGCGGGTAGATGAGTTTGGCCGGCGCGCTCTACGTCGCGCACGTGTTCGCCAAGAGGCACTCCGACGAACCAGGGCGTCTTCATGCAAGCAGCTACATGACTGCGAAGATGCGGCTGAGAAGAAATTCGTGACTGGCTTCGATTGATGAAGTATCTAATCGATTTGCTGGTACGCGAAAGCTCTCCGGCACAATCAAGGGTCTGATGGCGCGTGCCGTCAGAGGTCAGTGCGGATGGTCGGGCCGCCATTCGATGAACATCGTTGCATTGCATGCACGAAGCATCGGAACCGGTTGCTATGACTGAACCATCCTCCTTGTCGAGGCCAGGCTAACTCTCTTTGAGTAACGGAGCGAACTGGCGCTCGTTTTCGTTCGCCCTCGCGTCATTCGTGTCCGCCCGTCCGGCTTCGCATTGCGTACTGGTCCCGCAAAACAAACCGTTCCTTCCTGTTATGAGCAAAAAGATGGCAACTATCATTCTGGCCTACGGCGTCACACTGGCCGCACTCAGTCTCCTCGTCCAGCAGACCGCTCCGGAGTTTGCAAAGGTTATCTTCATCACCGGGATTCCCGGAGGCGGTTTATGCGTGCTTTGGGGCATCGTCGCGCTCGCGGGTCACAAACGACGCGCATGGGCGGTTCTCACGATTATTGCCGTGGCATTCGTTACCTTGAGTCAGGCGGTTCAAGCTTGGTTCGCGACATCGACAAGCCTTACCGCGCGACTCGTGCTGACGTTCATGCTGCTGATGACCGTGGGCATGCTCATGTATCTGCTGCACGGCGAGCGCCCGCCAGAGTTCTATAGCAAGGGAACTGCCCGCGGGGATAGCGCGTCGGCGCGTGGAAATGATGCTCATTCGGACGGTGAAAGGCATCAGTTCAAGTGAGCGGAATGCGTGCCGCAAAAATCGCATCGGTCGTCGTGGCTTTGCATGTAATCGTGCTGAGCCTCTTCTTTTTCAAGTCGCGAGTGAACTATTTCGTGGTGACTTGTTTGAGCACGGCCATTGTTTGGTCAATGGTGTTTTCGTTCAGCAAACGGAAGAAGTGGGTCGGCATTGTCTCGGGTTCGTTGGTCCAACTTGCCATACAGCAGGTCGCTTATCACGCCTTGCTATCGGTTCAGGCTGGAGCGTGGTGGCCCTTGGCGCAGTTTCTTGCTTTGCAATACCTGGTGGCGCTCCGACTCGGCAGCTCGTCGGAAGAGGCGTGAGCGACGCAAGAGAACAATTGACGAAGCCAGTTCGTACGAGCGTGTCAAGATTCAATGGTCTTTATCGCAGAACTCTCAGGCAATAACCCCAACGTACATGCTGACTCCACCCCTGTTTGCCGCCGGCACCGCCGAACCACATCCGGCGATGATTCTGCCGTTCGCCCTGATGCTGCTGGCCATTGCGCTCATGCCGTTCATCAACTTGCATTGGTGGGAGAGACATTTCCCTAAAGTCGCTGTGGGTCTCGGTGCAGTGACGACAGTTTATTATGTGTTTTTTCTCAGTAACCCGGGCCGGATGTTGCACGTCGCGCACGAATACGTGAGCTTCATCGCGCTCATCGGCTCGTTGTTCGTCGTGGCCGGTGGCATTCACATTGACGTGAAAGGAGAGGCCAAGCCGTGGGTCAACTGTGTGTTTCTGTTCATCGGTGCGGTGCTGGCGAATTTTATCGGTACGACCGGCGCGTCGATGCTGCTCATTCGGCCGTGGATTCGGATGAACAAGTATCGCATTACTGCGTTTCACACGGTCTTTTTTATATTCATCGTCAGCAACGTGGGTGGATGCCTCACGCCTATTGGAGACCCACCGTTGTTTCTCGGCTACCTCAAAGGTGTCCCGTTCTGGTGGGTGTTGGAGAAATGTTGGGTCGCCTGGGCCATCGCGGTCGTGGGACTGATTGCGATCTTCTACGCTCTTGACCGCCGCAATTTTCTCCGTGCGCCGCGTGAGGTCCGAGACCTGGAGACGCGGAAGGAAATTTGGAGAGTCGAGGGCTGGCGCAACGTCATATTTATCGTGGTGATTTTGGCAGCGGTGTTCGTCAAGCAACCCATCGGGTTGAGCGAGGCTTTGATGTTGGCGGCAGCCGTGGGTTCGTGGTTTGCCACTCCCAAACGAGTGCATGAGGCCAATGACTTCAACTTTCATCCGATTCGCGAAGTGGCTTGGCTGTTCGTCGGCATCTTCGCGACGATGGTCGCGGCGCTGGATTATCTGGAAATCCATGCGGGAAAGCTGGGCCTCGATTCGGAAATGAAATTCTTCTGGTTAACCGGTGTGCTTTCGGGTGCGCTGGATAATGCGCCAACCTACCTGACGTTTCTCGCCGTCGCGATGGGCTTGCACGACTTGAGCCTCAACAACCCGGAGGACGTTCGTCAACTTGTCGCCACGCACGATCATGAACTGATAGCCATTTCATTGGGCGCGGTCTTTTTCGGCGCGATGTCCTACATCGGCAACGGGCCAAATTTTATGGTCAAATCCATTTCCGAACGGGCCGGAGTCAAAACGCCGGGCTTCTTCGCTTACCTCCTGAAATATGCATTGCCGATCTTGATTCCGCTCATGGTCATCATCTCGCTTCTGTTCTTTTCACGCTGGCGAGTGTTTTGAATCGCGCGAGTTCTAGCAGTCTCTCATGCATGGTACGAGAGATCGCGGGAGGGCGCAAAGGAAGAAAAGAATTTACTTAACTGCGGCTTCGACACAACAATTGGGCGGCAATGGGGTTTGCCTTCTCTCTCCGAGAGAAAACCGCCTGAGCGTTTCAGTGCTGATAACTCCTATCGTAACGAACCGCGTTCGGTAGGAACTGTTATGCTCAATTATCTATTGGTGGCTGTAGGCGGGGCTCGCCGGAACAGTTTTCTCAGGGCTTCTTTATCAGCTTGGCACGAAGCACGGCACGAACAACGGCCTCATTTGGTGCTTGCTGGCATCTACAAGGTTTGTGCTCGCGGCGGGTTTGTTGTCATTCGGATTGCCCCGTCCGACACACGCTCCCGCTACGGCGGCAGTCGCAGATGCTGGCGATTGACGGCGGAGCAGCAGAGGGAAATCTGGAAATCCGAAAAAGTCTGCGTCCTTTTTCGGCCATCTGCGTCAGCATGGGTGATTATGAATACGACAACTCCAATTGACCCAACTTCGGTTCGTGAAGAAGTTCGCAAGACTTACGGCAAAATCGCACGCAACGAACAGAACGGCTGTTGCGCGCCAGATTCGGCAAGTTGCTGCAACTCAGAACGGACCGCAGCAACTGCCGCCGACACGCTTGGATACAGCGCGGATGAAGTCGCGGCATTGCCGGAAGGCGCAGACCTCGGACTTGGGTGCGGCAATCCGCAAGCGATTGCGTCATTGGAGCCGGGCGAAACAGTACTCGACCTGGGAAGTGGCGCGGGATTCGACTGCTTTCTTGCTTCTCGATCCGTCGGCCCGACCGGACGTGTGCTCGGTATCGATATGACGCCCGAAATGCTCGCGAAGGCTCGTGCAAACGCCACAAAATCGGGTGGAAGCAACGTGGAATTCCGGCTCGGTGAAATCGAAGCTTTGCCAGTGGGTGACAACAGCGTGGATGTCATCATATCGAATTGTGTCATCAATCTTTCACCCGACAAACCGCGCGTGTTCCGCGAAGCCTTTCGCGTGTTGAAGCCGGGAGGCCGCGTTGCAGTCGCGGATATTGTCCGCAGCGCCGAGTTGCCTGCGGAACTGGCCGCCGATCTCGCCGCGCACTGTGGTTGCGTCGCGGGAGCGGCGAGTGTCGATGAGATTGAAACCATGCTGCGCGAGGTGGGATTCGCGGAAATTCGCGTGCGTCCGAAAGACGCGAGCCGCGAATTCATTCGCGGTTGGATTCCGGGGCGCAACGCGGCGGACTACGTTGTCTCAGCGATCATCGAAGCAATTAAGCCGGCGAGCGCTTGTTGCGCTTCCACCTGCTGCGAATAGGCCATGACCCCAACGGTGGAGATTATTTGGGAGAATTTTGCGAGCCAGCTTCGCAACTTTATTCGCGCTCGCGTGCGCGATCACGCTGCGGCAGAGGACATTCTCCAGGAAGTGTTCGTCAAGATTCATCGGAAGCTGCCCACGCTTCGAGCCGGAGAGAGGGTCGAAGCGTGGGTGTGGAGAATCACCCGTAATGCAATCAGCGACCACTTTCGGCGGACACGGCCCAGCGAGCCACTGCCAACGGAGTTACGTGAAGCAGCCGAGGAAAACGTTGAGCTTCCCGACCTCAGTCGATGCGTTCGACGGTTTGTCGGTGAGTTGTCGCCGCCGTATCGAGAAGCGTTGGTTTTGACGGAGTGGCAAGGGCTGACGCAGGGGCAGGTGGCAAAGCAACTTGGAGTATCACTCTCCGGTGCGAAATCGCGTGTGCAACGGGCGAGAGTTCAACTGAAAGAACTACTTCTCGAGTGCTGTCGGTTCGAATTGGATCGTCGCGGCAATGTTTTGGACATGCAGCCTCGGCGGAAAAAATGCGCGGCGGATTGCTGAGGTTTCTTACACGCCTTGGCTTCGATCTGCGGTCAAGGAAGCGGGAAGCGGAGCGCGGGCGTCTATCGTGAATTGTGTCTAGGCTACACAAACGGCGCTGATGGCGTGTTAAGCTTTTTCTGCGTGGTCACGGCAAAGACGCAATACAATCTCAAAAACGCAGAGCAATACTTTGAGGAGCATCTCTGTGTCGGTGATTACTACAATGAGGGCCAGCGCGTTTCCGGCGAATGGATTGGCTTGGGTGCGGAGAGACTCGGACTGTCCGGGAAAGTCCGAGCCGATGATTTTTTGCGGCTGTGCAAGAATCAAAATCCCTCGACAGGTGAGACGCTCACGCAACGGCTGAACACCACACGGACGGAAGGTGACAAGAGCGCGGCTAATCGGCGCATATTCTACGACTTCACGTTCTCCCCGCCAAAGTCGGTTTCCATCGCAGGATTCCTGGGCAAAGACGAAAGGATTCTCGAAGCTCATGCGCGTGCTGTGAGGTCTGCTCTGCGGGAATTCGAAGCGTTCGCTGCCACTCGCATCCGGGCGGGTGGCGCACAGAACGATCGGATGACGGGGAACTTCGTTTCAGCGCTGTTCACGCATGACACGTCGCGTGCCCTTGATCCGCACTTGCATACCCACTGCATTGTCTTCAATGCGACATTCGACCCGGTTGAAGGTCGGTGGAAGGCGCTCCAAAATTACGAGCTGTTACGTGCGAGAAAATTTGCCGAGCACGCTTACTACCACGAACTCGCCCGCGAATTGCGGAACTTTGGCTATCGGATTCGCAATCGGGCGCGCGGCGATTTTCAAGTCGAGGGCATTTCCGAAGAACTCTGCGAGCGTTTTTCCAAACGAGACGCGCAGATTGATAAGGCGCTGGCGAAGTTGCTGGCGGATAAGCCAGAACTTGCAAGCACGAACATTCAGGATTTGCGCGAGCAACTGGCCACGGCGGAGCGAACAAGGAAGCAGAAGGATTTGAGCCGGGATGAATTGCGGACTCTGTGGGACTCACAATTAACCGACGCCGAGCGCGCTGCCTTGCGACAACTTTTGAAAGGCCCGGACCAATCCGGAGGTGATAGCAAGAAGATCACTATCGAGGAAGCAGTTAAGTGGGCGGAAGAACATCTGTTTGACCGGAACTCGGTCGTGCTGGAATGCCAACTGTGGCAAGAGGCATTGGGCCGGGCGCGCGGCGAAGACTTTTCGGTTTCTGAACTCAAAGAATTCACGCAGCGACGCGGTTATATCCGGGACTCAGAACGTCCTGGTGAAGTGACATTGCGCGATGTGTTGTTGCGCGAGTGGGAAATCGTCCAGACCGCAAAGGAGGGTGTGGGTGATTGTCATCCGCTGATTGCGAATCCGCGTCCCGCCGATCCGAAGCTGGATGATGAGCAACTCAAAGCTCTCGACGCGTTGCTTTGCTCAACGAACAGGGTATCGGTCTTTCGCGGCGGCGCGGGTACTGGGAAAAGTTTTGTTCTGCGTGAACTGGTCGAGCAGGTTCAAGAGGCTGGCCGCCGCGTTGTCGTTCTTGCGCCCCAGCGTCAGCAAGTCGTGAGCATGGAGAAGATGGGATTCCCGTCGTCCTCAACGGTCGCGAGTTTTCTTCTCAAAGGCGAACTGGCCGAACGAGCGGTCGTCGTCGTGGACGAGGCCGGCCAGATTGGTGGACGCCAAATGCTCGAACTGATTCGGTTGGTCCGGGAGCGCAACGCGCGACTGATACTTTCGGGCGACACGCGGCAGCATGGGGCGGTCGAGGCTTCGGACGCGCTCTTGGCGATTGAGCGTCACTCCGGCGTCAGGCCGGTTGAACTGCACAAGATTCGACGGCAAGACCCGGCGCTCGGTCGTGACAACGTTGAACGCACGCGCATCCGAGAATATCGGAAGGCAGTTCAATCGGCTGCCTCTGGCAAGTTGAGCGAATCGTTTGAACGACTCGACAAGATGGGGGCGGTTGTCGCGTGCGGCTTGGGCAATCAGGCAGACAAGCTGGCAGAAGAATATCTCCGGTTCGCGGAGCAGAACGCTTCGGCAGTCGTCGTCTCGCAGACGCGGGGCGAAGTCCATCGGGTGAACTCTCGCGTCCGCGACGCGCTGAAAGCAAAGGGACTGCTCGGTGCGAACGACACGACAGTTCAGGTGTTGGACAGACTCGACCTGACGAAAGCGCAGAAGCGAGACGAACGGTTTTATCCGCAAGATGCGGTGATTGTCTTCAACCAAAAGGTGCGCGAGGCCGAACCGGGATCGAAGGGAAAGCTGGCGGGCATTTTGAAATCGAGCGTGCTGGTCGAGGTCAGCGGAAAGTTCGTCACTGTTTCAAACAAGATGCTCGACCGAATCTCGGTCTGCCAACCCCGCGAGCTTTCGATTGCGGACGGAGACCGCCTGCATCTGAAAGCAAATCGAAAACTCGCTTCGGGCGGTCGTGTAACTAATGGTGAGATCGTTACGGCCAAGTCGGTCCATGCGGACGGTGAGATCGAGCTTTCCGATGGCCGCATCTTAGACAACAGCTTTCGTGAGTTCCTTCCCGGCTACGCGGTGACTTCATACGGCTCACAAGGAAAGACCGTTGACTACGTTCTCTTTTCAGATTCGACCGTCAAGGCCGCAACGAACGCGCAGCAATGGTACGTGACGATTTCGCGCGGGCGTCGTGGCATTCGCATCTTCACGCCAGACAAGGAGCAACTGCGCGAAAATGTGACTCGCTCCGGTCACAGACCGTTGGCCTTGGAATTTGCGGCCGGTTTCATTCCGCGCCGTGGCATCCGCCTTTGGGATAGGCTGCACGGTCGCCTTCTCCGATTTGGGCAACGCGCCGCCGACACGTTCTGCCGTCTCAAGCTGGCGCGTCGTCGTCACCATCAACCCACAGAAAAGCATGAACACAAAAACACCCGAATGCTGGGCGAGCGACCCGCAGGCACGCGGATTACGCATTGAGATTTCGCCCGAGAGTTCGCTTCTCCTGCCGTTCGACCAGTTCGCTTTCGCTGAACTCAAAAGCGAGGGCAAGCAGCAACACCTTCGATTGCTCTTTGCCACACATGAGGTTTCGATTCGCGGCCATTCTTTGCGGCGCATCGAAACTGCGATGCAGCGGATGGAACTATCCTTCCTGATGGCGCTGCCTTGCAACCAGCGCGCGCTCGTTCCGGACGGCCAGCCTGCGGTTTTGCGAATAGCTGTCACCGCGACGGACTCACCGTCGAAAACGATGGATAAGGCGGACGGTGCTTCATAGCTCTTGATGGATGGCCCTGCTCTATTGGCGGAGTCCTATACGTACTCAGCTTCTGTTCGAGGCGGCTTTGGCGAGCTGTTTGGGTCGAATTGCCTGGGAAGGAGCTATGACGCTCGATTCGATCAATGCGCAGAATTCGGCAACCATTTTGCCTCCGGTTTTCGTCTGGCGTTTCCAACGCTCGACGTGAGTGAGCAAGGCATCGCGAAACTTTTGTAATTCAGTTAGTTTCTGTTCGGTCTCGCTAAGTGTGGCTTCCGCAATTCCCAGCACGCAACGGCAGGTGGTCCTGCCAGCGCCGCGCAAGGTGAGGATGCGTTTTATTTCCTGCAATGAGAAACCCAAAGACTGAGCCTGCTTGATGAAACGAAGTTGATTGAGAGCGTCACGATCATAGAGCCGGTATCCTGCGCGAGTCCTCAAAGGCTTCTTAAGGAGTCCCGCCTTCTCGTAGAACCGTACGGTATCTGCCTTGACGCCCACTTCGTGGGCCAACTGACCAATGAGCCAGGTTTTATCCATCTCGCGATGGGAAAACTACTTTTCCTCTGGTAACACCGCAAAATCCAAGACTGCTATGCGGATGTTTTTAGCCGCGTCATCGGGAACAACACCGCTGACCCGAAGACGATCATGCGAGCCGACTTTTTGCAGCGCTGCCCATTTGTCGCGAGCATTCGGCGATTCGGTCAGTACGTAGCGACGATCTCTGCCCAGGGTCAGGAGCAACTCTGTATCTTTTCTGGAAAGGGTGCCTTCGACGACGACATGGGTTTCGCGGGGCGTGAATCCATTTTTGGTGACCACCCTGCGCACATCCTCAACGCCGATGCTATTGAGCGGCGCCATTTGCACAAGGGCTTCGCCCTGGTTCAGACTGACAGTGACATTAGTCGCGCCTTTCAATTTCTTCAGCCCCAAACTGAGGCCGTTTGCGCAGACCGATCAGTCCATGCCAAACACCTTCTGGCGAGCTTCGATCAACTGCGCTGAAGCGCAGCATAAAGGCAAGACCGCGAGCGCGAGAATCGCGAGCGGCAGAGCCAGCGAATGTTTCGTTTTCATATGTCTCCAGTTTAGAACCAATACGTAAAGACGAGCTTCAGGCGAAATCTCTCATCGGGTTGGTTTCCGTTCACCCGCTGATGGACAGGGAAAACCATGGCAGCCTCAGCTCCCCAATTTCCATAAAGTCCCAGGATAGAAGGTCCGACAAAAACCTTTTCGCCGCCAGTGTCACGAAGCTTGATACCGTTCAGCCTGTCGCGCTGAGGAAACTCCGCCAAGCCTTCGATGAAAATGCGCCAATCGGGTTTGGGAAAGTCGTGCCGGAACATGGGCGGACGCCAGCCGAATACGGCGGTAGCGTACGGTAACGAGCCCACCTGATCACCTGCCTCTCTGAGGTGCTGCTGGTAGCCCACACCAGCCCATCCGTAAAGAGTGCGAGAGGCATAGCCGGTAACTGCCGCCACGTTGAAAGAAGGCGTATTCTCCAGCGGCCCGCGCATGTCGTCGATTGGAACCGAAGTTCCGAAAAGCAGGGCACTCTCGAATCGCTTTCCGACCTCGAATCCCTGTCGATGAAAGCGCCACAATAGGGAAGCCTCGACATCGGTGAACGAGCCGGCCATCGGTCCGTGCCGGTCGTTCGGCGGCATATTCAAAGGATTGATAACCTGCGATAACGGGAAGGTGAGTATCGCCTGCAGGTCCTCAGTGATTCCGTAACCGACCATTTCACGAAATAAGAACGCTGTTCCATCCTCATTGCCGACGCTCATCATCATTGTGTCGCTGCTCCAGGCTTTCGCTCCCAGTGTGGGGGTTGAAAGGCCATAAGCCGGCCCGTGCCCTTCCGCAAACATGCTCGGCGCTGGTACAGGCAGCGCTCCCGCAATGATCAGGATAGCGACACCGGGTTTCGCTTTCATAGTTCCCTTGGCTTTATGCCATCGCTTGCTCGCACTTACAGCACGCGCGCCGTTTAAGCCCTAGATTCATGAGAGAGGTTCCGATAAGTAAAGCCGCGCCGACCCCCATTAGAGCGGTGCTGAACCAGATATACCGGCCCCCATAGATGAGTGTGGCGCCGGCAACCCCGGCACCGACGATCCAACGACGTTTGTGAAGCCTTGCCGCCCAGACCAGCGAGCCAACGCTTATGAGCAGCAACAGGATAAGTATGCCTTGCATCAACTCGACCGTGATCGCCACGCCGAGACCGATGGACGTAATCAATGCGGCCGCCCCCGGAATGCAGAGTGGACATGTCATTGAAACCAGAGACGATAATAGGGAGGCTGTGCTTCCCAGCCATTTGCCTGCATCAATTTTCATGCAGCCAACTCTACGGGTTGGAGTGCGCTCCAAGGTCAAGAGGGAAAAAACGCCTGCGGCTAGTAACCGCAGGCGCAGTCTGTTGGCTCACTGCTTAATGCAGCAACACTCGGCGAGCGCCTTGCCCGTCTCCTGGCAGACGATTTTGCCGTCCACCTCTTTGCAGCAGCAATCCGACAGCGTCTTGCCGGTTTCACCGCGCAGAAGCTTCGCTCCGCCTGCAAAGACAGGAAGGGCGAGCGCCGCAGCACCGAGCAGCCCGAGCCATTTTGTGGTCGATTTCATTTTCTTCACCTCGCTTTCTATTTTTCATCGCGAGGCAATCTAGGGTCTGGGGTCAAGTCCAGGGTCAAGGGCAAGATTCCATCGTCGAGCATCCGTAAGCCAGCCTTGGCTAGCCGAAGCGCAACGCCCGTCGCCGAGTCGCAGACGGAAGCCCGCCGGATTTGCGGCCCTTTGCAACTGTCGCTCGTGACGAGCGCACGAAGGTGGAACGGGCGCGAGTCGAAAGGAAGACAGGGCCGCCCGGCAGCCCGTGAAGGTCAAAACGCGCGTTGGTCACGGCGCTGAAGTCTCTGGCTGGTTTTGAGGAAGCGTGAAATAGAAGGTTGCGCCTTTCTCTACTTCGGCTTCGGCCCAAATGCGTCCGCCATGACGTTGGATGATGCTCTGGACAATTGATAAACCAACGCCCGAGCCTTCGAACTCGTCAGTGCGATGTAATCGTTGAAAGACGCCGAATAGTTTTGCGGCGTACCGCATGTCGAATCCTGCGCCATTGTCTTTAACGAAGAACACGCTTTCTCCGTCTTCGTCCTCACAACCCACTTCGATCACGGCGGTTCCTTTGTGACGTGTAAATTTGAAAGCGTTGGACAGCAAATTGACGAACACTTGTCTGAGCAATGATGGATCAGCAACACAATCAGTCAGATCACCGATCCGAACTTCAACACGTCGTTCGCCTTCTTGCTGCCGGAGTTCCTCCACTATTTGATGGACTAGCGCCGACAACTTCACTTGTTGCTTGGCCAAAGGTTGCCGGCTGAGCCGGGCGAAACGAAGCAACGCTTCGATAAGGTCCTCCATGCGCTCCGCGTTGGTCCTCACCGAATTCAAAAGGCGACGGCCTTCTTCGGACAATTCCGCAGAATGGTCCGCGACGAGCATTTCGCAAAAAGCGTGTACGGCACGCAACGGAGCGCGCAAGTCGTGTGAGACCGAGTAGGAAAAAGCTTCAAGTTCCGTGTTCGCGGTCCTCAATTCAGCGTTGAGACGACGAACGCGTTCATCGGCCTTTTTCACCGCAACGAGATTGCCGATACGCGCGCGCAGTTCTCCCACGGAAAAGGGTTTCATTAGGTAATCTTGCGCGCCGCCGCGCAGAAGTTTGACACGCAATTCATCGTCAGCCTTGGCCGTGAGCAGAATGATCGGCGTCGTGTCGAGATTTTTATCAGCGCGGAGCGTTTGCACGAGAGCGTCACCGCTCATCTCCGGCATCATCACGTCGGTGAGGACAAGGTCGGGCCTCAACTCAATCGCCTTGCGCAACCCTTCGCTGCCATCGAATGCAGATTCGACGCGATATTCGCTCGCCAGACTTTCGCGGATAAACCGGTTCAAATCGCGATTGTCCTCGACGACGAGCACAAGCGGATGCCCCTGCTCACCGGCGGTCAGCACGCGCTCGCTAGCGGGAGCATGCAAAGGCGCGACTGATTGGCGCGCAGTCTGTGCCAAGCTGGACAGGTCGTCGGAAGTTAGTCGGATCTCGATTCCGGCTGGAGCTTGCACGGGCAACTCGACGGTGAACACAGCGCCGCCTTCGGGCGCTTCGCTGACTGAAATTGTTCCCCCATGCAGCACAACGAAATCTCGTGCGATGGCCAAGCCCAAACCAGTACCGCCGAAACGTCTCATTGTGCCTCCATGAAGCTGGCGGAATCTCTCAAACGCGGCTTCGCGAAGATCGGGAGGAATGCCCGGTCCGCTGTCGGCTACCTCAATGACGGCCCGCGAACGAGCCGCATCGCTCCGCAGAGTACAGCGAATACGTCCCTGTTCAGGTGTGAACTTGAACGCGTTTGACAGGAGATTAAGAAGGACGCGCTGGATCTTTTCCGAATCAACCTGAACCGGCAATGCCTCCGACGTTTCGATGGTGTAAGTGAAGCCCTTTTCCTTGGCCAACACTTCGAAATGGCTGGCGACCAGCCGGACCAAACGGGCCAGGTCAATATCGGCATACGCCAATTGCATCTTGCCGGCTTCCAGCCTGGACACGTCGAGCAGGTCATTGACGTGTTTGAGTAGGGTGCGGGCATTGCGCATTATTACTTCGAGGTCGCAGCGCGTGCTCTCCGCGAGATCAGAAGATGCGAGAAGCTTTTCCGTCGGTCCAATGATAAGCGTGAGTGGTGTGCGGAGTTCGTGGCTAACGTTGGCGAAGAATTCGGTTTTGAGTTGATCCAGTTGGGCCAGCCTTTCATTGGCCTCTCGAAGTTTGCGGTTGGCCTCCTGAACTTCCTGCGCCCGAAGAAAGACTTCGGACTCCATCTGTTGCGCGCGGCTTTGCAACTCCGCAGTAAGCTTGCTTTGCTCAACTCCGCGTTGCCTGAGACGGACAAATTCCGTGACGTCCTCCACCCGGTGAATGATGTAGGCCAATTCTCCGTTCGGCCCAAAGACCGGCGAATTGACCGGACTCCAAAAACGTTCCTCAAATCCACCGCCCTCCGACTCCGGTCGCCGAATGTCATACTTCTGCACCGCCATCGCGTCCGGCACTCGGTTTTGCACGACGCGCCCCAGGGATGCCCGCAGGTTGCGAACGCCTGTCGCATTCGGGTCGTCCGGGTTGTCGGGAAAAACATCAAAGATGCCGCGGCCCAGGATTTCGCTTCTCTTCGTGAGCGTGGCGCGGAGATAGGCGTCGCTCACTGCCACGATCTTGAATGCGGGCGTCAACACGAGATACAAACCCGGCGCTGACTCAAAAAGATTTCGAAAATCCGGTGGAGGCAAGTGGGCAGAGTCATCTCCAGTCCTCTGTTGCACTTCTCTCTCTTGAAGTACGCGTGCAATAGCGGAGGCGAGTTCCGCAATGCGGCTTTTGACGAAGCAAGCTTGTGCACCAGCTTTGAGCGCGGCGTCGGCATCCTCCTGCGTTACGGCCCCGGACAGAACGAAGAAAGGGAGGTCGCGTCCGCTTTGCTTGAGAGCATCCAGCGCGGACATGGCGTTGAAGCGTGGCAGAGAGGAATCGGAGACCAATATATCCCACGGTTTGGCAGCGAGAGCTTCGCGTAACGCCGTTGCATTGTCCACCCGCTCTACCACCGGCTCAAACCCGGCTCGCTCCAGTTCGAACCGAAGGATTTCGACATCGTCTTCGGAATCTTCGACTGCCAAAACTCGCAGCGACTTGCTCATGGAGCACCTTGTTTAGCGAACCCGCTGACGGCGCTTCGTATATCAAATTGGCGTGTTCAAAGCAATGTCAGTTAGTCCGGCTTCGGTCTGCGGTCGGCGAACGGGGAAGTGGAGCGGAGAATGGAAGGAGCGCATAGCGAAACGCAGCCGAAGCGCAACGCCCGCCGCGGAGCCGCAGACGGAAGCCCGCCGCGCTTGCGGCACATTGCGGATGCTCGCTTGTGACGAGCGCACGGTTTGCGAAGGTGCGGTCGAGGGGGACAGGGCCGAACCAGCAACCCCGTGGCACCGCAGCAAAACCGTGCGTCACGGGGGAGACTATTTAGGCCGGCAAACTTGCTCAACATGTGCCGCCCGAAATTTTGCGCCATCCTGGGGTTTCGGACCATCAGTGAGCAGGCGATACTGAGACGTTTCTTGGTGGGGTGCGCGAGTGCTAACCGCCGCCGGGAATAGAAACATCAACAAAAGTCACTGCTATGGCTGAGCAACAAGACGACCGCGAATACTCGAAGGAGGAGTTGGATAATCACGCCAATCAACTAAACCCGAACAACGACGCGTACTGGCAGTCGAGAGGGTGCAGCGGGCGGCCCGAAGATGACGAGGATTGACTCGCTCAAGCCCCCAATAGATTGCCAAAGTGGTGTCGAAACAAAGCGCCCCGGTCGTTGCTGACCGGGGACGCCCTCTTTATGAATAGCAGGATAAACCGACGCAAGTTCGCGAACTCACGGCCGCTCCCAGCGTTCGGTGTTATTTTGAAATGGGCGATAGAGATGCTGCAACTCCGCGATCTCGAGACCTACAACTTGGACGGAGGCGGTTTGCGCAGTCGAGGTGATTTGAAGAACGCCGTGGAGGAACTGAATCGCCGTACGTCCGACGACGTTTTCGGTGGCTTGATCGTCAAGACGGAAACGAAGCGGCGAACGTGCAAGGCATTCGCCGTTTGTTTGCGGGAACTTCCCGGCTTACCGCTCCGCTCAATCCCCTTGGAGAAGCTAGCGGTGTGGCTGTGCAACGTTTGGGCTGAATACGAGCGAACATCGGGACTTTTGAGTTCAATCGCAGAGCGCAGGGAACAAATCCATACTCCGCTGTTCCGACATGCCACAGTTGAACTCGCGGTTCGCGCCGGGGCTGTGGCGTATTTGTGCAACGACGCAGACGTGAGTGACGACCGGCCAGTGTGGTCGCAAGACGCGAAACTAACGCGGCATTTGCGCGGATTGATGAAGTTTGTTGGTCCGCGTGAGAAATGCGCTGGCGATTTATGGCAAAGCAAGAGTGAAGTAGGCCGTTGGTTGGATGATTTGGATGTGCCGCCAGCGTCGGCGATTGCGAAGTGGGAATCGCTTTTGGCGATCCGTGTTAACGGTAAAGATTCCAATTCTTGCCCTCTTTGGCGACTCTACATCGGACGGAGAATCTGGAACTCCATTCGCAACTGCATTTCCGGCGAACTGGGAAATGACATGCTGCGGGCCTATTGCCGGATCAGGCGACGAGTGATCGCCTACCTGCGCTGGGAACGCAGGGGCACTCAGGGAGAGAACCGGGGACGTGCGGTCTTGTTGGCGTTACGCGGCAGAATCGGTGACCCACTCTTGGCGGCCCAACTCGTGAATGGGGAAACGGACATTCTTTGGCGGAAGCATATTGAGGCGATTTTCCAAATTGATGGAGCTCCGACCATTGACATCGCGAGGCTCTGCCAGACCTGGGCGGCAGTGTTTTCGATATTCAACGATCCCCAATGCGTGAGGAAGCCCAAGAACTTTGATGATTTCATCCGTGATTATTATTTGAAAGCGGCTCGCGGCGGCAGTCCATCGGCGGAATACGCAAAACTCCTTGAGGAAATGACTCAGCGTGAGAGAAAATGGGATCTTAATGGGGCTGCCGATTGTGCGGTTCGGCTTGTTGCTCTCGCGCCATTCGCTGCCGGGTCTTGGCACGCTT
Source organism: Limisphaerales bacterium (assembly GCA_022616725.1). Taxonomy (GTDB): domain Bacteria; phylum Verrucomicrobiota; class Verrucomicrobiia; order Limisphaerales; family JAKEEH01; genus JAKEEH01. Next base: position 3,186 of record JAKEEH010000379.1, on the reverse strand, counting down.
TGGGGCGCATCCGACGTCTTCAGAAGAATCGCGAGGCGACCGAATGGTGTTTCCGAAAGGCACTGGAACTTGATCCGACTGCATTGGATGTGCGAACTGACTTGGCCGTTCACTTGATATTCATCGGGCAGATAGATGAGGCCCGCGAGTTACTGGAGGGCTGCACCGAAGACCGGAAGACGCGCGTAGAATGGCGGTTTGCGCATGGTATGCTTTTGCTTTCCTCACAGCAGCCGCAAGAAGCATTGCGTGAAATGTTGAAGTGCGCAGAGGAAGGCTTTGTTCCAGGCGTTTGCTACCAATTTGCCGCTATCGCAGCCGGAATTCTGAATCTTCCCATAGAGAAGCGCGAATACCAGAAACGTGCCGCAGAGTTAGGGGCTGAAGGGGGCGACAATTCCCATTGAACATCGAGGCTTCGGTCTGCTGGTCGGCGAGCGGGAAAAGTGGAGCGGAGGCGGAGAGGCGCGCATAGCGAATCGCAGCCTGAGCGCAACGCCCGCCGCAGAGCCGCAGACGGAAGCCCGCCGCTGCTGCGGTGAACCTCAACGAATGTCGCTCGTGACGAGCGCGGTTGGACAGCGTAGCGGAACGGGCGTGGTCGAGAGGGGGACAGGGCCGACCGGCAACCCGTGAAGCCGGAGCGGAAAGCGCGTTGGTCACGGCGGATACTTTGAAGCCTTTCGATTTCTGAATCACCAGGGAGTTCCTTAGGTTAGCGGACTTAGGAACTCTATAACGCCGAAGGGCGACCGGAAGCGCCAAGCAGCTCGGCGCCAAGTCCCGGAAATGGTGCGGCGGGTGTGGCCTTGGCGGACGGTAAGTTCGTCCTCATCTTGTAAGCCAAATATCGCTGCTACGGCACAGCGACTCGGAAGAAGCGCCTCCCGCCCTCGATACTAAAGGGATACGGACTTGCGGCATTCGAAATCGAACTCCACGGTCCGTTCACTTCCTCGAACCATTGCAATGTTCCTTGTCCGACCCACTCCAGAACGACCGATTGGTCTTCGCGTCGTATGGAATGAAAAACGGGCGGCACGCGTCGCCGCACGTAAATGCCCGGCTCGGCGAGGATAGGAGGGGGACCACGTACCGATGGTGATCATGTGTCGGTGGCGGATTGCCGCTGGGTTCGGGGAATCAGTGCCCCACGGTAATTCCGTTGCGCTGACCATCCGAACGCTCTCCTTGGCTCAAACGTCGTGACTTTGATCGGCGGGGATGACGGTTCTGCTCGTTTTCGTCTGCGAACAATGTTCCGACAGGTAGCGCCGCACGCTGTCGCGGATCAGTGTAGTGATTCGCTGTCATCTGGATGGTCGAGTGCCGCAATTGGGCGCTCCCCGCAAAAATCCCATTCCGCTTGACGATGGCGTCACCAAACAGCTTTCGCAGTTCGTGAACCTTCTTTCGCGCCGAAATGCCATTCGCCTCCAGCCAATTCATCAGCGTACGCCAGTGCGGTTCGCAGCGATAACGTTGGTACGCTGTCGCTTTCCACTCCCGCGGTGAGTTGACTACAAACCCCTCTTGTCCCGGCTCCTTAAGACTTAGCAATTCATTCATCAGCGCCGGATCAACATAGACAGTACCACCCGAACCGTGCTTGGGTTCGATGTACTCGTTGGCTTCGATTCGGATTGAATTGTCTTCCGCGTTCAGTTGCGTCCACAGACATACATCAGCCTCGGCACGGCGAAGGCCGGCACAAAGGCAAAGGAGGAACAGTTTGTACGGTTCGGGATTCTCTGTTCGTAACTCCTGGCGCGCCTTTGTCACCAGTCCCTCGTAAGTGACACCGGCTGGCGCCTGGAATTTCATCGAGCCTGCCCGCTCAAAATCCAAAGTCTCGAACCAGTACGCCTCGCGTTCGCCGCACTGGCCGTCCGGCACCTTGAACTTGGGAACTTTTACTCTGAAGTTCGGTTTGTTGATGATCCGCGCGCTGAACAGGCTCTTCGTATTACGCAACCAACTGTTGAAGGACCGATTCACTTCGAGTTTGCGCCGCGGATCGCTGCCCGCTCGTCGCAGGTACGCAATCTTCCAGTCGGCAACGGCGGCGGGCGTGATGGCTGAAAGCGGAATCGCGTCAATCTGTTTCCGCCATGCTGTTAATCCACCCTTACGATAGTCGTAACGTGAAACATCCGATTTCACTCCGCGAATGTAGGCCGCCAACCGCCGCAAGGATTGAGCGTAGTGGCGAAATGTCCTTGGCTTGAGATGCGCTGTCCTTTCCACTTCGGCGAGGAATTCGCCAATTGTGGAAGGATCCCTGCTCGTTTCGGTTGGTTGGGCTGTCTGCGGAGCAAGCTCGTTGACCGTGGCGGACCAGCCTTTCGCCAACAGGGACAAATAAATATCACGAGCTTTGGCCGCAGCCTCCTCCTTGTTCGCAGTATCCAGATCGAAACTCCTACGGATGCCTTTGAAGTGAATTCGGACTGACCATTCGGGGACCTCGAAGGTTTTTCCGTCGCGCGTGTAGGTGCGACGTTCGAGGCGAGCCTTCCAGTAGTTGACGTGGGTCTTGGGATACGGTCGCTTCAAACCGCCGTGAACCACCGCAGCGTTCGCTGCATCGGGATGGTTGCCTGTGTCTCCGGCGCTCATACTCCAATGTCAGCAGGGGACCAGAGACAGCACGTGTATCAGCTACACGAAATGGGCATATCGCATCGCGACGACCATGATGAGTTGTAACGAACACTGCGGAGAGGTTTGGGATGCTTGGCCAATTCTTGGCCAATTTTTCGGTCTTGGGCAGTCGCAGTGAGTTGTGGTGAGTTTTAAGGCTTGCGCTGTAACCTGTTGAAAATGCGAACGATCTGCGACCAAACGCAACTTGTCATGACTGTACGCGACTCCGGGTTGCCCGACTCTTAATCAATTGGTTCCAGGTTCAAGTCCTGGCCGGGGCACCAACTAACATCCCCAATTCCAAAGATCAAACGTCAAGGGCTGTCACGCCAGCCACTGCTCACAATGTTTTGCCACGAACTCATCGTCATTGAGGTGCGGGTAAGCGCGATAAACCCGGTCGATTTCCCTGGCCTGGCCAGGGCTTAAGCCTTCATTTGGATCCAGGCACCAGATGCCTTCCAACAGGCCCTGACGGCGCAAAACTTCGTGGATGCCGGGGATGCATCCGGCAAAGTTGTTTGCGGCGTCGAAGAACGC
>JAKEEH010000378.1 GCA_022616725.1 Limisphaerales bacterium | reverse complement strand
TTATAATAGCGTGCCTCGAGAGCTCGGGGGTCCCGGGCAAAAACTGGACAAAAGTGGACATTTCCGGACGGAAAAGGGGGAGGGGTGTCCAGAAATCGAATGAAACCGAATAATTTCCAGGGGGCGCTGTACACAAATGACCAAAACTGACCAGAATTGACCGAAAATGCCGGGGGCCACTGTACGAGCAATAACGGGCAAACTTTTTGATGGGACGCAGCGTCCTCGGCCACCGCTTTATGCCCCTCCAACCTGCTCACCCTACTCTTTAACCAAACCCCAAACTGATACAAAAGTGACACAGAACTGCTACACAAAGGGTGGGGGGGTGTGTCACCTTTCAACCCGCCAGCCCGCTCTCTACCCGTTCAACCCAATGGCTCAGCAAAATGAGACTTTTGAGACTGAGACTCGCCCCAACTCGTCGATTTTACGCACAAATCCGCGAACTTTTTTGAGACTAGTCTCATTTTCTGGCTCGCGACCGCGCACACATGAAGCAATGGATTATTTGACACAAAAATCGAACAAAACCGAACGATCCATGAGCGTCCATCCGAAGCACAAGTCACTCCGCCGCAACAACTTACAACGACAGTCTTGCGCCCTGTCCCGTTTTTCCGGCGTCTATTCACCGATCACCACTCACGATTCACTGGCCCTATCGGCGCGTCGCATTATGCTTCGCCTTTTCTCAGCCTTCTGCTAAGCAGAGCGCGACTATGAAAGCCCTCCTGCTAATTCTTTGCCTGTGGCCAGCCCTGGCGAGCGCCGAATTCCGTGCCGCCATCGCCATGCGGGTCGTTACCCCCGATCCGTTGTTGCCAGTGTCGGGCGGAATCGGCCCCTCCCATCCGGTGACCAACAAACAGGGTGACTTGACCGTGCGGGCCCTCGTGTTGGCCGATGACCAGGTCCGCGTCGCCATCGTGAGCGCGGATTTTCTCGGCTTCCCGGCGGTGCTGGGCAATCGCGTACGGGCCAAAGTGCGGGACATCCCCCCGCAAAACGTCCTCATCGGCGCGACCCACACGCACAGCGCGCCCGACTGTTATGGTTTCCCTGACGGCAAGGGAGGATTTGCTGCGGATTTGAAGTACCTCAACTCAGTGTGCGAACGAATGGCCGAGGCGATCAATGAAGCGGCGGCCAATTTGCGTCCGGCGCGCCTCAAAATCGCGACCGGCGAAGCCAAAGGCAAAATCGCCTATAACGCCTATGCCCCGCAATTATATGACCCCCGCTGCAGTGTCATTCAGGCCATCGACCGCGATGGCAAGCCCTTCGCGACCCTGGTCAATTACGCTATCCATCCGGAGGCCCTCGGGCCGCGTCAAGGAGTTTTGAGCCCAGATTTGATCGGACCACTGTATGACCGTATTGCGGCCAAGGGCGGCGGCGTCCCGATCTTCATGAATGGCGCGCAAGGCGGCATGATCACGGCTGACAATCGCGGTGCCGATGGAAAGGACATCCACACGTGGGCCGAATGCGAGCGGATCGGGCGCCTGCTGGCAGACGAAGCTTTGAGGCTGGCGCAGTCCGCGGCGTTGCAGGAGCAACCGACGCTGTTTTGCGCCGCCCGGACTGTTTCTTTCCCGGTGGATTCTGCGGAACTCCGCGCCGTCATGATGCATTCGCCGCTCGGTTATCCGACCAACGACGCATCACGGGTTACGACGCAATTGAACCTGGTCAACATCGGCAATGCCCAGATCATCTCTATACCCGGCGAAGCGCTCCCCAACATCGGCTACTACTTGAAACGGAAAATGCGCGGTGAACATAACCTGCTGTTCGGGCTCACAAACGACGCCTTTGGCTACATCCTGACCAGGGTCGATTGGGGCAGCTTCAAGCGTTACGCATACGTCTCTCGCACTTGCCTTGGTGAGATGACCGGCGAGATTCTTATCGAAGAAGCCCTGAAGTTGGTGAAAGAATGCCCCCCGGCGAAGTAACGTAGCCCTTGCCCCGAATTATGTCGCAGCCAATCATTGCCGAAACCGACGCGCAGATCGCGGCGTGTTTCTCCACGATGGCAGAATTGCGCCCGCATCTCTCTCAGGCCGCCTTTCTGGAGCGTGTCAAGCGGCAGATGACGCAAGGCTATCGGCTGGTTTATCTCGTGTTTGAAGGCGAATGCGTCGCGTGCGCGGGGTTCCGCATCCTGGAAAACCTTGCCTGGGGCAAGTTTCTTTACGTCGATGACCTTGTCACCCGCGAGACATCTCGCGGCCGGGGATTCGGGTCAAACCTGTTGAACTGGCTGCTGGACCTTGCGCAACGAGAAGGCTGCGCGGAGTTGCACCTCGACTCGGGAACGCAGCGCACGGGCGCGCACCGGTTCTACTTCAAGAGCGGCATGCTAGTGAAGAGCTTCCATTTCTCAGCAGCCCTCACAGGCCGCCGGAATTGATCTGGCCAGCCCGACTGTTATAGTGGATCTTGTCACATGGAAAAGAAGTTGCTCGCCATTGAGAACGCACGGATTGCCCTGGTAAGAGTGGCTTTGCTCTTCTTCGCCTCGCTCTTGTGGCTCGTCGCCTGGCGATATTATCCGCACATCGCGGTCGAGCACGGCCCGATGGAGAATTTCCAGGCAGCCTGCATCCTGGCGGGCATGTTCGTGCTGGCATGGACGGCCTGGCGGACACCCGACGCCGCTGGCCGGATCCTCTATGCGGGTGTGATCCTGCTGTATTTAACTTTCCTCCTGGTCGAGTTCGATACTCGTCCGCTGCAAAACAAATGGCTCACAATCCTGTTTAATGGAGTGGTGCGAAACACAGCCCTTGTCATCTTGTGGGTGGCAGGCTTCTTCTGGTTCCTTCGCCACGTGCGCGCGGTGTTCGAGTTCTTTGCCCGATGGATTCGCGCCCCGGCTGGGATCACGCTCGTTATTTCCGGCGGGTATTGGCTGCTCGCCGGAGCGATCGACAAAGTGCACCCGTTCACGACCGGGAACGCGAACTTGATGGCCGAAGAATTCCTGGAAGTGAACGCCGCGTTTTTGATGCTGCTCGTCGCTATCGATTGCCGGGAACGACGTCCAACAAGCGAGAGCGCTGCCGGTTTGGCGGAGACCTTGCAAAAGAATTCGGAAAAAGTTCGCTAATGGCTCTATGGAATCGAGAAACAGCGACCAAACGCGCGAAAAGACGTTGGCAAAGGGCTTGCAGGCATGTTACATACTGCGCTCCCATTTCGGGTTTCCGGTGGGTAGATCGACGAATTTATTATTTATTTTATGTCACAGCATCGAAGTTTACGCGCGGCGAGCACCTCGGGCGCAAAGCGGAATGTCCTGAAGCGCTATGAACGTGTCGAGATTCTGAAGAAACGCGGGCAGTGGAAAGCCGACGACCGCGTCACGGGATTGCGCAAGACCAAGCCAACCGAATAAACCAGGGCGCCGCGCTCGTTGGACCGAATGGTGAAGGTATTGTGCGCCTGCAGAAATTTCTGGCCGAGGCCGGAGTGGCTTCACGGCGCGCCGCCGAAAAGCTGATTCGGGATGGGCACGTCGAGGTCAATGGCGCAACGGTTCAGGAACTCGGCGTCAAGGTTGATCCCGGGCGGGACCTTGTTTCCGTGGATGGCCAACCGGTCAAGCCGCGGCGCAAGCTCTACGTGGCGCTGAACAAGCCCAAGGGATTCATTTGCACGCGCAGCGACCCGGAGAAGCGCCGGATCATTACGGACCTGTTGCCGCCGGAATGGCGCAATCTCTACCCGGTTGGCCGGTTGGATCACGACAGCGAAGGATTGATCTTCCTCACGAACGACGGCGATTTCGCGTTGCGGCTGACCCATCCCCGCTACGGCACCCGGAAGTATTACGAGGCCACGGTGGAAGGGCGAATTGAGCCCTCGCAATTGAGCAGACTGACGGAAGGGATTGTCGATGAAGGAGAGCGCTTGCGGGCGGCGCGCGTGCGGCTGGTTTCCAGCAGTAACACCCGCAGCGTCGTTGAAGTGGAACTGGCGGAGGGCAGGAACCGGGAAATTCGCCGCATGTTCAAGGCGCTCGGGCACGAAGTGACGCAGTTGAAACGCACGCAGATTGGCCGTATCAAGTTGGGCGAGCTCCGCACGGGCAAATGGCGGACATTGACAGAACCCGAGATTAAATCTCTACTTCCCAAACTATGAAAACGACTTACTGGTGGATGTTGGCGGCGAGCTTAAGCCTTGCCGCGCCCACAGCCCCTGCGGACGACCAGTTGCCTAAATCAACTCCCGCAAAGGACGACGCAAAGAAGCCCGCGACCACACCCGAAGCGAAGCCGGCGGCAACTACGGCCGTCCCGAGCCTGGCTGGCGACCCAATCACCGGCCCGGGTCCCGCAATCGTCAGCCAAAGAAACGTCAACGTCCGTGGGAAGCCTGCAATCAACAGCGAAGTGCTTGTGCGCCTCAACCGGGGCGACCGCGTCAACGTGCTCGAAGAGGTCACCCTCAGCAAACCGAAAGCAAATGAACCCGCCAAATGGGCGAAAGTTTCTCTCCCGACCAACGCGGCCGTGTGGGCGCACGCCTCGTTCATCGACCCAACACAGAACACCGTCAAACCTCGGCGACTGAACCTGCGCTCCGGACCGGGCGAGAATTACAGCATTATTGGACGGATTGAAAGGGGGGCCGTTGTGAAGCCGATCGATACGAAAGGAGACTGGGTGAAACTGGATCCGCCGGCGGAGGCGTACGGCTTCATCGCCGCCCACCTGTTGGCGAGGGAACCGGCCGCGCCCGTAATCGCCGCCGCCCCCACGGCAACACCGGGCACACCAGCCCAACCCGCGCCGCCGCCGATTGAAACGCCCGTGGTGACAACGCCGGCACCCGCTCCGGCTGAGCCTGTCGTTGCGACACCAGCCGCGCCGACAGCAGCCACCCCCGCCCCGCCGCCGGTGATCGAAACGCCCACGCCCGAACCCGCGGTAACTCCAACGCCAGTCCCATCCGAGCCGGAAGAAACATTGGTCAAACGTATCGTGACCCGCGAGGGCATCGTCGAACGCAGCGTCAGTATTCAGGCTCCTACCTATTTCATCTTGCAGAGTCTGGAGAATCGCAGAGCGATCAACTACCTTTACAGTCCGGCCACCAACGTCGTGCTCAGGGATTATTTTGGACAGCGCATCATTGTGACCGGCGAGGAATCGCTGGATGAGCGCTGGCCGAACATGCCGGTAATCGAAGTCGAGAAAATCGAGGCGGTGCCTTGATGGGCTTTGCAAACCTGATCGATGGCCGCGCCATTGCGGAACAGATTCACGCCGAGACAGCGACACGCATTGCGACGCTGAAAAGCCGGGGCATTCAGCCTGGCCTGGCGTTTGTGCGCGTGGGCGACGATCCCGCCTCGAAGGTTTACGTGGGGATGAAGGAGAGGACCAGCCTGCGATTGGGGATCTTTTCCGACACGCGCGTGCTCCCCCGGGACACGCCGGAAAGCGAACTACTGGCCCTTCTACGGAAGCTGAATGCCGACGCGCGCATCCACGGCATCCTCGTGCAGGCGCCCTTGCCGGCGCACATCCGCGCAGCGCGCATCTATGCAGCGGTCCAGCCAGAAAAGGACGTGGACGGCTTCCATCCAGTCAATGTGGGCAAGCTGCTGCTCGGCGACATAACCGGATTCGCTCCCTGCACCCCGGCCGGCGTCATGCAACTGCTCATTCGGAGCGGCGTCACAACAGACGGGGCGGAAGTGGTTGTGCTCGGGCGAGGCGATATCGTCGGCAAGCCGATGCTGGCGATGCTGTGCCAAAAAAACCGTTATGCGAACGCTACAGTGACCCTCTGCCATTCGCGCACCCGGGACGTGGCCGGGCATTGCCGGCGGGCGGATATTATCATTGCAGCGATGGGCGTGCCGGAGTTTGTCAAAGCCGATATGATCAAGCCTGGGGCTGTGGTGATTGACGTCGGTGTGAATCGGATCGCCGACGCAACCGCCAAAGACGGCTCGCGGTTGGTCGGTGACGTGGATTTTGCGCGCGTGCAGCCCATCGCCGGCAAAATCACGCCGAACCCCGGCGGCGTCGGCCCGATGACCATCGCGATGTTAATGCAAAACACCGTGCGCGCCGCCGAACTGGCGTCTGCGCAATCTTAGTGTGATTTCAAAGCGTTCAACTCTTTACCGTTTTTAACACACACGTTCTGTATGCAACCTTCTCGCATCCTGCCGGACCTGCAGTGCTCGCTTTTATGTGAAGACATTCGTCAGGAAGTCACCGGGAACTTCATCCTGATCGGCGTCATCAATTTCATCCGCGTGCCGCAGGCGCCGGTTACGGCAGGACGTCTTCTAGTGTTCAACCGCTGGACCGCGGGTTTCGGCGAATTTACACAAAGCATTCGCCTGCTGGCGCCCGACCAGACCACTGTCCTGGCCAAAAACGACGTGAAGTTTGCGCTGCCTGATCCTGCCGCGCATACCATCAACGTCGCGGTGTTCGGCAATGTGACTTTCAATGCCGCCGGTACTTACTTTGTGGAAGTGCTCGTTGATGACGTAATGAAGCTGCGCTATCCGGTCACGCTGGTGGTCGCACCGCCCCAGGGACAGAATCCACCCCCAGCGAAATCGGAGGGCTGAGCCGCCTCGCCATGCCGGAGTCCAAGGCCGATCCCGCGCACGCGCCCGCCGGGGTGACTGACAAGCCGAGGATTGCATGGCAACCCTTCACGCCAGGAGGAGTGGCGGCCTTCGCAGACGCGCGGTTCACGCGGCTCTTTGTGCTGCAACTTATAGTTTCGGTGCTCGGCGCCCTGGCGATAGTCTGGCTGCTTTGGTCAGCGTGGTTTCCAGCGGTGCGTGAATCGATCCGGAATCTCCCCGCCGGTGGAGCGATTCAGGAAGGACAACTGGCCATTCCCGATGTCATGGAAGCGCGCCTCGTGACGAACCGCTTTCTGACATTTGTCGTTAACCTGACCGATCAGCGGCAAAACGCCGTTTCGGCTGACCTGTATTTCGTTCTGCGGCGGGACCATTACGAAGTCTGTTCGCTGTTCGGCTGCAGCGGCTGGTTGTACCCCTTAACCAACGCTCCCTTTACCCGTCTGGAGTTGGAGCCGAAGTGGGCAGCATGGGAGCCGTTTCTGCTGGGTATTACGGCACTGGCGGTTGTTTTCGCTTTGATCTTCTCGTGGTGGGCGCTCGCAACGGCCTATTTCGTCTTTGCCCGCGTATTCGCCTTTTTTAAGGATCGACAGGTCACGCTCGGCGGCTGCTGGCGGATCTGCGGCGCGGCGCTGCTGGCGGGCGCCGTGGTGTTGACCGCCGCTACTGTGGGATACGCATTCAGCGTCATCGATTTAGTTCGCCTGGTGATCGTTGCCGTTCTGCACGTCGTCGTGCCATGGGTCCTGATCGCATTCGCGCTAAGGGCACGACCACGAATCGTGCCGAAAGCCGCCGCGAATCCATTCACGGCGGCATCGCCGGCGCCGAATACTTCTCCAAACCCATTCGACGAGCCGTGAGCAAGATTGCGCCCGCGCGAAGCTTCATCTAAGTTGCTCCGTATGCTGCCTCGGCTTGTCGGCGCCACGATCATGTTACCGTTGTTGCTCGCGCTCGGGTGTTCGCGCCAGCGCGCCGCGCAGGTCGATGAGCGACGCAATCCTTACTTCCTCGAAGGCAAGGAGCGCATCGGCACGCGCGATTATAAGGGGGCGATTGCGGCATTCGAAAAGGCGCTGGAAGCGAATCCCCGTTCGCCGCTGGCCCATTTTGAGCTTGGCGTTCTCTATGAGCAGCACAGCGACCAGCGGGAAGATGATTACGTATCCGCCCTTTACCATTACAACCAGGCTGTGCGGCTGCGGCCACACGCCTATCCAGCCGACAATGCCCGGCAACGCATTGCCAGTTGCAAACAGGAATTGGTGCGCTCGCAATCGATGGCGCCGGTTTACCAGCAGACCATTCGTGAACTCGACCGGCTCAAAGAGGAAAACCAGCAATTGAAGCGGCAACTGGAGACGCTACAGCTTCAAGCAGCGAGCCATTTCGTCGCGCCAGCGAGTCTGCCTGGTCGGCAATCCTTGAACGTCTCTTCTCCATCGCGGTCGGCTCCCGAGCCGACTGCCACCGAGACACCTGTCATAGTGCAATCGAACAACGTCGCCAGCGCAGAACGGGCGCTAACGCCAAAGCGCGCCCGAACGCACACGGTGCGCCATGGGGATACCGCGTATTCGATTGCCCGCGCCTACCGAGTGTCGGTCAATTCTCTGCTCGCCGCCAACCCGACCCTCGAAGCCCGCCGCCTTAAGATTGGGCAGGCTATCACTATCCCGCCGCCGTAGTTCGCGCATGCTGAACCGTCTGTTCATTGCATCAGTCACGCTGTTTTTCGTCTCGATGAACGTGCTGTTATGGCGCCGGGAAATCGCGGGAACGAATAACCTCGGCAGTCCCGTTTCAGTCCGCATGGTTTGGGAGAAGGTCCTGACCGCTCCGGACTTTTCGCCCCTGGAGATTCGCCACCACGGAGAAAAGATCGGCTACTGCCGCTGGATACCCTCGATCGAAGAAGATCGGTCCGCAGCTCGCGCGCGTTCGGGCGACCTTCCGCCCGAAGGCATGGTGCGCCGTCCGCTGAATTACGTCATTGACTTGAACGGCGTCATCCTGCTGGACGAGGTGCAGCGGCTGCGCTTCAGCTTCGATCTCAAACTCAGCACCAACCATACATGGCAGGAGTTCTCGGGGCGCGTGGGCCTTCGCCCGAGCGAATGGTCCGTTCGTTCCGTCGCCGGCGAACGTCAATTGCAGGTGGTGATCGAGGAGGACGGCGCAAAGTCAGAGCGTGTGTTTACTTATGACGATCTGCGGAATCCGGACAAGCTGTTGCGTGAATTCGGGGGTCCTCTGTTGCCCGTGACGCTTGGCGCGCTGGGTCTTAGCGTTCCATCCACCACTACTATACAGACCCTGTCGCTCGGTCTTAAATGGGAAGCGCATCAAGACCGCCTGTCCGTCGGCAATGCAACAATCCGGGGCTACCGGCTCCGGGCGCGGTTGTTCGACCGCTACGAGATTGTATTGTTCGTGAGTTCCGTTGGCGAAATCCTGCGGGTAGAACTGCCCGATCAAGTGCTCCTGCGCAATGACGCGCTCAACTCCCTTTACGCTGTGCATGATTGAGCTGGAGCGCATCGTCAAAAAATTTGGTGATCTTGTTGCGGTCGATGATTTGAGCCTGACCGTCGCGCGCGGCGAATTCTTTGCCGTGCTCGGCCCCAATGCGGCGGGCAAAACAACGACGATCAAAGTATTGACGGGGCTGATCAAGCCAACCTCCGGCACGGCGCGCATCGCCGGTTTTGACATCCAGCAACATCCCCTCGAAGCGCGCCGTCGCATGGCCTATGTACCCGACTTCCCGTTTCTTTATGACAAACTGACGCCTTGGGAATTCTTCCGATTCACGGGCCAATTGTTCTTGATGGATGAACACAGGATTGAGAACGCCGCAAAAAGATTAATCGAACGTTTTCATCTTGACGAATTCGTCCACAAACCCATCGAGGGGCTGTCCCACGGCACGCGGCAGCGCATCGCGATAGTTTCGGCGCTGTTGCATGACCCGGAGGTATTCGTGATCGACGAGCCGATGGTCG
>JAKEEH010000377.1 GCA_022616725.1 Limisphaerales bacterium | reverse complement strand
GGAAAGGTCGTGACGTTTATTGGCGATGCCGCGTGCAACGTGGCGAACTCATGGATTTGGGCAGCAGCTAAATTGGGCTTTGAACTGCGGCTCGCGGCGCCAAAGCCATATCAACCCAGCCCGGAACTCCTCGCGCGCGCTCGCGCGAACGTCATCTGCGCGGAAGACATCAAAGCCGCCGCCAGCGGGGCGGACCTGCTTTACACCGATGTGTGGGTGTCGATGGGGAAGGAAGCCGAATCGGCCGAAAGGATAAAAACATTGACAGGCTATCAGATTAATTCCGCGGTCGTTCAGCGCGCCAAACCCGGCGCCCTGGTCATGCACTGTCTGCCGGCGTATCGAGGCAAGGAGATAGACGAAACGACGTTCGAGGCACACGCGCAAACAATCTTCGACCAGGCCGAAAACCGGTTGCATGTGCAAAAAGCCATTCTCGATTGGGCCGTATCCGGACCTCCGGCTTAGCTTAGCTTAGGCGAACGCGTTTTTCAGATTCTCGAGGCTCTTCGTTGCGATCACTTCCGGACCTTCATCAAAGTTAAACACCTCCACTGACACGACTCCGTCATACCCTTCTTCCTTGAGCGCCGCAGCGATCGGCTTGAAATTGACGTCTCCGAAGCCGGGGCCTTTCAGGTTTTTGTCATTCGCGTGGAAATAAGCAAAGTGCGGCCACGATTCATGGATGATCTGTGGAATAGGCCGCGATTCGGAGCACATCGCTTTCACGTCCAGAATAATCTTGAAACTCGGACTACGAAAGCCGCGCACAAACCGGATGGCCTCTTCGGCGGTGTTGATAAAATTCGTTTCGCTTGGCGCCAACGGCTCCAGGCAAATCGTCAATCCCCGGTCCATGGCGCGCATGACCGAGGCGGAGATCGTCTCGCGCGCCCACGCCAGCGCCTGCTCTTTTGTCGCGTCCTCCGGGATGTTGCGTTGCTTGGGCGACCCCACGACAATGATATTTCCCCCGATATCCGCGCAAAAATCCACCAACTCGCAAAAGTATGTTGAGGACCTTTTCCGCACTTCCGGGTCGCCATGCACCAGGAACATTCCCAACGCCTGCACCAGCACCCAGTGAATCCCCGAAATTTCAATCCCAGCCCTCCGCGCCGCGTCGCGAATCTGGTGCCGCTGTTCCTTCGAGATGTCCGTTACGTAGTTGGCGATCGTGAACGGCGCGATTTCAATGGCGTCGTAACCGGTTTTTGCCGCGAAAGCCATCGCCTCCTCCAGCTTCCAGCCTTTGAAGATCTCGTTGCAGATCGCGAATTTCACCAGGCCCGTTCTAACGCCGTGCGCTCGGTCTGTTCAAGGGAATTGATCTGGAGAATCACCAATTCCGAATGACTAATGACTAATGAATGACAAAGCACGAATGACCATTCCTTAAGGATTTCGTCATTCGGAATATTCGGAATATTCGGAATATCGGAATTCGTCATTCCTTTCATCGGCCCAACAGCCGCCGGTGTTCCAACATGGCGTAACGATCCGTCATGCCCGAGAGATAGTCGCAAACTGCTCGCGGCCAGCCGTCCTTGCGCGCGCGTCGACGCGACAATGCGCCAATCGCGTCATGATGACTCAGGTAAAAATGAAACAACTCCTCGAGTAACTTGACTGCTCTTCGGTTCGGCTCATGAACTACCGGATTGAAATACAAATTCTTGTACAGATAAGCCCGGAGTTGCAGGTTTTGCTTTTTCCTCTTGGGACTGTATTGCACGAGTGGCCTCGGTTGCAGACCCACGTCGTCCGCGGACGTTACCCCGGCAGCCGCGATGCGTTGCTCCGTCGTGTGCACTACATCCTTGACCTGGCAGTCGATGATGCAGCGAGTAATGAAGTATCTCCGCGACTCGTCGGGAAGCGCGCCATAGTCGCGGCGCACCGTCTGCGCCGCATCTACCCAGATCTGCACATCCCGCTCGAGTTGGGCTTCCGTAATCAGGCCAGCCGCCAGCCCGTCGTCCAGGTCATGGCTGTAATAGGCGACTTCGTCAGCGACGTTAGCGACCTGCGCTTCGAGCGACGGCGACCGCGCTTTGAAGTCCAGCCGCCGGCCCGGGCGGTCGTAACCGGTGTGATGCTTCGCCAGTCCTTCACGCACTTCCCACGACAGGTTCAGGCCGGGAAAGCGGGGGTATTTCTGTTCCAGGAGTTCGACCACTCGCAAGCTTTGCCGGTTGTGCTCGAACCCGCCGTGCTCGCGCATGAGCCTGTTCAACGCGGTTTCCCCCGTGTGCCCAAAGGGTGAATGGCCCAAATCGTGAGCGAGGGAGATCGTCTCTGTCAGGTCTTCATTGATCCTGAGCGCGCGCGCGATGTTCCGCGAAATCGCCGCTACCTCCATCGTGTGCGTCAGGCGCGTTCGCAAATGATCGCCCGTGCCATTGAGGAAGACCTGCGTCTTATATTCCAGCCGCCGAAACGCGCGCGAGTGAATGACCCGATCCCGGTCGCGCTGATATTGTGTGCGCCACTCGGGCGGGTCCTCCTTGTAGTTGCGGCCGCGGGTGTCGGCGCTGAACTGCGCGTACGGGGCCAGAATTTGCCGCTCGCGCTGCTCCAATTCCTCACGTGTGACAGGCATGCCAAAGACTGACACACCAAAATGCCGAAGCTCGAATTCCGAATTCCGAAGGAAGCTCCAATTCCGAAGCCCGAAATTCGTCGTTCGAGCTTCGGATTTCTTTCGTGCTTCGGAGTTCGAGCTTCGGCATTTTGGTGTGTCACGATGTCACTTCGCCAACAAATCCTGCACCGAAATGCCCCGCAAATCGAACAACCGGTGGATCGTGTCTTCGATCAGGTTATTCGGGCAGGAGGCGCCGGCGGTGATTCCCACGGTGATGTTTCCCGGCGGCAGCCAGTTCTCGGTTTCAACCTCTTTGTGCAAGTGCTGGTCGTAGTGAATGATCAGCTTGTCAGAAACCATCTTCGCAGCGTTTTTGATAAAGTAAGTCGGCAATTTCGCTTCGCCCATTTCCGCCAGGTGAGACGTGTTCGAGGAGTTGTAGCCGCCGATGACCAGCAGCAGGTCCATCGGTTCGCGCAACAGTTTCTCCAGTGCATCCTGCCGGTCCTGCGTCGCGCCGCATATCGTATCAAAAAAGCGGAAATGCTTCGGGAGCTCGGCCTCGCCGTATTTCTCGATCATTGCCGCCCGAAGCCGCCGTTGCACCTCTTCGGTCTCACCCCGCAACATCGTCGTCTGGTTGGCCACGCCGATCGCCTGCAAATGCACGTCGGGGTCGAAGTCGGGCGAGTAAGCTCCCTTGAACTTGTCAAGGAACTCCTGTTTGTTTCCCCCGTGCAGGATGTACTGGCACACGTAATCCGTCTCCGCCAGCGTGAAAACCACCAGGTAATGCCCGCTCCCGTTCGCCGTCGCCCGCGAACTCGTGGCCTTCGTTTCCTCGTGCCACGCCTTCCCATGAATAATGCTGGTCACCGATTCGTTCGCATACTGGCGCACGCGTTTCCACACGCTCATCACGTCCCCGCAGGTCGTATCGACAAACCGGCAACCTTTGGCCTTCAGATACTCCATCGTCGCCACTTCCGTCCCGAACGCGGGAATGATCACGACATCGTCTTTCTGCAAATCTTCCACGCGCGCGTTCTTTTCCTTTCCGGACAGGAACTTGATTCCCATGTCGCGAATCTGGTCGTTCACCTCGGGATTGTGGATGATTTCGCCCAGAATATAGATGGGTTGATCCGGGAAAACCTTGCGCGCCGCGTAAGCCAGGTCGATGGCGCGTTCGACGCCGTAACAGAACCCAAACTCCTTCGCCAGTTTGATCGTCAATCCGCCTGCGGACACCACGTGTCCCCGGGCCCGAATACGATCCACCAGTTCGCTGCGGTAATGGGACAATACTTGCGCCTGGACCGCCTCCATGATGTCCGGCCGGCGCAAATTGATCTTTTGTGGGGCTGCAGGAGCCTGGGTTGCCATACCGACACAACCTAACACCCGCCCACCCACCCACACTACAAGAAAAGTGCGAAATCCGAATGACTAAACCCGAAGCAAGCCGAAGCTCGAGATACGAAATGGGCCGTTTCGGACTTCGGCATTAGGATTTCTTTCGACCTTCGGATTTCGGATTTCGTCATTTCTAGGGACTTGGCATCGCCGCGCAAATGTGCGACCATCACACCACGTCGGAGCGTAGCTCAGCCTGGCTAGAGCACTTGGTTTGGGACCAAGACGTCGCAGGTTCAAATCCTGTCGCTCCGACCACCTGCCCAGCCAATCCAACACCCGCCCACCCACGCTACAAGAAAAGTGCGAAATGACGAATGACGAATGACCCTTCGGGATTCGAGTTTCGGATTTCTTTCGGATTTCGTCATTCGGGTCTCGGATTTCGGCGTGCCGGTTCACAAGCAAAACGATGTTCGGCTTCGACCGCATCCAAAGAAACAGGCATTTTGCCGCCACCTCCCTTTTGTCGCGTCGCATGGCGCCGATTACTCGCCCCGCCAGACACAATGCCGCCGCACCGGTAAAAATCTGAAGAGCAGGCGCTCCGGGATACATCAACCTTCAACTCAACCCCGATCCCGCAGGATAATCAACGCAGAAGTCCCAGCCAACGATGGGTTGCCGTTCACCGATTGCAAACGCCGCGCGGGTAGGCGGCTTGCGGAATGTTAAGCGGATGCGCGGCGAAGCGACTCCTTGCAAAGTCGAAAGCGCTTCGGAAAGTTCCGAACCGCTTCTCGTCTGGTTCTCTATGCGTAGAACAGTGGCCCAAGAGGGACCACTATCTTGTCATTACGCCGCATCGGCCAACTTGTCTTTCCAACCACTGAGGAACGAGGACGCTTCCTTCAATTTTCTCTCGAGGTTCTGCACCTGGCGAGCGCTCTCGGCCGCGGATTGTCTCGCTTCGTCCCGCTCATTCTCGGCCTGAGCCAACCTCTCCTTGTACGGTTCGATCGCGGCAGTCTGGAGCTGCAACTCGGCCAGAACCCCATCCAATTTCAATTGCCATTGCGCCTCTTGCTGGCGTGATTCCGCCAGAAAAGCTTGTTCCTTCTCTTTCAACTCGTGACCCAATCGGTCCTCGGTGGCGCGGACGCGCGCCTCAGCCTGACGTTCCAATTCCTCCTCGCGGGCCCGCAGGCGCGCTACCCATTGCTTTTGTAACTCACTTTCGCGGGCGTCGGCTCTGGCCGCCAGTTCCTGTTCGCGCTCCTTCAGCCTCGCCTGGAATACGAGCTCCTTCTCCTGCAATTCCTGATGTAATCGCGTCTCGGCCTCATGCGATTTGGCTTCGAGCTCGTGTTTCAATTCCGACATCCGGCGGCTCAGCTCCCGCTCAGCCTGCGTTTGCATTTCGCTGACACGAGCCTCCCCTTGCGTCTGCCATTGATGCTCCCGCTGTCGGAATCTGATTTGCGTCGCTTCTTCCCGTCGCTGCACTTCTTGTTTCCAGCGCCCCTCCACCTCCCGGGCACGGTTCTCGATCTGACGCTCAAGCTCCGCCTGACGAAAGCGGGCGGCTTCAGCGAGTTTGTTTTTTTCCTCCGCCAGCTGCCCCTCGAAGACGAGGGCCATTTCCTGCTCCCGCTGTTTCAGTCGATGTTCAAAATCCTCCTCGCGCTGGCGCAGCGTCTTTTCAAATTCCAACTGCTGCCGGTCCAAACGGTGCTTCTCTTCACGCGCCGTCTTCTCCGTTTGACGTGCGGCGTCTTCCTGGGCTTGCGCTATTTGGTGGGCCAGAGAATCAACCTGACGTTTCAACTGCGATTCCACTTCGTCGCGCGCGTGCAAGGCCTGCTTCAGCTCGTTGGTCAGCTTTCCGGATTTCTCCACCGCGGCCAATTCCGCATCCGCCATTTGGCGGCGCACCTGCAGAATCTGGGCTTTGCAATCCTCCGTCACCTGCATCAGTTTCTCCTGATGCTCCTGCTTCAGAGTGGCGCGCTCCGCTTCAAAGGCCGCCCGCTGGTCGTCCAATTCCTTGCGCATTTGAGTCAGCCGATCCGACCACGCATCCTGGCGCGTCCGAATCTGCCGTTCGACCTCGGAGTTCTGCGACTCGCGTAGAGCCGCGGTTTCGGCTGCCGCGCGGTTGAGCGAATCAGCCATCCCGGCAAGCTGTTCCGCATGCACCTCTTCCATCTTCTTGATCCGCTCCTCTTGCTCGGCTGCGGCAGCCTTGGCCGCCTCCAGTGCCCGGTCGCGAGTGGTGACCTCCGCTGATGCTTCGATCGCCAGGCGTTCGGCGCGTAGAATCTTTTGACGGCCCGCGCGCTTGTAGAGCCAATGCATGCGGCGGCCGAGGAAGCCGAGACGATGCGGCGGGCGGACGGGCTCGACCTTGAAAACGGTGGACGAACCGATCTCGACCATCAACGTGGGAAGGAAGGCGACAATGAAAGCCAGCACCGGATAAACCCAAATCCGCACCATGCTTATTTGGTCGGTCAATATATCCCCGCGCTCCTTGGCCGTCGCCGTGATAGACATGGGGCGCTCGCCCATGATTAAGCCCCGCACGATTTCCACCGTCGTCGCGATCCGGTGTACCTGAGTGTTTCTGATCGAGGCCTCGCGTTCCTCGTAATGCCCTTCAGCCTTCTTGCGGCAGGCGTCGATTTCCGCGCGAATCCCGTCCACCTTCTTAACCGCCGCTGACAGCTCCTGGTCGGCCTGTTTCTCTTCCGCGTTCAATTCCGCTGTCAACGCCGCCTGGGCCGCCGCCAATTCTTCGCGCTTGCTGTCTGTCTTCTCGCGCCTGGTGCTCGAGCGGCGGTCGTACTCTTCGCGCAACCGGCGGGCGTCCGCGTCAACCTGAGCCACGCTCTCACGGCGTTTGTTGTTGACGGCTAACAATTCGGCTTCTTTGGCTTTGATTTCGGCGTCGAACTCTGCGATCGCAGTTGGCTTGACTAGGGAGTTAACCTCCCGCTCCGGTGGCACCCCGGGACTAACCGGCTCTTTCATCAACTGACGCCTGAGAAAGTTGGCGGTAATATATTCCGCTTTCTCTTTGTCATAAGCGGCTTTCTTGTTGGTGTATTCCACCATTTTCGCTTTATACGCGTTCTCAATGCGCGCCTCCTCAGTCGTCCATTTGCTGGCTCGGGCCAACTCCGTTTCGCGGCGGGCGCGCAACTCGGCCAGCGCTTTGTTGAGCTGTTCCGTATCCGCATTGAATTGCTTGGTGATGTTTGCCTTGCGCGCTTCCACCTCCGACAGCTCTTTCTTCTGATAGTCAGTCAGGTTGATGGCGTCCTGGCGCGACTCATCGTTGCGCTTGAGCAACTCTTCAAGTTCGGCGCTGGCCTGTTTGCGCTTGGCCGCCAATTCGGCCAGCCTGCTTTGACGGTCTGCTTTCTTAGCCTCAATCGCCGCCAGCTCCCCATTCAGATGGCCAATCTTAACTTCTTCTGCGGCCGCTTTCTCAAGCAACTGGCTGGCGGGAGTCATCGCAACGCCCATCTCATACACCGCCATATCCTTGACCAATTGGAACGTCAGCACACAAATCAGCGGCAATCCGATTATCAGCATGAACGTCTTTTGCCAGCCATGACGGGACGCCGTCCAGATCGCCAGTGGCAGCTTCAGCAACTCCACCGCGAGGATCGTTGCCCCAATCGGACCGATGCCAAAGAAAAGCACCCCCATACCCTGCGGCACGCAGACCGTCTTCTGGTATGTCCAGCCCGTTGCCAGAATGACAAATTCCACCACCGTCGCCATGATGAGCAACGGCAGCGTTAAATAACAAATGCGTCTGTTTTTCATCCGTTGCCACGGCGAAATGCCTGTGTCGCCCGAGGCTGAGGAAACTTGCGAATTGGTTGAGCTCATATTTATGTGCCTTCTAAAATCTGTCCGATGCGCCTTTAAAGCGTAACGGACGGTCCCAAGCACCGGTCGTGCCAGCAGACAAAAACTTGCCCGACGAGCGTAAGAACAAGACCTGCGCGTCAGCTTGGAGCTGGCCAACCCAATGCCTCTCCCACGCCCGTGTCACAAATCGTGACATGTCAATTGGAGTTGTCCTTACTCGGAGGAGGCCAACTCGACAAGCTGACCAGCAGAGTGGGACCTGGGATGACAGCCGAGGAATTGGTGATTGGTGACTAGTGATCAGTGATTAGTCACTTATTTTCACGACTCGCTACTCACCAATCACCAATCTTGCGGGGCGGCGCAAAATCTGCCACTGTAGGAGTGAACTTGAGACAAGGATAATTTATGACAAAAACAGTCAAACCCATTCCGGATGGTTACCACACGGCGACCCCTTATCTGATTATCAAAGGCGCCGCCGACGCGATTGAATTCTACAAAAAAGCGTTTGGGGCGAAGGAGGCGATGCGAATGCCCGGTCCGAACGGAAAAATTATGCACGCAGAAATTCGTATCGGCGATTCGGCGATTATGATGGCCGACGAAATGCCCGAGATGGGCTTCCGGGGACCCCAGTCACTGGGAGGCACGCCGGTGAGCCTGATGTTGTATGTGGAGGACGTGGACGCGATGGCGAAGCGCGCCACCGAGGCCGGCGCGAAAGTGATGCGCCCCGTCCAGGATCAGTTCTATGGGGATCGCGCAGGAACATTCACGGATCCGTTCGGCCACGTGTGGACGCTGGCGACGCACAAGGAAGATGTGTCGCGCGAGGAACTGAATCGGCGCGCACAAAAAATGTTCGAAGGCGGCAAAGGCGCGTGCCCCGAACCGAAGTGAGCCAACTCGGATGAATTCCGAAATCCGAAATCCGAAGCCCGAAAGAACTCAAAAGGCCGAAGACCGAGTTTCGGGTTTTGAAGCTTCGGGCTTCCTTCGGGTTTCGTCATTCGAACTTCGGAATTCATCTTCCACAGCGATTCCGGTCGTGCCACCAGGCAGCCGAGGAATTCGTGATTGGTGAGCAGTGATCAGTCACTATTTTCACCAATCACTACTCACCAATCACCAACCTTACGCCCGCTCCATGTATTTGCCGGTGCGGGAATCGACCTTGATCTTC
>JAKEEH010000376.1 GCA_022616725.1 Limisphaerales bacterium | reverse complement strand
TTAGGCCGCTCCCCGTCGCCATGACCGTGAACGTTGCGCTGGCATTCGACATCACGGTTTGGCTTTGCGGCTGCGCGGTGATCACCGGCAGTGCCGCCGTCGTCGGCTCGACCTCCCAGCTCAAGAGAAACCGGCCACCCTCCCCGCCAAAGCCATCGACCGCGATTTCGTATAGCGTCTCCGCGGTGACATTGAACTTCACCTCGCTGGCGAAAAACCCGCCGCCGTCTTCGTCGCTCACCACGGACAACAAAGAGCTGACCACATTGCCCGAGTAGATCGCCAACAGCGTGTCAAACGTGCTGCCAGTCGTGCGAAATGTCGCAATCCCATTGGTTGGCGCAATCCAGGTGTACCAGACCGAGCGGCCTCCCGGCTTGCCGGCGTGATCGGGTTCGCCCGGTTCCTTGCTGGCAAACGCGTTGGTGCCCGCGACTATACCAGCAAAGCGATTCGTCAACGGCCAGCGGTCGGCGAACTGATCCGGCGCAACGGTGCGCGGCGCGCCGATGGTTAAAAGCGCCGGCACGCTCGCCGCCGTGCCGTAGGCGTTCTCGATGATGACGTTGTAAGTGCCGCCGTTGGTCAACTGCACGCTCGGGATCGTCAGGCATGCGTTGGTCGCATCCGGGATATTCGCGCCGTTCTGCCGCCACTGATACTGGATCGGCGGTGTGCCTGAGACTCCGACGCAAAACGTGGCGCTGTCCCCCAGGTTGACGTGCGTGTTGGTCGGTTGCGCCGTAATGCTGGCTGGAAAAAGGACCGTCAGCAGAGCGTTCGGGCTCGTCGCCATGCCATCCAGGTTGGTCACTGCGACGCGATACGTCCCGGCATCCCCGGCAGCCACCGCCGGAATGACCAACGAAGTGTTCGTCGCATTGAGCAGCGGCACACCATTCCTGGACCACTGATAGGCCAGCGGCGCAGCGCCTGTCGCTGCGACCGTAAACATGGCCTCATTGTTCAGCACCGCCTCCTGCGACACGGGCGGCTGCACGATCACCGGCGGCGACGCGACACTGGCCGTCGCAACCGCGCTGGTCACAATGCCAAACTGGTTGCTCACCACCACGAAGTAGGGTCCGATGTTGAACGGCTGCACATTGGCGAGGCTAAGCGACGAGCCATTGGCCCCAAAAATCTGCGTATTCTGGAAATACCATTGATAGGCCAGCGGCGCGGCGCCCATGGCCGTGACGCTAAAGGTCGCGTCGGAGCCGAGGAGCGCGGTTTGATTTTGCGGCTGGGCGATGATAAGCGGCGGGGAGGGAGGGACGCAAAAGCCGGCGCTGCCCGCGGCATAAATGGCGGCGAGCTCGTTGGAGGAGAGGGCGCGGTTGAAAATGGCGACTTCGTCGATCACGCCGTTCCAGCGCCGGAAGCCCGGGTAGAAAGGCGAAGATCCAATCGTCCAGGGAAGCGGCCCACCGTAGTCGATGGCGGCAGAACTGGTCCGCTGACCCTCCAGAACACCGTTAACGTAAAGCTGGAAGTTCGTCCCGTCGTAGGTTGTCGCGACGAAGTAGAAGCTGCCAGCAGGAAAAGTGGAGGAAGATATGATGACACTCGAGGCCGATCCGGTCCATGGTCCCGGACCGAAAACGAACTGGCCTGAACTGTTCCACGAAAGCCCGTAATAGAAATTTCCATCCCGTGCCTTGGCGACGACGACGCTGCCAAGAACATCATCGTCGGGTCCAATCCCATCGGGGCGGACCCAGGCCGCGAACGTGAAGCGCTGGTTCGCCAAATTGGCGCTGTGAGGAATCTCCACATACCCGCCTGCCGCCAGCGTCAGCCCGCTGCCGACCATGCCCGGCACGAAACTCAAGCCGTTGGTGGCCGACGGCTGGTTCATATCTGCGACGTCCTGAACGTCCCCATCCATCGGCCACCAGCTCACCAAGCCCGGCGGCGCATCGCATAGATCTTCGCGGAACACGGCGAACAATTCGATGCCGGTGTCCAGACGGTTGGCGGTGAAGAAGAGCCTGCCGCCGGAGACTTTGAAGTTCTGCGGGTCCGAGCCGACCGGGCCTTCGATGATGTCCGCGAGGAGGAACGTGCCAGCTTCCGTGCCGTCGCTGGTCCACAGCTCGTTGCCGTGGACGCCGTCATCCGCTCGGAAAAAGATCCGGCCGTTGAAGCTGACCAAATCCCACGGAGTGGAATCGGGACTTCCGGGTCTGATATCCTTCACCCTGGCCGTTCCGTTGCTGGTGCCGTCGCTGCGCCAGAGCTCGTGGCCTGCGATCCCATCGCTGGCCCTGAAGAAGAGAATTCCATTCAACGCCGCGAATTCGTCCGGGTGCGATCCAGTGCTGCCCAAACGAATCTCTCTGACCATCACCGTGCCGTTGCTTGTGCCGTCGGTTTTCCAAAGTTCGCGACCGCTGCTGGAAGTGCTGGCGGAGAAGAACAGCGTCCCGTTCACGTTCAATAGACTCTCCGGCGAGGAGTCCGCACCGCCCGGCCAGATGTCTTTGACCATGTATGTGCCATTGCTGGTGCCGTCACTTCTCCAAAGTTCCACGCTGTTAGTGCCGTCATGGGCCGTGAAAAATAACAGTCCGTTCATTTCAGTCATATACGGACTGAATTGGTAAAGACCGTCGTTGCTGCCGGGCCAGATGTCTTTCACCATCATGGTTCCGGCTTCGGTGCCGTCGGTCTTCCACAACTCGACGCCGTTGGTGCCATCGGTGGCGGGGAAGAACGCCTGCCCGTTTGCCAGCGTTAGCGTGAGCGTGGAAGCCAGCCCGCTGTTGGCTCCCGGCCGGATGTCCTTGACCAGGAAGGTGCCGTTGCTCGTGCCGTCGCTCGTCCACAACTCTGCGCCGTTGGTGTCGCCCGCAGCGAAGAACACCATGTTGCCCAGAGCCAGCAGCCCGTAAGGATACGAGTTGTTCGGACGGTAGGTTGGGTAATCGTATTCGCCGGGATAAATGTCTTTCACCAGTTCCGTGCCATTAGTCGTTCCGTCACTCTTCCACAGCTCACTGCCAAACGTGCCCTGCGACCAGTAAAAGGTATCGTTGGCTGCGAACAGCAGAGTGCCGTTCAGATTTGCCAGCGAGCTTGGAGAACCGGCAAAAGCCCTCATCAATGTCGTGCCGTTCGTGGTACCGTCGCTCTTCCACAGTGCGTGACCGTTGACGCCGTCATCTGCCGAGAAGAACAGCGTCCCGTTCACGTCCGTGAGATTGACGGGAGAGGAACTAGTGGTCGCGGCGCGGATGTCTTTGACCATGTAGGTGCCGTTGGTCGTCCCATCGCTGCGCCACAACTCATAGCCATGCACGCTGTCGTACGCCGAAAAGAAGAGTGTGCCGTTGACGTTCACCGGAACCGGAACAGTGCCGGGAGTGAAAGACTTGATGTTGACAGTGCCAGCCGAAGTCCCGTCGGTTTTGTTGAGCCCGGCAGTGAGGCATCCGTGCCCCATAAAGAGCGCCATCCCGTTGAACTCGAAAGGAGTCATCAAGGCGTGAATCCCGTACGGCCAGCAACCGGTGTCATTGAAGACCAGGACTGTGCCGTTGCTGGTGCCGTCGCTTTTGAACAAATAGTTGCCATTAAAGACACTGAAATAGAGAAGGCCGTTGATGTTGGCGAAGCTGGAGCTGCGAGAATCAATCGTCGTCATCATCAGCGTCCCCGCTTCGCTGCCATCGGTCTTCCAAAGCGTGGTACCTGGGAATGCGGCGAGGTCGTTCCCTGAAAAGAACAGTTCGCCGCTCACAACCGTGAAGTTGGCGAGTTGGGGGCTCGCGCTGCCGGGAGCGAGGTTGGTCACCATCATCGTGCCGGCTGCGGTGCCGTCGCTGCGCCACAGCTCGTAGCCGTTGGTGCCGTCGTAGTCTATGAAAAACAGCAACCCGTTCACCGCGATCTGCGGATTTGGCTGATAGCCGTCGTCGCCCGGTTGAATGTCCTTTACCAGCACAGTGCCCGCGTCCGTGCCGTCGCTTTTCCACAGTTCCCAGCCGTTGGTGTTATCGTAGCCGGCGAAGAACAACGTTCCGGCGACATTGATGAGATGGTCCGGGGACAAACCGCCTGGTGTGGTGACGTTCTTCACCATCACCGTTCCGGCTGCTGTGCCGTCGCTTTTCCACAGTTCAGTGCCATTGGTGCCGTCGTTGGCCGCGAAGAAGACGATCCCGTTCATCTCCGTCAGGCCAGGATAGGAAGAAGACATCCCACTGTTATTGCCCGGCCAGATGTCCTTCACCAGCACGGTGCCGGCGGCGGTGCCATCGCTCTTCCACAACTCCGTGCCGTTGACACCGTCGCTGGCGGAGAAGAACAGCAGCCCGTTTGCGCTAACCAGATGGTCGGGATTGGGCGAAGCGTTGTAGGGCAGGATGTCCTTCACGAGCACGGTGCCCGCCTCGGTGCCGTCGCTCTTCCACAGTTCCAATCCGTGAACGCCGTCGTCCGCCGTGAAGAAGGCGACGCCGTTGACGTTGACGATGTCCGTGGGGCTGGAACTGACGGGGTTGATCTGCGCGTTGATGTCCTTGACGAGCGTGACGGCGGGGGAAGCGACCCGCACCCCAGCCGCCAGGATGATCCCCAGCCATGCACACTGGCGCACCCAGGGTCGTAAAGAGGGCTCGTTCATGGGTACGGTTTGCTGCTGAAATCCAGCGTGCCGGGATTCAGCGACAGCGTTGGGGTTCCGGCGGCTGAGCCCATGATAGTATTTGATACGGAAGCATTTACGCCAGACTCCTATCACGGCGGCGATGATCGCTTTCAGCAATTCCAGCGCGCTAAAACGCACCGCGGGAGCCGGAATTTGGTGGCGCCTGTTCATGGGGTGAACGTCAGATTCAGGTCCATAGCACCTTTTCGCGCCCGCTTCAAGATTAATGGTCCGCCACCAACGCACGAATGCACGAAGGTAAATACGGCCTCCAGGACCACGTTCTTTCACACAAATGACCGCCAAATGCCGTTTCGAGCGAATTTCCAAACTCTGTCAAGTCCGAGTGCGAAGTTTTTTGGCGCGTACTGACGCATACTGGCGCGTCCTGTCACATACTGGCATGTTAAACGGCCCTCCCCAAAAAATGCATTAAAAACCCATGGTATAATATACGCGTGAAGAAACAGATATATATCGTAACCCCCGACCTGCGGGCGAAGCCTCGGTGCGAAACAGAATCCAATTGGAGGGGGCTGATCTATTATATTGACGCCCCTCAAGAGCCGTGGGCCCTGGGAGCAAAGTGGACAAAAGTGGACATTTCTGGACGAAAAAGGGGGAGGGGTGTCCACTTTTGGCAGTTCCAGTGGCTTGGGACAGCGATTTCGAGGGCGGTGGCCCTCTTGAAAATCGTGAATCGTCAATTGTAAATCATAAATTCTGTGCGGACAAGATGACGCAAAAATTAGTACAAAACTGGTACAAAACCAGTACAAAAAAGGGTGGAGGTGTTCAATTCCCATCCGTGCCATCCGCGCAATCCGTGGTGTCCCCCGGCCGCTTTCTGTCCGGAAATCGCGCACGCATTTAACAATAGATTATTTGACACAAAAATCGAACGAAACCGAACGATTTCACAAATCGTCTCTGCTCGACATCGCTCTACCAAGTACTTCCGGCGATTGCAGATCCAGTCGTTCGGTTTTCGCAATCACACAAACCGGAAAAAACCGGACCGCCGGTCCAACGATTCACGATCCAAAACGTTCTGCCCTCGAGACACTTCACCATTTCTTCACCATTTCTTCACCAATTTTTACGGGTCACATGCGGAAAACCCAATGAAACCAGACCTTTTATGAAACCCGCCCCAAAATGGTGAAATTTTTGCGTCCGATTCAATTCAACGATTCAACGGTTCAACGATTTACCCCGGAGGTCTTGGATTCGCTCACGTTCGAGCCTCAGGTTGCCCCTGCCCGCAAACACCACCACGAAATGGCGTTTGACTTTTCTCAGCGATTTGCTTCAAATCAGCCGGTATCTTTACAAAAGCCGGAGTCGTATCCCTTAACAATCCGAGCGGGGCTTTTGATTCAGAATGGGCACCATCGAATGACTAATCGCAACGAGCAACCGCATCGTGAAACGGCGCGCTATTGTTCACATGTGCAAGCGCCGGGAAACTGCACGGCGCATCACGACGAGAATTGCGGAGCAGAGGGCCGAGTGCTAAGGCGCTCGACGCTCGACGCTCGACGCTCGACGCAAACGGCGTTGGCCCTGTTGCTTTGGAGTTGTGCCTGGGCATCGCTCCAGGCCGCACCGGCGACCGATCCGTTTTGTGTAGTGCTGACGCGGGAGGGGAAGGTCGAGTTTGCGCGCAAAGGCACCACGCAGTGGGCCGCAGCGGAAACGAACCAGGTGCTCAATGTGGGCGACCGCTTCCGCACCGCGCTGCGCAGCCGCGCCACATTGCGCTGGTCGGACCTGAGCGTCGTGCGGGTGGATCAACTCACGAGCATGGAGATTCAGCCGCCGGAGAAGCCAATCGATAAACCACAACTGGAACTTCGCTCGGGCGCGACTTACTTCTTCAGCCGCGAGCGACCCGAGGAAGTGCAATTCCGCACGCCCGTGGCGGCCGGGGCAATTCGCGGAACCGAGTTTAATCTGGCCGTGGACGAAAACGGCAAAACGACCGTTTCGCTGATTGATGGAGAAATCCAGATCGCCAACGCGCAAGGCCAGGAAACACTGCGCAGCGGGGAGCAGGCAACGGTGGAGCCGGGCAAGGCTCCGGCGAAAACTGCGCTGGTGAACGCGATCAATGTCATTCAGTGGGCACTGTATTACCCCGCCGTGGTTGACCTCGACGACCTCGGGTTGAGCACGCCGGAAAAGAACGCCTTGGCCGAGCCGATCCAGGCGTATCAGTCCGGCGATTTGCTGAAGGCGCTGGGCGCTTACCCGGAGAACAGGCAGCCGGCAACGGCGCCGGAGCGCGCTTTTCGGGCGGCGCTGTTGCTGGCGGTTGGACGAGTCGAGGAGGCCGAGTCAGACCTTAAGTCGGTCCCGGCGGATTCGCTCGTCGCCAACGCGTTGCGGGAGGTGATCGCGACCGTGAGGAATGAGACACTAGCTTCGTTGCCCACGTCGAAGACGGGCAGCGAATGGATGGCGCGGTCTTATTACCTGCAATCGAAGGGACAACTGACCGAGGCGCTGAATGCGGCACGCGAGGCGACGAGTAGGTCGCCGAATTTCGGGGCGGCGTGGATTCGGGCCGGGGAATTAGAGTTTGGATTCGGGCGCACTGCGGCTGCTTTAGAGGCGGTGGATAAAGGATTGCGCATCTCACCGCGGAATGCGCAAGGGCTGGCGCTCCGAGGATTTCTGCTGGCGGCGCGAAACCGAAACCGGGAATCCCTGGAGTCTTTCAACCAGGCGATCGAAATTGACGGCGCGCTCGGCAATGCATGGCTCGGGCGCGGGCTGGTGAAAATCCGCCGCGGCGACGGCGTCGGCGGGCGGGAGGATTTGCAGGTGGCCGCGACCCTCGAACCGCAGCGGGCGGTCCTGCGGAGTTATCTCGGCAAGGCGTGGCAGCACGCTGGCGACCCTGCACGGGCGCGCAAGGAACTGGACCTGGCCAAGCGCCTGGACCCGAACGACCCGACGAGCTGGCTTTACTCGGCGCTTTTGCACCAGGAACAGAATCAAATCAACGAAGCCGTGAAGGACCTGGAACAATCGAAGGATTTGAACGATAATCGCAGTCTGTTCCGTTCGCGGCTGTTGCTGGACCAGGATCAGGCGGTCCGAAGCGCGAATCTGGCCACCATTTACCGGGATGCAGGGATGTTCGAGTACAGCGCCCAGGAGGCGGCGCGCGCGGTCAATTATGATTACGGCAATTACTCGGCCCACCTGTTCCTTGCGAACAGTTACGATGCGCTGCGGGATCCGAAACTGATCAATCTGCGCTACGAGACGCCATGGTTCGCGGAACTGCTCGTCGCGAACCTGCTGGCGCCTGCGGGGGCCGGCTTGCTGTCAAGCAGTATTTCGGAGCAGGAGTATTCGCGCTTCTTCGACGCGCCGCATTTTGGACTTTTCTCCAGCACTGAGTACTACAGCAGCGGCGACTGGGTGCAATTTGGTTCGCATTACGGTTACATCGATTCCACCGACTATGCCATCGATGCATTTTACCGCACCGAAAATGGCCAGCGGCCCAACAACGATCTGGAACAACTGAATCTTTCCGGGCGCGTGAAGCAACAGATCACGCAGAAG
This sequence comes from Limisphaerales bacterium, assembly GCA_022616725.1. GTDB lineage: Bacteria > Verrucomicrobiota > Verrucomicrobiia > Limisphaerales > JAKEEH01 > JAKEEH01. Next base: position 3,283 of record JAKEEH010000376.1, on the reverse strand, counting down.
GACAGCGTGTTTTTCGATATCTCTTACTTCGACATGGAGTCGGGCGATGTGAGCCAGTATTACAACCAGAACAGCGCAAGCCACACCCTGCGGGTCACCGAAAAGCAGGAGCCGAACCTATTGGTCGGCTATCACCGCGAATGGGCGCCGGGCAGTCACACTCTGTTTTTGGGCGGCAGATTTGATGACACATTAACGCTCGAGGATACGGCGCCGGCGATTCTGTATTTGGAGACCTCGCCCTTCCTCCCCACCACAAATCGTTTGCGCAACGCGCCGGACATTGCCGGGCTCGATTACGAAAGCGAATTGGTCGCGTATTCGGCTGAAGCGCAGCAAATCTGGCAGTCGCCAAAGTTTACTTTCATTGGTGGTGGCCGGTACCAGACGGCGGAGCCAGAGGCAACAAGCACGATCGACCGGCAAAATCCGCTTGATCCGTCGCCCGTGCGGATCTCATCGCAGGATGTGGAGACGAGTTTGGACCGTTACAGCGCTTACGTCTATGGACACTGGCAGATCCTAGACAATTTGCGGCTGATCGCCGGCGTCAGTTATGACCGGCTTGAGTTCCCCGCCAACATCGATACCTCTCCGATCATCGATGAGGAGGACAGCGAAGATCAGGTGTCGCCGAAGGCAGGGCTGGTGTATTCGCCGTTCAAAGACACTCATCTGCGCGCGTATTATGCGCAAAGTCTCGGGGGCGTTTTCTTTGATAACAGCATACGGTTGGAGCCGGTGCAAATCGCAGGGTTCAGCCAAGCCTATCGCAGCCTTATCCCCGAGTCCGTCATCGGCCTGGTTCCGGGCACCAGCTTCGAAACAATGGGGGTCGGTTTGGATCAGGCCATTCGCAAGACCGGCACTTATTTTGTGATCGAAGGCCAATATTTAACGTCGGAGGCAGATCGGACTGTCGGCGTGTTGACCAACAGCGACACCGCATTTCCGTCGCCGGATTCGCCGTCCAGCACGCGGCAGGACCTCGACTACATGGAGAAGTCGTTCATCTTCGCAGTGAATCAATTGATCGCGGAAGAATGGTCCCTCGGCGCGCGTTACCGACTCACGCACTCTGACCTGCACGTCAAATACCCAAGTCTTCCCGCCGGAACCACCGGCCTCGCGGACGACCTGGAGCACGTTTCGGCGATCCTTCATCAGGTCAACCTCTATGGCGCGTTTCACCATCGCTGCGGATTCTTTTCGCAGGTCAATGCAGTCTGGACGCAGCAGTCGAACCGGAAATATACGACGGATATCCCGGGGGACGATATTTGGCAGTTCCACGCTTTCATTGGCTATCGCATGTTCCAACGGCGGCTGGAGGCGAAACTCGGCTTGCTGAACATCACCGATCAGGATTATCAATTAAACCCGCTGACACTGTACAACGAACTGCCTCGCGAACGGACGCTCTTCGCCGGCCTGAAATGGTATTTTTGAAGTTTTTTGGGGAGCGCGACCGTCCCGGTCGCTCCCGTCGGCGTCCCGCCGATGGGCTGAGGGAGTACGAACGATCATCCAACGAAGGCGGTTTACTGAACTGAGAAGCTCTCGTGAAGTTGCCAATCAAACGCACTCTGATCGCCGCCGTCATCGGAGCGCTTTTGGCGGGAGGGTCGGGTATTTTCCTTTATGAATTCAATATTGGGCAGGGATTGATTCATAACAGTTACGCCACCCAAATAGTTGGCCGCGGCGACATCGGCGCCACTGAGGCTGTAGTCGTCTTCATCGACGAACTTTCCTATAAAGAATTGGACCAACCGCTCAATGCGGCCTGGGATCGCCGTTTGCATGCACGCTTGATCGATCGTCTAACGGCGGCAGGCGCTAAGGCGATCGTGTTCGACGTGGTTTTTACCGATCCGAACACAAACAATCCAGCCGTCGATCAGGAACTGGCCCGCGCGATGGAAGCCAGTGGCCGGGTCGTGCTCGGCATTGACGTCGTCTGGATTGGAGCCAAATCCAAGATGGGGATGCCCCCCTTCGATCTCTTGCTGGATCGAATGGCAGCGGCCGGCAGTGTCGAGTTGGCGGCGGATCATGATCTCGTCGTGCGCCATCTCTACACTCAGGATAAAGGACTAAACCTTCCGACGCTTGCCTGGGCTACGGCGGAATTCCTACAAGCGAAGCCAACACAGAATCCAACATTTCCGCACAATGACTACTGGCTGAATTATTACGGTGCTCCCGGAGTGCTTCCGTCCGTCAGCTATCACAAAGCACTCGATGCGTCTGCTGTTACCGACCAATTCTTTCGTGGCAAGGTCGTGTTTGTCGGATCGCGCCTTTTGACCAAGTTCGCAAACGAGCGCAAGGACGAGTACGTCCACCCGTTCGGTTATTGGCTCTCCCAAACATTGCTTGGCCAACGCGGCACAAAATTCATTGCCGGGGTTGAAATCCAAGCGACCTCATTCCTCAACCTCGTTCGAGGCGACTGGCTAACGCGCGGATCGCGAGCGACTGAGCGCTGGATAATTGCAGTTTTTGGCCTGAGTTGTGGTTTTGTGCTCGTCTATTTGCGGCCGATCCTCTCGACGCTGACAGCGGCCGCGGTGCTCGTCTTCGCCCTGGTCATTATCCAGTCGATTTTTCTCACCAAGCTCATTTGGTTTCCGTGGCTGATCATCGCCGTGCAAATCGGATTCGCCCTCGCCTGGTCAATCGTTTTCAATTCGGTGCAGTTTTACGTCCAAAAGCGCGTTTATGAACACACCCTCGGGCTGTACCTCTCGCCGAAACTGGTCAAGCGCTTTTCCAGGAACTCGAAGCTGCTCAAACCCGGCGCGGAGGAGCACGTCATCACGATCGTTTTCACCGACATCGCCGATTTCACGAACATGTCGCAACAGATTTCAACCGAGCAGCTCGCGACATTGATGAACAATTATTTCCAGGTCGCGGTCACGAAGTGCATCCATCCCACCGACGGCACGGTGGTCAAGTATATTGGCGACGCGATCTTCGCGTTTTGGAACGCGCCGGAGGAGCAACCCGATCATCAAGTCCGCGCCTGCCAGGCGGCCCTGCATTTCCGGGCGTGCGAGCCGCCGTCGGTGAACGGGCAACCGTTACGGACGCGGATCGGCATTCATACCGGTGTCGCACGCGTGGGGAATTTTGGCAGTGAAGACCGCGTCGATTACACAGCGCTGGGGGAGAGCGTGAACCTCGCCTCGCGCCTGGAAGGCCTGAACAAATACCTCGGTACGGAGACCCTCATCAGCGGTGACACAAAGGCGGGCATTGGCGACAAGCTCGTCAC
>JAKEEH010000375.1 GCA_022616725.1 Limisphaerales bacterium | reverse complement strand
GACGGTCTCGACGAAGTGATCGTCGTCGGCAGTGTCCATACGGTTGCCTACAGCTTGACAGACGGCAAAGAGCGTTGGAGGGTCGCCGGCACGGAAGGAGTTAGTGTCGCTCCAAGCCCGGTCATGGCCGGCGAGCGATTGATCGTCATGTCGAGAGCGTTCGGCGGCTCGCGAATCCCGACGTTTCCGGAGTTCCTGACGCAGAACGATAAGGATGGCGACGGGAAGGTTTCCCGACCGGAAGCGCCGAACTATCTGCGGGAGCACGGCGGCTTTATTGCGACCGACCGCGATAAGGACGGCCACATCTCCGAGCTGGAATGGACTGGCATGCGCGACCTGATCGGCCGCGGCGAGCATGGCATTTTCGCTGTGCGCGCTCCGGCAAAGGACGACACCGGAGATTTGACGGCGACGCACGTGCTCTGGAAGCACAAAAAAGGGGTCGCGGACGTTGCTTCTCCGCTATTTTATCGCGGGCGGGTGTATGTCATCCAGAATGGCGGGCGCGCGAGCTGTTACGACGCCAAAAGCGGCCAGATTCGGTACGAGCAGGAACGGATTGGGGTTGATGGGGGATACTATGCGTCACCGGTCGCTGCCAATGGGCATATTTACTACGCTTCCACCAGCGGCACTATATGCGTGACTGAGGCCGGTGATTCGCTCAACGTGAAGGCGCGCAACGTTCTCGGCGAACCGATCTCCGCAACACCGGCCATCGCGGAAAACCAGCTCTATATCCGCAGCGAACGGCATCTCTGGGCTTTTGGGCGCCCGTAGGCAAAAGTCCAAAGGAAAAAAACTGTTCATCTCGCGTGCTTTCTGGCATTTAGAATGCCGCATGCTCCGCCTCTTTGCTTTAACGCTGCTCTGCGCGAGTTTCGGCCGGCCGGCCAGCGCGAGCGATCTTGAGACCAGACGCGCGGCGGCCGGCGACGCCCTCTTTACCAATCCCGCCGTGCGCGAGATCCGCATCATAATGGAGGCTGCCGCCATAGACCAGTTGCGAAGAGATACGCGCGCCTACGTGAAAGCGAACCTCTCCGAAAGCGGGGTCACTTACACCAATATTGGCATTCATCTCAAGGGCACCGGCAGCTTCCGCCCGATCGACCAGAAACCCGCTTTCACCGTCAAGTTCAATAAGTTTGTCGAGAAGCAGAATTTTCACGGGTTGACGAAGATTTCGCTCAACAACGCGGTTCAGGATCCGAGTTACGTCAATGAAAAATTCTGCACAGAGCTGTTTCGGGCCGCGGGCGTGCCTGCGGCCCGCGTCGCCCATGCGCGCGTCCACTTGAATGATCGTTATCTTGGACTATACACACTCGTTGAAGGATTGAATAAGCCGTTTTTGCGGCGCTACTTCAGCAGTGCCAAAGGAAATCTTTACGAAGGACACACGAAGGACGTAACGGACGCGCTCGACCAGGACAACGGAGACGACACTTCGCAACGCGACTTGCGGGCGCTGGTCGAGGCCGCGCGCGCGCCAAGCGCCGAACGCTGGGCCAACTTGAGCAACCATCTTGATCTGGATCGCTTCCTCTCGATGCTCGCGATGGAGGTCCTGACCGCCCATTGGGACGGCTATTGGCTGAACCGTAACAATTATTGTATTTACAATGATCCTGAGGCGCGGCGAATGACATTCGTTCCGCATGGTTTGGACAATATGTTTCAGCTCCCGGCGATGTCCTGGCGGCCCACTATGCAAGGCCTGCTCGTGCGCGCCGTGTTGCACACGCCCGAAGGCCAGCGTGCATACCGGGAACGCTTCCGCGAGTTGTTGACGAACCATTTTCAGCTCCAGCGCCTGACGAACCGCGTTGATGCGATCGCGGCGGGCATTCGTCCTGCGCTGGTCCGGGACGGACGCCAAGCGGCCAAAGCATTTGATGAGAATGTTGCCGACTTGAAACGACGCATCGCCGAGCGAGTTCAGAACGTAACGCAGCAGGTCGCCACGCTCGGGGTCCTCGCCAGGTTTGACCGCTCTGGCGTCGCTGCGCTCGCCAGCGGTTGGTCAACGAATGTGGATGCGGGGATCGTCCTGATGACGCAAGACACCGAGAACAGAAAACCCGTGCTTAGGATCAAACATGGGGACAGCGGCGGGTGTGTTGCTTCCTGGCGCAAGCGCGTCGGGCTCGAAGGTGGGCGCTATCGTTTTCGCGGCCGCGTGAAAGCCGAAGGCTTGCTGCCGGAAGGGTCACCGAACGTGGGTGTCACGCTGCGGATATCCGGAATCCGGCCGCCATTTCAGATCACGACCGACAGCGACTGGCGCTGGGTGCAATTCGATTTCGACGTGCTTCCCCCTTCTGACGACGTGGACCTGATCTGTGAACTCTCGACTGTTTTGGGCGAAGTCTGGTTCGACCTGTCCTCGCTGCAGCTTGAGCGGCTGAGGTGACTCTTATTTAGGAAAAAGGAGTTCGCGCAATTGACCCGGGTTGGCGACGCCCGTGGTGCCGAGTTGGTGAATGACAATGGAAGCGGCGGCATTCGCCAGTTCAATGGCTTCGCGGGTCGAAGCCCCCGCTGCCAATGCTGCCGCGAGATTCGCCATGACCGCGTCCCCGGCGCCCACAATGTCAATATCGCTGCGGATTGGGAAAACGGTCACGTGTTGGATTGTTCCGGAAGGGTCGGCCCCGAGAATCCCATTTTCAGAGAGCGTCACGAAAACGGCGCGCCCTTGCTGTCCCGCCAGGTCAGAAGCCGCCTTGCAGATTTCCGGAAATGTCATCGGCGAGCCCCGATTCGTCAGCGCGTGCAGTTCCTCGCGGTTCATTTTTAGCGTCAGGCGCGGGTAATTGCGCAGACTGCGCCGGCTGTCGGCAATGATCATCAACTCCGGCCGTCGTGCGCTGATCTCGCCCAGAGCGGCCAGCATCCGCCGGGTAATGACGCCAGTTTCGGCTGAATCCACCTGGTCCATTACCACCAGCGCATCGACTTTGGCCGCCGCCGCGCGCATATCGGCGATCAATTGGTCCTGCACGGAATCCGGAGTGGGCGACCAGTTCTTGCTGTCCAGTCGGCTCAACTCGGCGGGAGACCTGCCCGGTACAACAAACAACGGTTTGCAGTAGGTGAATGTCCGGCGCTGTTCCGTTTCCAGAAAGTAATCGAGCCGCGCGCCTGGTTTTTGCGCGAGTGCGCGCCGCAGTTCAAAGCCTTCACCATCGATTCCGCAAAACCCGACGGGGTAAATTGTCCCGATCCCCAACGCAACCAGATTGTTCAGGATTGTGCCCGCAGCCCCCGGCTGGCTGCGCACGCGCACCACGTTATGCACCGGCAACCCGGTCTCGATCGACTTCTCCTGGCGGGACGGATCGATCTCCAGATAGCGGTCCAGGCAGAAATCGCCCACGAGCCCCAGGCGTAACTGCCCATACCGCGACGTGATCGAGTCAAACCGTTCCGGCGTCATGCTCGGAATTTAGTCTCATACAGATGACGACAACATCAAAGAAGCAAAAAGATCGGCGCGCCGTACATCCAGAACTTCGATAGGATTTACGCGTGTCCACGCTCTCAAGGCACTCCGAATGCGCAATATGACGGCTCACAGTTCAATTTACGAACGCCGGAAACACTTCGTCCAAAACTGCACTCCGCTTTCTCAGGGGACCAGCAGCGATTCGGCAGGCAGTCGGCCGACAGGCTCCCCCAGCAGACGCAGGTCGAGTGAGCCGTGGACCGGACTCTCCTGGTCCACGTGCCCATCGCAGTAAACCACGTTGGCGCGCGCCCGGTGTCGGAAATGGACGGTCGGCTCCAGATTGCTGAGGTAATAAAATTCTTCGAGCAACGGGTTGTCCGGCGAGGCGGGTTCCTGGAAGTCATTCACTTGGCCCGCATCGGCGAACAAGGCGGTATCCGTGGGTCGCGCGACACGTGAGATTTTCAAGGGCGGCTGGTTCGTCGGCGAGGAGAGATGAATATTGTAGCCGTATCCGAACGAAGCGCCGGTCGCTTTTGGCTTGAACAGGCGCGAGCTGTAATTCAGCGCAGGACAGACTTCCACCCCGCGCCCGCGCAGATTCGGATAAAGCGCGCCAGGCGAAGGGTCAAAACCGCGTGCGCCCTCGTTCCCGGGGACCCACGCTTCAATCCATCCAAACCAATAGATTGTGCCGCCGTTCGTCGCGCCCAGGATGTAACGGAACGCGTCGCTGTCGTTTTCATCCCAATAGATTTGGGTGGCCAGCCCAAGTTGCCGCAGGTTGCTCACGCACGTAATGCGCCTCGCGGCCGCTTTGGCCTGCGTCAGAGCCGGCAAGAGAAGCGCGCCGAGCATCGCAACCACAGCCATCACCACCAAAAGTTCAATCAGCGTGAAGGCGGGGCAAACTCGAAATCCGAAGGCCGAAATCCGAAGGAAGTGAGGCTGAATGCCACGCCTTCGGTCTTCGGAATTCGGAATTCGGAATTCGGAATTCATCTCCTGTTCATGGTCGATCCGCGCGCACGCGATAAACCGCCCGTTCGTTAGGCGGTGATAAGTCCGTTAACGAAAGCGGGCCCGTCGTCAATGCCAGGTTCGTTGCGACTGTTGTCCAGCTCTTCAAATCGGTCGAACGATCCAGTTGATAGACCCAATTCGATTTGCCAGTAAAATCAAAGCGCAGGCTCGTCGCGACGAAATTTGCAGATATGGACCCAATCGGCGGCCCAGGCACCGTCCACGAGACATTATCGATCACCCCGTGAGCGAGGATCGAGCCGGCGAATTGCGGCGGACTTTGGAACCCGTCGTTGTAGCTTATGACTGCAAACGTATCGACGCGGAAATCCGGAAAGGTGGCGAGCGACAGATCCTGAATGGGACCGAAAGGCTCGCCGTTTCGCGTCATGAACGTATGCAAGACGCGGTTGCTGGCGGCATAAGTCATTTCCACGCGATACAAATCCTTCGGCGTTAGTTCCAACGGATGATTGTCGCTGAAACGGATGCGATTGTTGGTTGAAACCACTGTCGGCGCTACTGTCGCGCCAAAGCCCGAATCGGGAAAGTAGTTGAATTCGACGAGATTGCGCGGTCCGTAAGTGGCATTGATGCCCGAGCCACGGAAAAAATTGCTGTTCGTAATGCTGGCCCAGCGGCACAGGCCAACAGCAATTTGAAACGTATATGGTTTCGACGGATCGACTGCAATCGCGATGTCGTGCAATCGCAAATCGAAGCTGAAATTAAAGTCATCATTCATCGTTAGTACCGTGCCCAGCGGCCGATAGAACAGCGTGTTCGGCTGCCGCGAATCCCATATAACGGCGAGATTTGCGTTGGTGGAATTCCATTGAAACAACTCGGGGTTTCCGTGTCTGCGCCAGCCGCGTTGATTGGGATCGAACGCAAAATCATCCGAGAACACCACCGCGCCGCAGGAAAGGGCGGCAACGGCGGCCCAGAGCCACGCCATAACGGCAAGTGCGCAGGCATTGTGGCGTGGCGAGCGCATGCGTCCGGTGCGCAGCCCTCGGCGTCTTACCGAGGGCTTTCCATGATATTGCGGAACCATCAGCGACCCGTCACGTTCGGACCGCGTGCCCGCCGGCTCGCCGCGACCACACCATCAATTTCCGATTTGCCGCTCAGCACCTCGACCCGCACGAGCTTGATTTCCGGCAGGAACACTGGCTGGCCGTCGGAATCGCGCGCCCATGAAATGTCAAACGCCGCGCCGCCGGCCGATCCGTTGTACAAGGCGCGAATCTGTTCGAGCGTCAGGCCGGCAAAATCCTCCTGCGTGAGGATCGGGTCCACCGGTCTCGAGAAATCAGCCCAGCCATCGGTCGGAAACAGATGATCCACCACAGGCGCGCGCGCGGGATCGAGCTCGAAAAACGTTTCGCCGTCGCGGCTTACCAGCACCCGCGTGCTGCCGGTATTCTGCGCAAACAACGATCCATCTGTCGCCGGCGTGCCGATCCATTCGAAGGTCACCGGATCAAAGTCGTTCGTAATAATGAAACCGGTGTTGCCGAAGATAATAAAATCCAGCCCGAAAGAGTTGTTTGGATGATTGAGAATCGGCGTTGAGAACCGCACCGTAAGCGAGCCGCCCGCCCCCACCGAAAGAATCTGCCCTGTGCCATATGGCGGGTTGAATGGTTCGGTCGGATCGTTGAATGGGTTCGCCCGGGACGGTTCACCGAGCACCGCATTGACATTTGTGTAATTGACGGCGTAACCGGCGCCCGGATCGTAATCCACTACTGCGTCCGCGAAGTTTTCTGCCGGAAGGGGACCCGTGGCGCTGAGCCCCGCGACCACCCACGCAAACCAATTGTTTTTTGCCATAACTGATCTCTGCTTTGGTTAACAACACGGAGACCAGCGCGGAGCCTGAAAAAAGAAACCTTCAGGCTCCGACAAAGCGGCGCATGAAGGCGTACCCACCCGGACACCGGGTGACTGGTCTCATCCTTCTCTTTGACGGAGAAGCCACCTGCGACAACGCAGGCGCGACGAGCACAACCAAACCGGTATCCTGACTTCGGGCCTGACCTCGCTCCCGCCTTCCCAACGCAGTTCGTGCATCAGTGGCTGTGGGAGTTTGTAGCCCGTTACAGTGGCGCAACCGTCCCCGAATCTCACGGGGTTCCCAGACATTTGGCTGCGAACTAAACTTTCAAAGAGCAATCTGTTCCTACTCTCATGCGAATCTTTTGCAAGCCGAATTTTGAAAAAGTTTGCCGCAATCGGTATTGCCTTCATCAGTATTGTGTTCAGAACCGTACTTTCTGGCCGCGGTAACGCGTAAGTGCAACGTTGGATTCCTGAACGGGCCGAAACCTTTTTGCGCCTTCGGAGTTTCATTCCTATTCTGGCAATTTGCCGTTGTTTTCTGGGCGATAGGTGCATATCTTCCCGCCTGCTCGGTTCTTTGCCCGTGCGTTTGGAAAAACACGTTATGCATTTGAAGATTTCACGCAAATCCGGCTTCACGCTGGTGGAGATCATGATCGTGGTCGCGATCATCGGCCTGCTCGCCGCCGTCGCCATCCCCAACCTCGTCAAGGCCCGCAAGAGCGCCCAGCGCCAGGCTTGCATCCAGAATCTCAAGACGATCGAGGGCGCTAAAGGAATCTGGGCGCTTGAGATGAAGAAGACTGACACGGACGTGCCCACCGACGCCGACCTTTTCGGACCGGGCAAAACCGTTGATCCCAAGCCGAGTTGTCCGGCTGGGGGAACTTACGACCTGAGATCAGTGGCTGAGAAGCCCACCTGCAGCATCCCCGACCACAAACTGGAATAGGCCCTTCCTGGGACACTGTGTCAAGATTCTTGACGCCTGGCAGCCGCCACGACGCCAACGCGCGGGCAATTCTCTCGCCAGCCGTGCTGGCATATCGGCTGCTCAAAACCGGACAGTGGTCGGGTAGACGGCAATACGTGAACGGACGTTAGTAAATATTCATTAACCGCCTTCTACCTACGTTCACGGCCGCTTGTGAAAGGTAGAATGTAGTGATGAAAACCAGGCGAAAGGCCGGCGGCTTTACGCTCGTAGAAATAATGATCGTGGTCGCGATCATTGGTCTGCTGAGCGCAATCGCTCTTCCGAACTTCGTTAAATCCCGCGAAATCAGCCACCGCAAGGTCTGTATCAGCAATCTCAGACAACTGGAAACTGCTGTGCAGAGCTGGGCGGTGGAGATGCGCAAGAATAATGATGATCCCGTTGACTCAAATGCGTTGTTTGGCAATACGAATTTCATCAAGAACCAGGTGTACTGTCCCGCGGGCGGCACCTACGTCTATACGGTAGTCGGAGCTCCAGACCACGTGTATTGCACCTTGCGCAGCACGGACGGACACTCACTGGGTAACTAAAGCCTCAAAACCGGCCGGCTTCACTCTTACCCTCTCCTGTCGAATGCGAACGGAGAGGGATTTTTTTGCACGTCCAGAGCAGGGCCGAAAGCAGTAGTGTTGCGAGCGAAATGATGCTTCCGCAAAAGAGACGCGGCTCGCGATAGTCCAGCACGACTTTATGCTGGCCGGCGGGAACTTCCAGTGCCTGGAACGTGTAGTTTGCTCGCCAAACCGGTGCAGCGACTCCGCCGACTTTCGCACGCCAGCCGGGGTGCCACGTTTGAGCGATCACCACCATTGCCGGCCCTGCCGCTTCCACAACAAATGAAACGTGCTGAGGTTTGACTTTAACCTCATGAACGTTGGCAACCCCCGCGTTAGTCGCCTTTACAACCCCGCGCAGCTCCAACGGCAGACAAACCTCTGTCCGCAGATTGGTATTCGTCGCCAATATGAACTTCAAGGCGTTGCTGCCGAAATCAAAGATAGCTCTTTGGCCCGCAGTAACCAGAGGCAAGGCTTCCGAACGCTTGATCCAATCCACGGTATTGCTGCCGGAGATGTAACTGACGCCGAGGAAGTTCAGAGTATTTTCCGGGAGGCTCTCGGACGATTGGTTCGTTTGATAAAGAGACCTCTCGAACTGAAACTGCTCCCGGATCTGCAGGGTTGATGACCCGTTTACCTTTGGGATGCCGTCAATCATATTGAGGTTCGACCAGAGGGCCAAGCGCTTACCGATAAAATCGTGGAGCGGATCCTGAACGCGGCTGACCAATAGCCGACGTTCGGCTTCCGGAGTGATGAGAACCCGGCCTCCCGGCCACTCTACACTGTTGCGTTGCTGCCATAGGTTGGCGGAAAACCACTGTGTCGGAATCGTCGGGTTCTGGCGCGCGGTATGCGTGAGGCAATCTAAAGCCACAAGGCCCAGGGCCGCAAACGGCGCGATCCATGAAAATCTCGTCTGCAAACGCGCTGCGACAAAGATGCAACTGCCGAGGATCGAGATCAGGAACGCTGCACGCCAGACGGAGTTCTGCCAAAGGTCTGTCCAGCGTTGGGCCGGAAACGGGTATTTGCCGGCAAACCAGAGGAGCAAAGCCATCAAAATCAGGACGGCCGCTCCAATGATCAGGAGCGACTTCATTCGAGGATCAGTCGGGCGGCCAGGGTTCGCCACCGCAAACGCGCCGAGGAGCGGAATTGTGAACGCCGCCAAAAGCACGAATTTGATTGGGAAACGAGCGAAACCCATGACAGGCAAGGCTCCCTTCAACCACGTGTACAGGACTCCGTTGTCGCCGAGAGCCAGGATGAGACTCAACAACGTCAGGCCGCCAAGGAACCGGACACGCCAAGTGCGCACCCACCATGCCGCCCATGCCGCGAGCACCAGGATGGCCGCTCCGGGATAGTAAGAGCTCATGAAGTTCTGATCATGCTGGAAGCACGGCCCTTGATAGCTCTTGAACGTATGGAACAGAGGCAGAAGCAGGTTAGCCCAACCCCAGCCGGGCATGGCCCATTTGGCGGTCGCGTAGTCGCGGCCGCGCTGGGACATTGCAAGCAGGTCCATAAACGGCATGAGCTGGACCGCCGTCAAGCCTGCGATCAGCACAACGAGGAGCACCAGTCGCCCGCCCGAGCGTATCCAATCGCGCCCCGAGGCAGCCACTTGCAGGTTTTTCGCGAGCCACATGGCGCCGACCACAAGCCAAGTCAGGAGGATAAGTTCCGGGACACCGGACATCATTTGCAGCGCGCCAACCACAGCAGCGACCACCAGTTTCCGCCCACCTTCGGGCCAGGCGCTTTGACTCAGCAAAACGATCCAAGGCATCCACCCAAGCGCGACGGTGTAGTTCGGCCAAATCAGGGAAGAAAAAGTGACGCCGTTGAAGATAAAAGCCACCGCGGCAAAAGCGGCGGCAAAATCGTTCTGAGTCCAACGCCGGGCAAGGCAGTACATTCCCATGCCGCCAAGGAACAGATGCCCCAGGCAAAAGTACCCGAGCGACCACGGCAAGGGAAACAGCAGGTAGATCAATGAGAATGGGTAAAGGGTCATCGTTCCCCACTGGGCCAGAAATGGAGCCCCGCAGTTGCTCAGAGGGTTCCAAAGGGGTAGTTCACCGTTCCAAAAGCTCTCCCGGTGAAAAAGCACAAAGGGATACCCCAAAACGCCATAATCGCGAAAAAAGAACGAATGCCGGCCAAGGACGACCTCTGGAAACGCCGCAAACAGGAGGACTCCGAGAACAATCGCGAATCGGCCCGGACCGAGAGCCAAATCCCTCCGGATTTCAGCATTCGGGTTTCGGATTTCCTCTAGTGGCATGCGCGAGTGCCCTGCAAAGAAAGAATCGTTCCAGAATCGGGACACTCGCACGGCTGGCTCACTCTTTGCTAAGCACTCAGCCGTTCGCGTCCCGTACCGCAACCATGAAGGTTTTTAGCAATCTCTGGATCGTATTGGGCCTGATGGCTGCCGCCGCCTTATTCCTCCCGAAATTCCGCACTGAAGAGGCCTCGAATGCTCGCATCCAGCAAGCCTGTCTGAGCGCTGCTTTCCTTTCCGCTGGAATGGCGTTCTCGCGGAAGTCCAACCTCATGAACTGATGAAAAGGCGACCCCGTTCGCAGCTTCATCACTCGGTTCGATTACTGTTCCTGGGTGACAAGGTGTGGAAGGAACTCCGAATTCTTGCGCGCCTGGCGCGGCCATTGCCCAATTTTGCAGGTGAGCCGCAGGTGCAGCGTGGAAAGATCAAACGATTGAAGCGATCGTGATTGGTGCCTTGGCTGAAAGTTGATCGGCAGCGGCTCAAGAGTCTTCCGCACTTAAAAAACCGGGCTGAGACGCGAGAAAAAGTATTTTATTCATCAGGCCCTGCTCAAATCGTAAGTCCTTATCAGTGAGGCGGTTGTGACTGGTTGAATACCGTGAACAAGGGCGAGGCCAGCACGTCGAATGAGCAGTATGAAAAAACTAGCAGTTCTCGCAGTAATAATCAGCGGAATGGCGGTTGTGGTTCCCAGGGCGCAAGCCGGCCTGTCGTTCGGAATCAGCATCGGGGTGCCGGTGCCGGTTCCAGCTCCGGTCGTGGTCGCGCCCGCACCGGTGTGCGCGCCGCGCCCTCCGGTCTGCGTGGCTCCGGCTCCTGTCGTAGTTGTGCCGCGGGTACATTACGCGCCCGCCCCGGTATATTATGCCCCGCCAGCGCACGTCGTGTACTACGGATCTCCGTACCGGCACTGGAAGCATCACCGCCGCCATCACCATCACCATCGTCACTAATTGGTCCATGTGAACGCACGGCGCGGGTTGGAAACGGCCCGCGCCTTTTTGTCTCTGCCCGCCAAGCGTGCAGAATTATCCCCAAATTGACGCTGGATGGCGTTGCGGATTGCGCTTGTCAACCGCGGCCATCGAATCGACAGTGAAGCAGAAGGGGTGAATTATGAATGAATTAGCTGCACAAGAGTGTTTGCCGTGTGAAGGGAGCGTGCCGCCGCTGAAGGGAGAAGAGCTGCAGAAGCTGTCGCAGAAGCTGGGGAATAACTGGCGCGTCGTCCAGGAGCATCATCTGGAGAAGGAGTTCACGTTCAAGAATTTTCGGGAAGCGCTCGATTTCACGAATCGCGTCGGAGAGATCGCCGAAGCGCGCAATCATCATCCGGACATTTACTTGGCGTGGGGCAAGGTTCGGATTACAATCTGGACGCATAAGATCGATGGATTGTCGGAAAGTGATTTCGTGCTGGCGGCGAAAATTGAGCAGGGGTTGAAGGGTTGAAGGCGCTCTCGAGTGCGCAATGCAACGTTCAGAGGTCGGCCTCTTTCTGTCCTGTTATTAGACGGTGTCTGCGCCCTTAACGTCTTGAATCTTGATAATGGTGGTGTCGCCGAGGGGTACGGAGGGATTGCTTAGCGCATCCTTAAAGTTAATCTCGGAGACTTCTTTTTGGCGCAAGCGATATTCGCCGAAAGGGTTGGATTCGAGCGCGCCGTCCATCTCCATGCGGCGCAGGATAGGCCGGGCCCAGTTCCGGTCCACCTCAATGCGGCGGCGATTTCCGAGCTTTTTCGAGATTTCGGTCACGGAGACGAAGACGCCCGGAAAGCCCCTTAAAAACTCATAGATTTCGGCTTCATCGGCGTTCATAACTGCGCTTGCTTTATTTCTTTTTTAGTTTCTGCGGCCGCGTTCCAACCTATCCTCCGGCCAGCGAGGAAAATGCCCAGCAGGACAACGATCCCGCCCACCCATTGCCACAGGGTAAGTCGTTCCTTTAGCAAAACCCAGGCCAGAACCGCCGCCACGAAGGGTTGCACGAGCAAACTAACGGAAGAAAAGGAGGCTGGCAAATGGCCAAGGGCGTAGGTAATGAAGGCTTGGCCGCCTAAATGGCAGACCAGCCCCAGGCCGGCCACGACAAGCCATGCCCTCGGTGAGGTCGGCCAGATGGTTTCGCGGGACAGTGCCGCGACGATGAAGAAGCAAGCGCAGCTTACGATGCCTGAGACGGTCATTATTATCGCGGAACCAAACCGCCTGCGGAGTTGCTTGATGGTAAGGAGATAACCGGCATAAAAGAGCGCGGCGAGAATCGCGAGGAGATCGCCCCTGAGATGTCCCGGACTGAGCTCAATCCGGGCGCTGGCCAGGAGCGCGGCACCACCGAGCGAGAGTGCCAGGGCCAGCACAAACAAAGGCTTAATTGTCTCATCCAGAAAGAGCCATGCGCCAATCGCGACGAACACCGGCGCGATGTTGGTCAGCAACGTCGAGTTGGCGACGGTTGTGAATTGGAGCGACCAATGCCAGATGGCGAGATCGCCGGTGAAAAATAGACCGGCGAGAATCAACCAGCTGAGGTCTTTTCTCACGCGTGACTGCTCGGTTGGGAGGCATGCGATGTCCGCCTGCTCGGCGCGCATCCAGAGCCCGAGAATGGGCAAAGCGAACAGCACTCGATAAGCGGCAGTGGCACTCGGGCCGACTTCGCTGAACCTGACGAGAATGGGGGCAAAGCCAATCGCGATGGCGCCGGTAAACAACGCGGCAAGCGCGGTTCGTGTGGTTGTGGAGATTTGCACGCGGTTTAGAGCGCGCGTTTGAGGCCGAGTTCGTTTTCCACGCGGCGAGAGAGTTCATCCAAGCTATTAGAGCCCGCGATTAAGTGACGGCCAATGATCACCTGGGGCATCGATTCCTGGTGGTGGACATGGATGAAGTTTGTCCCATTAAGAAGGCAAGTGGAAAGCGGCACAGGAGCGCGCACTCCACGACGCTGCCGCGAACAGCGCTCCCCTTGTTTCAACTGCATCGTTCGAACGCCTGAGCGGTTGCCTTGGCCATCATTTCTGTTTGGGCGGATTGCGGTGCGCAGTACTATAGAACTTTTTGTGCATCTCCAGAAGGCGGGCGAGCTCTTTAATCGGCTCGGGATGATCCTCCACGCGCAGGTCAATATAGCGGTCGTTGGCGCTCCCGTAGCCGGCCTTGTCTCGGACGATCAGTAACGCCGCGGACTGCTGGCCCCGCTTGTCGCCACCGGCTTCCTGGCCGGCCTGTAACGCGGCCATGAGCCAGTCAGCCAGTTCGGAATCCCGGTCGCCGCACGCGTTTTCGAATGCGGATCGCATGGCGTTGATAACGCCTTCGCCGACGAGCAAATTGCCCTGCACACAGAAGTTTGAACCGACATAATGTCCGGCCCAGCCATTGCATTTCTCGCCGGTGAACGCGGCGGCGCTGCCGCTGGCATCGACAACGCCGAGCTGGCGACGTTCACGACCCTCGTCCGGCGATGTCAACTGTTTGATTGCTTCCTGTGCGGACTTGCCCGAGCGCAACAGCTCAAGGCCGTCCGGTCCATAGGCCACGTTTGCGTATGACTGCGTCGCGAT
>JAKEEH010000374.1 GCA_022616725.1 Limisphaerales bacterium | reverse complement strand
GGCCACGCGGAGGAACCAGCGGTTTGTGCAGCTCATTGACGACGGCGGATTTGCCGATTCCGGAATAGCCGGAAACCAGCACCAACTCCGGCCTGCCGCTCGTGACGATGCGGTCGAAGGAGGCGAGCAAGGTCTCGACCTCGCGCGCTCTCCCGTACAGCTTCTCGGGGATGATGAGCCGATCCGGAGCATCATGGGCGCCTGGTGTGAAGTTGTCGATGCGTGCGTCGGACTCCCACTGGGACAGGCACCGTCGAAGATCGTGTTCCACACCCGCAGCTGTCTGATAACGCTCCTCGGCCGTCTTCGAGAGGAGTTTCATCGTGATGGCCGAGACGGGAAGTGGCACGCTCCTGACTCGCTCGCAGGGCGCGGTGGGTTGCCTCGCGATATGGCAGTGCACCCATTCCATCGGATCGGAGGCCGTGAACGGAAGCGAGCCGGTGAGCATCTCGTAAAACGTGACGCCAAGCGAGTACAGGTCGGTTCGCGAATCGATAGAGCGGTTCACGCGACCCGTCTGCTCGGGTGCCATGTAGGCGAGCGTTCCCGCAATGAACTCGGGAGGCTCCGGGGGCTGACGCTCGCGCGGGAGGCGGGAGGCAACGCCAAAGCCGGTCAGCCAGACTTGTCCGGTCGCGGGGTTTACAATCACGTTGGCCGGCTTGATATCTTTGTGAATTATCCCACGTCGGTGGAGCTGGCTAAGTGCGGCCGACAAGGCCACTGCGAGTCGCAAAAACCGTCCAACCTCCATGGGCGGCCCGACAAGTCTTTCGAGCCGCTCGCCGCCCGGGTACTCAACCATCAGCATCGTTCGACCGCATTCACGAACGAGCTCCAGTGGCCTTACTGCCCACGCGCCGTCAATGAAGTCTTTAAGTCCGTGCTCGTGTGTGAGACGGTTGATGCTCTCGAGCGAAGGGTGCTCGACGGATGGTCCGGCCAGGAACGCGTATCGGTCTCCATTTGCTCCACTGCTAGAAATTCTGCACAGGATACGGTCGCAGTCTTCCCACAACATCTCAAACGCGCTGTTTTCCGAGATGCTGCCGGAGATGGAGAATGGGTTCATTTGTCACGTTCTCAATCGCCCTCAACTTACGAGCTGCAACGGTCAGGGCCAAGTCAGAACCTTAACTAAAAATGCCTAATCGGCAAGTCCGCCGCGCTCATATTTCCGTCGCAGTATTCGCTCGCCGGTGCGGCTCAATTGGCTGAGAAGCATTGCTTTCATAACCGAGATCACCAAAAGCACCTGTCCCGAAGGACAGGTGTCCGCACTGTTCCAAGGGCCAGTAGAAATCCCCGAATCCGCGCAGCTATGGTCTCACATGAACAGCATCCAGACCGTGATCGGCGCTGGATATGACAAGCAAAGAAATCACTAAACCAGAAAATATGAAAACAATGGATCCAGTTGAACTCAAACCAAGCGGCGCCGCGCGGCGAAATCCCGCCGTGCGGGCGGCGGTTGCATCGGAAGCCGTCACCGAGGAAGACTCCGACGCCATCCGTCCCTTCCGCATCAATGCAGGCGACGCGAAAACTGCCGACGAATTGCTCATCCTCGTTTACGACGAACTCCGGCGGCTCGCAGCCTCAAAGCTTGCTCTGGAAGCGCCCGGCCAGACGCTTGAGGCTACTGCGCTAGTGCATGAGGCCTGGCTGCGTCTGGTTGGCGATCAGGCTCCCTCGTTCAAGGATCGCGAGCATTTCTTCCGCGCCTCCGCCGAGGCGATGCGCCGCATTTTGATCGACAGCGCCCGGCGCAAACACACCCAACGCCATGGCGGGGGCTACCGACGCGTAGATTTCGAAGGCTTCGAACTAGCCGCTCCTGCCGTCGATAGCCAACTGTTGGCCGTGAACGAGGCGTTGGACAAGTTAGCGTCGGAGCATCCCATTCAAGCCGAGTTGGTCAAGCTGCGGTATTTCGCAGGACTGACCAACGAAGAAGTCGCAGAGGTTCTGGGCATCTCCGTTTCAACAGTCAAAAACTACTGGACGTTTTCCCGGGCCTGGCTGCTCAACGAAATTGAAGGCGAATAGAGTTGTAGGTTGTCGAACTTCGACTTGAGGGCGCTCTGGTCGAGCACAAGGTCGGCAAGTGACGCCTCGAATAGTTGAATGTGACTCTCTCGATTTATGACTGGCAACCGTAGCGAGACATCGAAGTTTTCGCATCTGCCGTCGCCCGAGGACGGGCAGATGATGGTGTGGCTGCTTTGGTCACCCGAGCGGGACGAAAAGCCGACGGCGGCGGTTTCGCACCAGTCGGCGCTTTGCCTGCCAAGCCAGTTCATAAAAGGCACGGCGTTCGGGACTGGCTTCGCGCGCGACAATGACGCGGTGTTGCTCAAACGTGTTGGCACGCTTTTCCGCAAATTTCCGGCCACTGCCGTTTGGGGATGACCGGCACGGGAAGCCAATTCATCGCGAGAGCAAAACAGTGGATGCGCCGGGCCGAACATCGCTTCCTGGCAGGTGTGTATTGAAGTGCAGCTAGCAGAGATAATCGTTACAATACTCACGTGACCAAAATTGTTCGCACCACCTGCACGATGGACTGTCCGGATTCCTGCGCGTTGGACGTGACGGTTACCGAGGGAAAGATTGCGCGCATCCGGGCAGCTTCCGCCGAGGGAAGCACACATCCCAATACACAGGGATTCATCTGCGACAAAGTGGGCAAGTTCAGCCAGCGCGTGTACCACGAGAGCCGCATCCTCCATCCGCAGCGCCGCGTCGGGCCTAAAGGTGAAGCGCGATTCGAACGCATTTCGTGGGACGAAGCGATCTCCATAATCGTCGAACGGTTTCACACGATTATCCGCCGATGGGGCTCCGAGGCCATTCTGCCGTATCACTATGACGGATCGAATGGCCTGTTGAGCCATGATTTCCTGGATGCATATTTCTTTGCAAAGTTGGGAGCGTCTCGCCTGGCTCGAACGCTTTGCGCGGCCCCAGCCACCGCCGTGGCGATGGGAATGTATGGCAAGATGCCAGGCGTTGCTTTTCAAGATTACCCAAATGCCCAGGCTATTCTCGTCTGGGGCGCCAACCCAAAGTACTCGAACATCCACTTGGTTCCCTATCTGCGGCAGGCGAGGAAGAGTGGCGCTTTCGTGGCGATGATCGACCCCGTTCGCAATTTCAGCCAAGGCGAGTTCGATCTGCACCTGCCAATTTATCCCGGTACTGATTTGACTGTGGCCCTGGCGATGATTGGGCTGTGGCACAAGGAAGGCCGGCTGGATCGAACCTTTCTTTCGAAACACGCCGACGGATTGGAACCGCTGCTGGCCGCGGCAGCGGAATGGCCCATCGAGCGGGCAGCGGCTGAAGCACGCGTGCCGGCAGGTGACATCGAAACGCTGGCCCGTGTCTTCGCGTCGTCGTCGCCTGCCGTCATTCGGGTCGGGTGGGGCATGGAGCGAAATCGGAACGGCGGCCAGGCGCTGGCCGCCGTCATGGCGATGCCTGCCTTGCTCGGCAAGTTTGGCGTCCGCGGCGGAGGCTATACCATGTCGAACAGCGGCGCGGCGAAATTGGACATGACGAAGCTTTTCGGCGCGGATTCGCCACCCGCCCGCTGGAAGACGCGTGAATTGAACATGAGCCAGCTGGGCCACCTGCTGACAGACCGCCTCGCGCCACCGATTCAATCTCTGTTTATCTACGATTGCAATCCGGCCGCTACCGCGCCCGACCAGAATACGATCCTGCGCGGGTTAGCCCGCGACGATCTCTTTACGATAGTTCATGAACAGGTGATGACCGACACCGCCCGCTACGCCGACCTCCTACTTCCGGCGGTGACATTTCTTGAGCAGCACGAAATCAAGCGCTCGTACGGGAGTTACATCGTCGGTGGAGTACAACCGGCTATCGAAGCGTGCGGCGAAGCCAGGCCCAACGAGTGGGTTTTTGCACAATTAGGCCGCGCGATGGGCTTTTCCGATGAACCCTTTGGCTGGGACACCGCCACTAGCATGCGCAAAGTAGCCGAAGCCCTCAGTCTTGGTGGGCAGCCATTCGATTCAGAGCTGGCGCTGAAGGGTGACGTTCAGGGCTATCCGTTCCCCGGCGGAGGCCCGGTGCAGTTTGTGGACGTGAAGCCACTCACCGCAGATGGAAAAGTGCATCTCACTCCGGCGGCGTTGGGGCTGGCGCCATTTCAATACCAGCCCGTGATCCAGGAGAATTTTCCGCTCGCGCTGGTCAGCGCCTCCAACAACAAGATGATTTCCAGCACGCTGGGCGAATTCAACTATCCCGAACTCTGGCTCACGCTCAATCCCGCTGACGCGGCGGCGCGCGGCATCTCGGACGGCGATGAGGTTCGCGTCTTCAACGACCTCGGCGAGGTTCAATGTCGTGCTCGAATCAGCGATCGAATGAGAGATGGCGTTTGTGGTTTGCCGAAGGGTGCCTGGCGCAATTCTTCGCGCAATGGCCAGACCTCCACCGCGCTCTGTCCGCAGCATGTCAACGAAGTGGGCGGCGGCGCCTGCTTCAACGACGCGCGCGTTCAAGTGGAGCGGCTTTCTTAGGTGTCGCACGAAGTGCAGTGGGTCGAAGCAGTGTCACCGTAGTCGGTGTTCACATCGCGTTTTTGCACACATCTCCGCATAGCCCGTAGCGTCCGGATTCAGCGCGCCGTTGGTATCCCAGTAACCGCTAACGGAGACGAGGGCCTTGCAACGCTCCGGCCAAAGCACCTACCTTTTCATCCGAAGGGCTGTCGCGTTCGCCCATTTTTAACCTTAGTTTGTTGAGTGCTTGTTCCTGAATTTGGCGGATACGCTCACGCGTGACGCCAAAATTCTCGCCGATCTCCTCCAACGTTCGTTGGGCACCATCCGTCAGGCCATAACGTAGGGCCAGGATTTTTCTTTCGCGTGCTGTGAGCGTGGTGAGGACTTCCCGGACCAATTCGGTGTCGGTTTCCAGAACGACTCGATCAAACGGCGCTGCTGTATTCGGATCGGCTACCACTTCAGTGAAGCGGTTCGAACCATCGCCGCCAATTGGCGCGTCGAGTGAAACCGGAGTCTTAGACGCTCGGCAGTAATATTCCACCCGCCGTAGACCGATTTGGAGCTCATCCGCAACCTCTTCATCCGTTGGGTCTCGATTGAGTTTGTCACGCAGCTTCATTTCGGCGCGTCGAATTTGGGTTACTTTATTCACGACGTGGATTGGCAGGCGAATGGTCTTGGATTGGTTTCCCAATGCATGCCTGATGTTCTCATTGATCCACCACGAAGCGTAGGTCGAGAGCTTCGCGCCTTTCTTGGGATCGAACCGCTCAACTCCTTTCATAAGGCCGATGTTACCTTCGCTGATGAGGTCGAGTAGCGGCAGGCCCAGCCCTTGATAATCGCGGGCGATTTTTACCACCAGTCGCAGGTTCGCCTTAATCATGTGTTCGCGCGCCCACTCGTCACCGCGCGTAATACGTCGCGCAAGTGCGATCTCTTCCTTCGGCGTCAGCAGCGTCACTTGGCCAATTTCGCGGAGATAGAGCTGCAAACTGTCGCTGCTTGGCATCCGTGCTGAAATCACTTCGGCGGACGCAACTTCCCTGGCCGTCGGGAATGGTGGTAGGCGTGGCGCTGATGAGACACCTCTTCTCCTCGCTAGCGACGATGGGATCAAACGGATGCGCGGCGGTGCGAGACCGGCTGTACGTGATCGAGAGCGTCGTTTGAAGATGGTTTTCATTTTGTTGTTCCTCAGTTGTAGATCTACTTAGTGCAGGTTTCTCTGTGTCGTTGAGATCTCATTTTGGTCGAAGGACAGCCGGATTTCATGCCGGGGCAGCCAATTGGTCCAGCTTTGCCACAATGGTCTTTTTACTAGTAACTCCGACAATTTCATGACGCACCTTGCCGTCAGCGAAGTACAGCAAGGTGGGAATGGACTGGATGCTAAAGCGCGCAGCAAGCTTTGGGTGCTGGTCCACATCAACCTTTCCAACTTTCAGGCGAGCGGATTGCTCCGTGGCTATCTGGTCGAGCACGGGCGCGAGCATTTTGCAGGGTCCGCACCATTCAGCCCAAAAGTCCACGATCACAGGTTGCGGCGATTTAAGAACCTCAGCTTCGAAATTCGCTTCGGTGATTTCAATGGTCGGTTTCATGTCTTGATTCTTTCTTGGTTTCGGTGGTTGCACTCTTGTCTAGGAACTTAAGACTCTGGGTTTTGCGCTCATTCGTTTATTCCAAATCCTCGAAACGATTCGCGCGGGATCGCATATGCAAAGTGATATCCTTGAAATGGTGGCGGTAACTCATCTGCGTGAGAATAGCTCCTGCTAATTTCTGTCGCATTCTCTGCAATAGTGTGTTCATCAAAGATGAAATGCAGCACGTGTTCTTGAGCGAACTTGGCCAGTCCGGCACTCGCTGATTTGGTGAAGGTCGCGGCAACGCCATCGGCGATCACGACCAGTGCGGCATCCTGGATTTGTCGAAGCGTAGCCCAACGCTCAAGCCACTCACGGAGGCGCAACGGAATCGCACGAACATGTTGGGCGGGAATTACGATTAATTGAGCGTCCGCAGCTTCCATGAGCCTCCTCTCCGCTGTGGGCGCGTTGTTCAAGTCATGTGTCGGCACCTTGTGTACGGTCCACCACGCGCCTACGTTTGGTTGACTGCCGACGCGTTGCAGCATCGCATTAGCTTTCGCAACGAAAGCGAGGTCATCGTAGATAATTACCGACTTCAGCGTAACCGCGCCTGAAGCATGGAGTTTTTTGGCCTTCGGCATGTGACCCCTTTCAACTGGGCACTCTTGTTTCAAATTCTGGTCTATGGAAACAATCCTGCGAGAACGGGACATTCAGGCTACTGCTTCAAACGCCCCGCGATGCTGGCCACGTGTTTGCCTTGAAATCGGGCTTGGGCGAGCTCTTTGGCAGAAGGTTGACGCGATCCGTCCGCACCAGCAATTGTCGCGGCACCCCAGGGTGAACCACCTTTCAGTTCACTGATGTCAGCCAGCTCCGGGCACGAATACGGCAGGCCGATAAACACCATTCCGTGATGAATCAAGGTCGTGGCGAAACTGATGATTGTGCTTTCGTTGCCGCCTCCCGTGCCGGTGCTGGTAAAAACGCCACAGGGTTTGCCGACGAGAGCACATTTGACCCAGAGTCCACCCGTGCGGTCGAGAAAACTACGCATCGGCGCGGCCATGTTGCCGAATCGGGTTGGCGTGCCGAACAAAATGGCATCGTAACCGCCAAGTTCATCCACCGAAGCCAACGGCACTGCGGACGGTGAACCATGACGCTCGGCATCTTCATCGGGCGTCAGCTCGGGAACACGTTTGATGACGATTTCAGTATCGGGGACACTGCGTGCGCCTTCCGCGATGGCAGCAGCAAGCTTGGCAACGTGTCCGTAATGGGAGTAGTAGAGCACAAGAATTTTGGTCATAGGAATTAGAGGTTTGTTTGTTTTAGTAAAGTCGGGGGTGCCGATTGATCTGGAGAGAGATCATTCGTTTATTCCAAATCGTTCCGGCCGCGAAAAGCGGTCTTCCGTCCATGGATCAGCGGTGTTCGAGTAGCCGCGTACTTCCCAGAAGCCAAGGATATCGCGATCCAGGAAAGTGATTTCGCGGATGAACTTCGCGCCCTTCCAAGCGTAGCGCTTCGGGATGACGACGCGTGCCGGTCCGCCGTGCTCCTTGCCGAGCGGTTTGGCGTTCCACGAATGCGCTACCATCACGTCGTCGTCCATGCAGACATCGAGCGGATTGTTGGTCGAGTAACCGTCGTAGCTTTTGAAGAAGACATGTGAGGCCTCCGGCTTAGGTTTCACGAGGTCGGCCAGCGTGAAGAACGCCACGCCCTCGAATTCCATGTCGAACTGGCTCCAGGTCGTGACGCAGTGAAAGTCGCTTACGTCCTTAAACTGCGGCAGCGCCAGGAACTGCTGCCAATTGAGCGTGACGGGATTTTCCACCTTGCCGTGAATCTTCAATTCCCACTTGTCGAGCGGCACCTCCGGCCGAATGCCCAGATCGAGCACCGGCCAGTTATGCACCCGCCGTTGGCCTGGCGGCAGTCGGTCAACGGAGCGCGCCGAGGGCCGGGCTTTGCCTGCCATCTTTCTCGCCCAACGCTCCTTCGCCGCGATGTATTGATCTTTTATCCCTGAAGCGGGGAGCTTTTGGGGCATCGACTTGACCGGCTCGTTGCGACTTGGGGTGTTCGTATTCATTTGTGAATCTCGTTTCGCTTATGCCTGATTGGTCGTGATCGGGTTTGACTACCGCGCTGGGGCTGGCTCCGGTTTCGGGCCTGCTTTCCGGTCGGGGAGCCTTTAGTCGGGCCTGGCAGGTTTTGAACCGAAGGCTCCGACGAGAACAGCGGAATGAGACCTTCAGCGAGGGTTGGGTGAGCGAAAACGGCGTCGCGCAACCCCGTGTAAGGCATCCCGGCAATCATGGCAATCTGAACAACAGACATGATTTCGCCCGCGTCGAAGCAGAATGCAGTGAAGCCGAGAATGCGATCGCTGCCGGCCTCGACCAATGCCTTCAGGAATCCTCGTGTTTCGGAAAGCGTGTGCGCGCGCAAGACTGCCTCCATTGGAACTTTGAACGAGCGGTAGGGAACACTCAGTCGCCAGGCGTCCTGCTCACTCAGTCCGACGCGCGCGAGTTCCGGGTCCGTGAACAGACAGAACGGGACCTGCCTGCCGGTGGTTACACGATTGCCGCCACGGATGTTATCATGGACTACTCGAAAATCATCAACGCTGATGTGGGTAAACTTCGGGCCGTCAGTGACGTCGCCAACCGCCCAAACGCCGGGTGCCGTGGTTTCGAGCCGCTGGTTGACCTTCACGTACCCACGATCCGTAAGTTCGACTCCGGCCAACTCCAGTCCGATATCCTGAGTGTTCGGCACACGGCCCGCGGCGACGAGCAGATGAGTCCCCGTGAGCGTCTTCTCCGATCCATTTTCCTCGAGCAGGACTTCGACCGATTGGCCCGATTTTCCAGAAACGCTCTTGATCCGCGCATTCAGGATGATTTCGAGGCCCTCGTCCGCGAGCATGTCTCGAAGTCCTTCAGATACATCCTCATCCTCGTGATGCAGCAACTGACTGTTGCGGTCGATTACCGAGACCTTGCTGCCGAAACGAAGCATCGCTTGGGAAAATTCCAATCCGACGTAGCCGCCTCCAATCACCAGGAGATGTTCAGGAATCTCATCAAGTTCAAGTGCATCGACATGGGTGAGCGGTTGCGCTTCATCCAGGCCGGGAATCGGGTCCAACGCGGCCCGCGATCCGGTACCGATGATTACATTGGTACCGCGAAGGCGACGCTTTAATCCGTCGCGCAGCGTGACCTCCAGGGTCCGGGGACCAATAAAGCGACCCGAGCCAAGGATGAGTTCCGCCCCGCTATTCCGGTAATTGTCGAGATGCACGTTGACCAGATTTGACACCATCCTGCGCTTGCGCTCCCGCACGGCGGACATATCAATGCCGAAGCCGGTCTTCGTGATTCCGAACTCCTCACTCCGGCGAACGAATGAAGCCACTTTCGCACTGTGGATGACGTTCTTGCTGGGAAGGCAGGCAATATTAGGACACGCGCCGCCGATGTATTTGCGCTCAATCGCGGCGACTCGTTGTCCTTGCCGGGCAAAGGTCCAGGCGGCCAGTTTTGCTCCCGCACCACTGCCGAGGATCACAACGTCGTAATCCTCCACTTCCGTGTTTCCAGGAAGCGGCCTTGACGGTGCGCTATTCAGATCGTTGGGTTGATTTTTCATAGTTGTTAAACTGCCGGCGGCATAAACTCCGGGTCATGCGGTTCAGAAATCCGCGTCCAGCACAATGCGATAACGGGCCTTGCCAGATTCCAACCGGGCGAAGGCCTCGTTGATATGGCTCATCGGGAAATGTTCCGTTTGCGGCGAGATATTGTGCCGTGAAGCAAAGTCCAGCATCGTTTCGATC
>JAKEEH010000373.1 GCA_022616725.1 Limisphaerales bacterium | reverse complement strand
TACTTGATCGTCACAAAATCTCCATAGTAATCCAGGTATGAGGCCGCCCCTGCGACATAAACGTTGCCCAGAGCGTCTAGCTTGATGGCGGAGGGCTCGTCTGCACCTTCGCTGTCGAACGGCGTTCGCCAAAGTTCATCCCCGGACGGGCTGTACTTAATGGTCACAATATCGTACGTCTCCGGTCCGCGAGCGGAACCGCTTACGTAAACGTTCCCGGCAGCATCAACCGCAATCGCCTGCGCGACGGAACTGCCGCCGTTGGTGCCGTCCCAGGCGCGGGCCCAGGCCACGGCGCCAGTGCTGTCAATCTTCGCGGTGAGAAACCCGCCGGGGCCGGACCCGGCGATGTAAATATTGCCCGCCGGATCGGTAGTCGCGGCGTAAGGCTGTTCGTGAGTATTTGAGAAAGTGATGGAATTCGCCCAGGCCAATGTGGTTCGCGGCGTGATGATCAAACGCGCGCTCGCAGTCATGGCGCCCCATTGGTTGCTGACCGTGACACTGTACGGACCGGCATCAGCGGACTGCGCGTTTTGGATTCTGAGCGTCGGCGAATAATTTGAGACGGACAAGGCGTCGCGCCGCCACTCGGTCCCAATCTCGCCATCGCCAACGACAACGATCCTGAAAACAGCTTCGGAACCGGCGACAATGCATTGGTCTTCCGGCCCGGCGACGATTGTGGCCGGAATCCGCACGGTGAGACGCGCTTCCGGCGAAGCGATCAAACCGGCTTCGTTGCTGATATCCACCGAATAGTTGCCGGCGTTTGTCGGCTGCACGTTGGGCAACTGCAGTGTCGAACCGGTCGCCCCGGGGATCGGCATGCGCTCGAACCGCCATTGGTACGTAAGGGGCGTTGTCCCAGTTGCGGCGACGGTGAAGGTGGCTGGGTTTCCGGCGATCACGGTTTGATCATGTGGCGAAGTGATGATGGCAGGAACGCCAGGGGCATCCTGATGCGAGTATTTTATGACAAGGACGTCTTCGAAATTGTCAGGGCCGATCGCGACACCGGCGGCATAAACGCAATTGCTCGGGCCGGGGCGGACAACGATTCCGCGGTCTGTGCTGCCTAAGCCACTATTATATATATCATGCCAATAGCGCACGCCGTTGGTGTCGTAACGGAGGACCAGCAAGTCCGTGCCGTTGAATTCGCTTGCGGAAAAGCCCGTCACGTACAGCCCGCCCAATCCGTCCAGGGCAATATCGAGCGGCGAATCTGTTAACCCCTCCGGGCCGGCGTAACGGGAAATCCATTCGGTCTCGCCCGCGGAATTGACCCTCAGAGTAAGTATGTCGTAATCGTAATGATACTCGCCGTCTTCGTAAAAGCTCGTGAACTCTGAATGGCCGGTGGCGTACGCATTGCCGGAAGAATCGACATCGATCGCAACCAGGGTATCCTGTTGGTAACCGCCGCTGTTGTGCCGAGAAACCCATTGCTCAGCGCCGTCCGCGGCATATTTGACCAACACAAAGTCCCTGCCCAGATAAGAGACATCCAGGGCGACAATGACGTTGCCTTCGCCGTCGAGCGCTAGATCGACGGATTCTTCGGTGCCCGGTTCGGTGAAGCGGCTGGCCCAGAGTTGATTGCCATTGGAGTCATACTTAACGGTGGCGACATCCTGGCTGCTGTCGCCTCGCGAGTCACCGGAGACGTAAACGTTGCCCGAGGCATCGACGGCGATGTGCCGGCCGTAAACTCGCTGAGGATTTGGCCCCGAATAGTGGGAGGCCCAAAGCTGAGTCCCGCCGGGTGAGTATTTGATGGTGGTAAATCCGTGCGCCGGGGCCTCTGAATAGCCCGTAACATAAACATTGCCGTCCGGTCTGACGACAATGTCATTCCCGACAGCGTGATTGGGCGGACGGAACTCGCTCATCCAGACCTGATTGCCTGCGGCGTCGTACTTGATCGTGACAATTCCCTGGTTACCGTTAGTGCTTTCGGCGTACCCGGTCACATAAGCGTTGCCGGCGGCATCGACGGCGATAGCGTTGAAGGCTTCGTTGCGTTGCGCGACGCCGAAGTTTGTGGACCAAACCAACTGGCCCGAAACGTCGAACTTCGCCACCAGTCCATCCGAATACCCAAATTGCAAACGCCCGGCGATATAGGCGCTTCCATCAGCGCTCACGGCCATGTCAGCGGTCAAGGCATAAGTATTCGACGCGCCGTGAATGAAGGCGAGCCAATCGCGCCGTCCCTGCCGCGAGACGCTCAGCAAGGCGTCCGCACTCGCGGCGTAGCCGATGTTGTTGCTGACAACCACCGAGTACGTCCCGGAGTGTTCGATCTGCACATTGGCGATCGTCAGCGAAGCGCTATGCGCTCCGGGAATGTTCGTGCCGTTGACGCGCCATTGATACCGCAGCGGCTCGCTCCCGGACACGTCCACGCTCAACGTCACATCCGCGCCGACGAGCACCGATTGGCTGTGCGGTTGCCGCGTGATCACAGGCGGCACGCTGATGCGCAGCACTGCCGAACGGCTGAGCACGACTCCAACCGGGTTCGAGACTTCGACTGAATAGTGACCTGCACTCGCCGAGGCCACCGACTGAATAACATAACTCGGACCCGTCGCGCCCGCGATCGGCTTGCTGTTGAAATACCACTGATAAGCCAGCGGCTGATCCCCCGTGGCGGCGACGGTGAACGTGACGGGAGTGCCCGCCGCGACGTCGCGGCTGAGCGGTGATTGCGTGATGACAGGCAGACCCGGCGCTTCACGGTCCTTGAGCCTGAAAAGAAGCACCGCGCTATCGGGGTAAGTGCCCAGGCCGCTGACCAGCACTCCCCCTTGCGGGCTAAGCGCGATGGAACTCGGGTAATCGTCGCTCAAGTCGGGGCGGGACGCATGCGCCGACCAGAGACGAGTGCCGTCGCTATCATATTTGATGGTCAGCAAATCCGTCGCCGTCGCATCCCTGTACTTGGGAAACACCAGATAGGCATTACCAGCCGAATCAACGGTCAGGCCGTCCCGGCCGCTATAGCCCCCGTTGTCCACTCGCGAAGCCACCCACAGCTCATTGCCATTCACGCCGTATTTCACCAGCGCAAAGCCGGCCAGACCGGTGTTTTCCTCCCCTGGCAAAGACGATGATCCGGCGACGTACGTGTTGCCATTGGCGTCGAGGGCGAGCGCATAAGGATAGTCGTAGCCGTCAAGCAAACCGCCGTAGCGGCTTAGCCATAGCAGGTTCCCGTCCGGGTCGTATTTCATCGTCACGAAATCGGTGTCGCCGCGGGAGTTAACGCTGGACCCGGTGACGCACACGTTTCCGCCAGCGTCAAGCTTCATGGCCACAGCCTGGGCTTCGCGTCCGGCATCCTGCTGGCGTTCCCAAATCAGATTCCCGTCGCGGTCATACTTCAGCAAGACATGCCGGTAAATCTGGTCGTAGGATGTGCCGAACACATAAACTTCGCCAGCGGCGTTCACTTCGACATCAACGGCAACGTCGGTGCTGGGGAGCGATCTGGAGTAGAGGCGGGCCCATTGTTGCTCGCCCGCCGCATTGAATTTGATTGTCAGAAAATCCTGGGGTGCATCGTCGTCGTAATAAGCGCCCGCCACAAAAACATTGCCGCCAGGATCGATTGCAATGTCAGCCACCGCCGCGTACGTATTACTGCCGCCGGTAAAACCTTGCGCCCAAAGTCGGTTCCCGGCCGGCCCGTATTTAACGACTGCGATTTCGTTTTGATT
Organism: Limisphaerales bacterium; assembly: GCA_022616725.1. Lineage (GTDB taxonomy): Bacteria > Verrucomicrobiota > Verrucomicrobiia > Limisphaerales > JAKEEH01 > JAKEEH01. The sequence goes on along the minus strand of JAKEEH010000373.1, from coordinate 22,450 downwards.
CGGATATGCCCCCGCGTTTCCAGCCACATAGATATTCCCTTGTGCGTCGATGGCAAGACCCTGAGGAGCATTGTTGGAATTGGTGCCCAGTGCGAAGCGGGCCGACCACGTCGGCATGCCATTCGTGTCGAACTGCACGGTCAAAAATTCGCTCCGGTTGTTTGGATGATAAAGGGTTTGCGCCAGAGTCGTTCTCCCCTCGGCGTCCACCCGCATCCACTGCGGAAAAGTGTAATTCTCGCCTGGGGCCCGGTATTCCGCGCCAAAGCACTGCTCCACGCCCGGCACCAGGGATAGCAGCGCCGACTCGCTGTTGGTGCTGCCGCCGGTGTTACTGACGGTTACGAAGTAGTTCCCTGTACTCACCGGCTGCACGTTTGAAAGCACCAGCGTCGCGTTGGTTTGGCCCGGCAACAGAGTGTCGTCATGATACCATTGGAATGCCAGCGGCTCCGGGCCGCCAGCCGTGACGCGGAACCGCGCGGAAGCCCCTGCGACCACTTGCTGCGGGGCGGGATGGTCCCAAATAAATGGCGGCACCAACACCTGTAAAAGTAGCTGTGGACTGGCCGCCGATCCAACGCTGTTCGACACTTCAACCGAATAATAGCCGTGAGCGCCGTAATCAAGATTGCTCAACAGCAGCGTGCTCCCCGTCGCGCCTGCGATGAGCCTCCCTTCATGCCACCATTGATAGCTTAGAGGCTCAGCGCCGATCGCTGCGACGGAAAACGTGACGCTGCTGCCGCCCGGAACGGTTTGCGCCGTCGGCAACGTAATAATTTCTGGCGCGCCGGGCTCCGCCCTCTGCCGGTATTTTACTGTATAGTAATCTTTGTTTCCGAACGGTCCGACCGACCCACTCACGAACACGTGACCGGCGGTGTCCACCCGCACGATAGCTTCCGATTGTCCCGTGGAATCGCCCACGCCGGTTTGCGCGACCCATTGCCGATGGCCGTTGGGCCGAAACTTTACTGTCGCGAACTCAAAGTAGTTGTTGTTTGGGTACGTCAATCCCGTCGCGTAGATGTTGCCGAGGTCATCGACGACAAGTGATTTCGGCATATCCTGTGTAAAGGGCTGTGCCGCAAATCGGCTGGACCAAAGTTCGTCGCCTGTGGGACTGAATTTCACCACCAGATAATCCGCATTCCCGTACAAAGCCGTCTGCGCGAGAAGGCAGGCGTTGCCGCCATCGTCGAGGTCCACTCCAACCACGGCGGTGCTCACATCGTCGCGTACCGTGTGCTGGGTCGAAAGCCACAGGCGGTTGCCGCTGGCGTCGTACTTCGCCAGGAAGGATCGCAGATATTGGTTGATAGGTCGCGGGGACGACCAGGCAATGTGCGCGTTGCCGGAAGCATCCACCTTCAGTGCGACCGGTGGTTCAGCCCCAGTCCCGGGCACGTCGAAGCGCGTGATCCACAAGGGCGCGCCCGCAGGGGAATATTTGATCAGCGCGATATCATACCGCACGCCATCCCGTTGGGAAATTCCGGCGACGTAAATGTTGCCATTGCCATCAATCCCGATGGCCCGAGCGTGATCGTTGCGACCGTCGGGGCCGTCATAGCGCGCGACCCATGATTCATTCCCGTTCCCATCATACTTGATTGTCACAACGTCCATAGTCCCCGTGACACTCATCGAACTCCCTGTGACATACACATCACCAATCGCGCTGATGACGAGGCCGGCGGGCGTATCGGCAGTCTGAAAATTCGTTCCCGCGCCGTTGTAGCGAGCCACCCATAACTCAGTGCCTTCCGGCGCGTATTTAATGGTCGTATAATCGGGGTCGTAATTGCTTGCCGTGCCGTGCGACAGGCCTGTCACATAGATGTAACCTTGCGCATCGACGGCAATGGCGCTGGGCAAATCGATTTGACGTGGTCCCGTGTAGCGCGCGACCCACAATTGCGCGCCGTTGGTATCATACTTAATCGTGGCAAACGGGTCCGGGTGAACGTTGTTATCGGACGAACCGGTCACGATAGCGCGACCCGCGCTATCCACTGTCATGGCAAAGACCAAATCTTCGCGTCCGGCCTGGCCGTTAAACCGCGCATTCCAAAGCTCCTCGACCGGCGCAGCCGCAGCCGCCGCGACCGAGGCCAGAACGAGACCTGACCATGCTCCAAATTTCGACATCCCTTGATCTCCTGTACAATCGCGCCAGCCAACCACGAATCAGTCCGCCTTCAGGTCGCCGTGCGCCGAATCTTCGATACCCGCGCCGCTCGCGCTTCTCGGGCGCTTGAGACCGCTCTGTGTTGCGGCACGTCATCGCCCGCCGAGAACTGGTGACGCCTCCTTTAACGGGTTGAATCCGCAGTTCTTTCACGCAAGACTTTCCGCAAGGCGTCCTCTAGTTGCGCGTCCTGTCTTGGAAACACCGTGCGCAGGTCAATTTTGTAGCGCTGGCCTGAGATGTAACCCACCACCGGCGGAGTGGTCCGGCGCAATCGCTCCGCCAACTCCTGCAACCCAACACACTCCGGGGCCAGATCGATCGTCACCGAGGGGATCACGGACTTCGGCAGCGTCCCGCCTCCGATCTGTGCCCTCCCGGCACCGATCTCGGCTTTTACCGGCAAATGCTTGAGCGCTTCGACGATGTTCCTGGCTCGGGCGGCGAGATCCTCCGTTGTTGCGCGCAATAACTCCAGAATTGGAATGCCCGCGCCTGCGTCCCCCAGGTAGATCTCGGCTGTGGTTTGCAACGCGCTCAAGATCAGCTTGTCGCATCGCAAAGCGCGGAAAAAGGGGTCTTTCTTCAGCGCGCGAACAAACCCTTCCTTGCCGGCAATAATTCCGGCCTGGGGCCCGCCCAGCAGCTTGTCTCCGCTGAAACAGACCAGGTCCACGCCGCGCCGCAACACCTCGGCTGGGGTTGGTTCGTGCTCGAGTCCCGCCAGGCTTTCGGTGTTGACCATGGCGCCGCTGCCCAGGTCTTCGACGAAGGGGATTTTCTTCTTGTGGGCGAGCGCCGACAGATCCTCCGCCGCGGGCGACTCCACGAAGCCGCTCATGAAAAAATTGCTCCGGTGCACCCGCAGCATAAGCGCGGTTTGCTTGGTGATCGCGCGGGCGTAGTCGCCGAGGGATGTCTTGTTGGTCGTGCCAACCTCCCGCAGCCGTGCACCGCTGGTCTCAAGAATGTCGGGTATGCGAAATCCGCCGCCGATTTGCACCAGTTCCCCGCGCGAAATGACCACTTCGTTCCGCGGGGCGACCGCGAAATGCCGCAAAAGCAGGATCAACGCCGCCGCGCAATTGTTGGCCACTGTGGCCGCTTCTGCCCCACACAACGCAGCAAGGCACTTCTCGAGATAGGCTGCGCGTCCGCCCCGCTCGCCAGATGCCAGGTCAAACTCCAGGTTATTGTAATCTGCCCCCACTGCCTCGATCGTCTCCACAACAGCCCGCCCGAGCGGCGCGCGCCCGAGGTTTGTATGCACCAGGATGCCTGTGCCGTTAATGACCGGCTGAATGCGCGACAGTCGCAACTCCTCAACTCGCCGTCGAACCTCGGCGTGATCGAAAACCGCCGTCGCCGAATTTTTGCGCAGTTCGGCAAGGTACTCGCGCACCAAATCCACGACGAGCGGCCGCGGGAGGCCCGTTTCGCCGAGAGTTTGCAAGACTCTTTCCACGGCAGGAATCGCCCGCAACGGTGTGTGCTTCATCTGACTGGTAAAGTTGAACCTAAGCCGCTAGTAGGCTGGAAACAAGGGGAATGACCGATGGTGAAATCCCGAATTATGCCTGGAATTCGTCAGAGTCGATTTGCGGAGTTCCCCGCGCGGCGTGCCAGAAGCGGATGACTTCCACAGAGTCGCCATGAATCCGGTAAACGATGCGATAGCTTCTGAAATGATCTCGCGAATCTTCGGGTCGCTCAATTCCGGAACGACGCGCCCGCGTTCGGGAAGCCTGGCCAACGTCAGGGCGCGATCGATTAATTGGTTGCCGAACTTCTCGGCGATCTCCCGGCCGCTGTGACAGCGATGTAAGTGGCGATAGCCTGCAGATCGCGCTCCGCTCGCGGCGCGAAGGTTACTTGGAATTCATCCATGAGCGCAAACGCTCCCGCAGTTGTTGAGCGGTCAAGCTTTTGCCCTCCTCCAACTCAGCCAGCCCTTCGCGCACTCCCGCGATAAACTCGATTTCCTGAGCGATGTCCGTGAGCGAAGCCTCGTCGGGAAGCTTCTCCAGCAGTTCTCGGACAATTTCTTTGCTGCTCATAAGGCGAATGTAAGGCGTGCCATTTCCTCAGGCAAGCTTGCGCCGCTGCGCAGCGTGGCGCACGATCGGGATGTGGGGACCAACGAGTTCTCAGACGCGGCACTCGTGCTCGTGGGGCACGGTTCGACGTTAAACGCCGAATCGAGCGCCCCCACCTATCAACACGCCGACGAGTTGGGGCGGCGCGGCATATTCGCGCAGGTCATCGAGGCATTCTGGAAACTCGAGCCGAGCCTGGCCGGCGTGCTGCGGGGCGCGTTTGCGCCGAGAGTATTTGTTGTTCCGCTGTTCATTTCGGAAGGATATTTCACGGAAGAAGTGATCCCGCGCGAGCTTGGCTTCCAATTGAAAGACGGACGTTTTGAGCGGATTCGCAGGCGAGGCAGCCAAATCATCTACTACTGCGGGCCGGTGGGCACACACGATAGCATGACCGCCGTCCTCCTTGCGCGCGCCCGCGACGTTGTGGCGAAGCATCCATTCCCGCGCGCTCCGGCGCCGGCGGAAACGGCTCTGTTCATCGCCGGGCACGGCACCGGAATGAACGAGAACTCGCGCAAGGCCATTGAACATCAGGTTGAACTAATCCGCGGAATGAATGTTTATGCCGAAGTCCACCCTGCGTTTATGGAAGAGGAGCCGCGCATCAACGATTGCTACACCGTTGCCAAGGCAAAAAATCTTGTCATGGTCCCGTTCTTCATCAGCGACGGCCTGCATTCCTATGAGGACATTCCGGTGATGCTGGGCGAAACCGCGCCTGTGGTGCAGCAACGTTTGAAAGCCGGCCAGGCAACCTGGCGCAACCCCACTGAAAAACACGGGAAAAGACTTTGGTACGCCTCCAGCATCGGCAACGAGCCTCTGATGGCCGATGTTATCTTGGAGCGCGTCCGCGAAGCGGCGGGATAACTATATTGCGAGGAGTAGTAATTGTGATTTGAGATAGGTGTGAATGTATTGAATAAACTATACCTGATGCTCGTCTAAGTATTATGACAGATTTAAAAGTCAAATGCAGTGCCAGACGGCTTCGGGCCCCGAGCCGCCGGGGATGAGATCGGGCAAAGATTGAAAATTTCTGAAAATTTCTGAAAGGGAAACGGGGGGGTAGCAACCAACGTTATCATGAACCGATTACCGATGACTGGTCTAAACGGCGCCGTGCCTTCAACGGCAAGCTGCAGAAAGGCATTGGACAAAATGGGACGATTTTACATTATCGTCCCATTTCAGCCCCGCTGTACCAGGCACTTACGTCGCTTCCCGAATTGCCTGTCCCATTTTCGGCAGCGAAGGGAATCCACCGGAGGGGGCCGGTCTCGGACCGAGTCTCGGGATGTTTCACGCGAAAATCCCGGCAATTCTCGTGTGGACGGCGTGAATTTGAAGGGCAATAATCACGTATAAGTCATGGCATGAGCATTTCAGGGCATGTTGGAAAAGCGTGGTGTGGGATGGTGCTCGCGGGCGCCGCTGCCGGGGCGGCAGAAATCGACCTCTCGAAGCTGCCCGCGGCCGTCACGCGAACAGTGGATTTTGCAAAGGATGTCCACCCCATTTTTGCGCAGAGTTGTTACGGCTGCCACGGGCCCAAACGGCAGGAAGCTGCCCTGCGCTTTGACGTTAAAGCTGAGGCGCTAAAGGGAAGCGAGAACGGGCCGGTAATCGTGCCTGGAAAGAGCGCCGAGAGCCGAATCATTCACGCCGTTTCGTGGGCCGGCGACCTCAAGATGCCAAAAAAGGGAGACCGGTTGACAGAGGAGCAAGTCGGCGTTTTGCGGGCCTGGATCGACCAGGGAGCGCAGTGGCCGGAGACGGCGGTCGCGAAGCAGGACGGCAAGGATCATTGGGCCTTCAAAGCGCCCGTGCGACCTGCGCTTCCCGAGCCTAAACTGAAGGGGTGGGCACAAACGCCAGTCGATAACTTTATTTTGGTGCGCCTGGAAAAAGAAGGCCTGAAGCCTTCGCCCGAAGCCGACAAGGTGACATGGCTGCGCCGCTTGAGCCTGGATTTGATCGGCTTGCCGCCGACAATTCAGGAGGTTGATGCGTTTTTGGCGGACCAGAGCCCGGACGCGTATCAGAAGCAGGTCGAGAGACTCTTGAGGTCGCCGCACTACGGGGAGCGCTGGGGACGGCATTGGCTGGACGCGGCGCGCTACGCGGATTCGGATGGATTCGAGAAGGACAAATCGCGTTCGGTCTGGTTTTACCGAGACTGGGTGGTCAAGGCATTCAATGAGGACAAACCTTACGACCAGTTCGTGATTGCCCAGCTTGCGGGCGATCAATTGCCGAAGCCGACTCAGGACGACGTGGTCGCGACGGGTTTTCTGCGTAACTCTATGCTGAACGAGGAAGGGGCGATCGATCCGGAGCAGTTCCGCATGGAAGCAATGTTCGACCGGATGGATGCCATCGGCAAAGGTGTGCTCGGCCTGACTATCCAATGCGGCCAATGCCACAATCACAAATATGACCCGCTCAAGCAGGAAGAGTATTACAAGATGTTCGCCTTCGTTAATAATGATCACGAGGCTACGACGGTGGCCTATACGAGTGACGAACTGATGAAGGTCGAGTCTTTGTCGCGACGAATGCGCGAGATCGAGGAGGGTTTGAAGCACCGCACGGCGGATTGGGAGAGCCGCATGGCGAAGTGGGAAGAGGAAGTCAAAGACAATCAGCCCGAGTGGGTTGAATTGACGCCGGAGGAGTTCGGCGACCCCGGCGGCGGCGCGAAGTATCGCCTCCTGAAGGACAACTCGATCATCTGCGAAGGGTATGCGCCGACGAAGCTGACCACACGCTTTGTCGCGACCACGAACTTAACCGACATTTCAGCGGTCCGGCTCGAGGTACTGACAGATCCGAACCTGCCTCGCAATGGGCCAGGGCGTTCTTACAAGGGAACCTTTGGCCTGACGGAGTTCAAGCTCGAGGTCGCGAAAGCCGATTCGCCGACCAACCGGGTCAAAGCAACGTTCTCGAAAGCCACCGCCGATTACGAAATGGCCGAAACGCCGCTGGAACCGAACTTCTACGACAAATCGACAAATAATCGCGTCGTCGGCCCCATCAAGTTTTCCATCGACGGCGAAGACAATACGGCCTGGGACATCGATGCCGGCCCCGGCCGGCGCAATCAGGACCGCAAAGCGGTTTTCCAGTTGGCGACAAACGTCGGTTTCCCGGAAGGCACCGTCCTGCGGTTTTCAATCGTGCAGAACCACGGGGGTTGGAACAGCGACGATCACATGAACAATTTGATCGGCCGTCTGCGCATCTCCGTGGCCACGGCCGAGGGTGAGGTGAAAGCCGATCCGATCCCGAAGAAAGTGCGGGACATCCTGGCCATGCCGCGCGAACAGCGATCCGCAGCGCAGCAGAACGTGGTGTTTAGTTACTGGCGCAGGACGGTGCCAGAATGGCGGGAGGCCAACGACGAAATCGAAGGCCTTTGGAAGCAGTGGCCGAACGGAACGACGCAGCTCGCCCTCAAATCGCGCGCAGAGCCACGCGATACGCGCGTCCTGCGGCGTGGTGATTGGCTGAAGCCGGCGGCGCGGGTGAAGGCAGGTGTGCCGGCATTCTTGCACCCATCGCCGGAAGGGGCCGATGGCTCGCGTTTGACGTTCGCAAAATGGCTCGTCGATCGGCGCAGCCCGACCACCGCCCGCGTGTTCGTCAATCGCATTTGGCAGGCTTATTTCGGAACCGGGCTCGTGAGCACGCCGGAGGATTTCGGTTTGCAAAGCGAAAAGCCATCGCATCCTGAATTGCTTGATTGGCTGGCCTGTGAATTCATGGATCGCGGCTGGAGTACCAAGGCGATTCATCGGCTGATCGTCAATTCTGCGACTTACAAACAGTCATCGCGGGTGACACCGGAGTTATACGAAAAGGACCCGCAAAATCGATTGCTGGCGCGCGGCCCCCGCTTTCGCGTCGAAGGAGAGATCGTGCGCGACATCAGCCTCGCCGCAAGCGGATTGCTCAATCCCAAGGTCGGCGGGCCAAGCATTTTCACGCCGATTCCGTACAAGCTCGAACCGCCTCTAAGCTACGCACCGTTTCCTTGGAATGAAGAAACCGGTCCAGACCGTTATCGGCGCGGGCTTTATACGTTCCGCCGGCGCTCCACGCCGCATCCGGTATTACAGAATTTCGATTCGCCCAATGGTGATTTTTCGTGCGTGCGGCGTGTGAGGTCCAACACGCCGCTGCAGGCGTTGACGACATTAAATGAAGTGCTTTTCGTGGAGGCGGCGCAGGCGCTTGCCCTGAAGACGCTGGAGGATGGCGGAAGAACGGATCAAGAGCGCATCGGATATGCATTTCGCCGATGCACCAGCAGAAAGCCAAGTCAGGATGAGACACAGGAACTTGTGGGCTTATTGGAACGGCAGAAACAGCGGTTTGCAGATGGTTGGGCCGAGCCACGGCCTGTCGCCCTCAGGAATTCGTCAGAGAGACCGAAACTTCCCGAAGGGACGAACCCGACGCAATTAGCTGCTTACACTATGGTCGCAAGAGTGTTGTTGAATTTGGACGAAACGATAACGAAGGAATGACGAATGACTAATGACTAAGTCCCTAAGGAAGGTTCGAATGACTAATGATCAAAAAAGAGAGGTGACTTATCTCGAATCACCGGGCGAGAGCGATCCATGGTCTGAGAATGGAGATGCCTTGCATGAAGATGGAAAAGGCAAGGCATACGACCTGGAGGAACGGACAGCGCAGTTCGGAGAAGCTGTCATTCGATTCGTCAAAAAGATTCCGCGCAGTCCAGGGAATGATCGACTGGTTGGGCAACTGGTCGGTGCAGCGACGAGCATCGGAGCCAACTATTGCGAAGCAGATGACGGAGCTTCCAAAAAGGACTTCAGGAATAAAATTTGTATTTGCCGGAAAGAAGCCCGCGAGACGAAGTTCTTCCTGCGAATGGTTGCAGCCGCGGAGGACACCTTAAAGCCAGAAGCGCGTGTTTTGTGGCAAGAGGCCAAAGAACTGCATTTGATCTTTGCCTCGATCTGGCGGAAGAACAAGGAGTGAACCGATGATTTCGCATTTAAGATTTAGTCATTCCTTAGTCCTTAGTCATTAGGCCTTAGTCATTGGAATTCATATGAACTGCCAATCACATTGGTATCTAAACCAGGACCCAAAGTTGATTACTCGGCGCTGGTTTTTCCGCGACTGCGCGGTGGGCTTGGGGGCGATTGCGCTCGGGCAGCTCCTGCGACAAAGCGGGTACGCGGCTCCAAGTGGCGTGAATCCGCTCGCCCCCAAACAGGGGCATTTTCCAGGCAAAGCCAAACGGGTCATCTTCCTTTTTATGGCCGGGGCGCCGAGTCACCTCGAATTGTTCGATTACAAGCCGCAGCTTGCGAAGTTCAACGGCACCCTGCCTCCGCCCGAGTTGCTGAAGGGGTATCGGACGGCGTTTATCAATCCGAGTTCTAAACTGCTCGGGCCAAAGTTCAAGTTTGCGAAGCACGGCAAATGCGGCGCCGAATTATCTGAACTTCTACCGCACCTGGCGAACGTGGTCGATGATATCGCAATTGTCCGGTCCATGGTAACGGACGCATTCAACCACGCCCCGGGCCAGATCATGATGAACACGGGCGCGCAACAGTTCGGCCGTCCCAGCATGGGCGCTTGGGTTACTTACGGTCTTGGCAGCGAGTCGCAGGATTTGCCAGGTTTCGTCGTCCTGAACTCGGGCGCGAAAGGCACGAGCGGCGGACATTCCAATTGGGGGTGCGGGTTCCTGCCGTCGGTTTACCAGGGCGTGCCATTCCGCAGTTCGGGCGAGCCTGTGCTCTATTTGTCAAACCCCAAGGGTATCGACCGCGAGATGCAGCGCGATTCGCTCGATACGCTCAAGCGGCTGAATCAAAAGCGGCTCGACGTGACCGGCGATCCCGAAATCGCCACGCGCATTAACTCTTTCGAAATGGCCTATCGCATGCAGGAGAGCGCGCCGGAATTGATGGACCTCTCGAGGGAGCCAAGGGAAGTGCTCGAAATGTACGGCGCCGAACCCGGCAAGGCATCTTACGCCAACAATTGCCTGCTGGCGCGGCGGCTGATCGAACGCGGCGTGCGTTTCGTCGAACTGTTTCATGAGTCCTGGGACCAGCACGGAAACCTGGTCGCTGACCTGAAGAAGAACTGCAAGGACACCGACAAGCCGAGCGCCGCGCTGGTGAAGGATCTGAAGCAACGTGGGTTACTGGAGGACACGGTTGTAATTTGGGGCGGCGAATTTGGCCGGACGCCGATGGTTCAGGGCGGTGGGGACGACGGGCGCGATCATCATCCCAGCGCGTTTACGATGTGGCTGGCAGGCGGCGGCGTGAAGCCGGGAATTACGTACGGCGAATCGGACGAGTTCGGATTCAATGCCGTCAAAGACAAGGTTCATGTGCACGATTTGCACGCCACGATCCTGCACTTGCTCGGGTTTGATCACACGAAGCTCACCTATCGTTTCCAGGGTCGCGATTTCCGGTTGACGGATGTGCACGGCGAGGTCGTGACCAAGCTGCTCGCCTGACGTGAACAAGGAGCAAGTCGCGGAGATTCTGGTTGAGATTGGGGTGCTCCTGGAACTCAAGGGAGAAAACCCGTTCAAGACGCGTGCCTACGCGAACGCCGCGCGAGCTATTGAAGCACTGGCGGAGCCACTGCAAACGATTGTCGCCGAAAATCGGCTCGCTGAAATCAAGGGCATTGGCGAGGCGCTGCAAAAGAAGATCACCGAATTGGTCACAACTGGCCGGCTCGGCTATTTCGAGGATTTGAAGGCTTCGCTGCCCGCGGGGTTGCTGGCGCTGCTTGAAGTGCCCGGGCTCGGTCCAAAGAAGATCAAGGCTCTTTACGACAAGCTTGGCGTGGCGTCGATCGAGCAACTCGAACAGGCGTGCCAGGAAGGCAAAGTCGCGAAACTGGCCGGCTTCGGGGAGAAGACGCAGGCGAATATTTGCGAAGGGATCAATCGTCGGCGCAAGTACGCGGCAAAGCATCTTTACAGCAATGCCTGGTCGGTCGCCGAAGTCATTCTCGAGAAGCTGCGCGCGCACCCGGACGTGATCCGTTGCAGCACGGCGGGAAGTCTTCGGCGCTGCAAGGAAGTCATCGGCGATATCGACTTTCTGGTTTCATCGAAGAATCCCAGTGCCGTGATCGATTTCTTCACAACCCAGCCGGAGCTTCTCGGGGTGAACGCAAGCGGGGAAACGAAAGCGAGCGTGATCGCGCAGGGGGGCATCCAAACTGACCTGCGCGTGGTGAGCGACGCCGAATATCCGTTCGCGCTCGCCTATTTCACCGGTAGCAAGGAACATAACATCATAATGCGGCAGCGCGCGATCGAACGTGGTCTGCGACTCAATGAGTACGGCCTTTTCAAATCGAAGGAAGAAACGCGCGATCCCGAACTCCTCGTGCCCTGCAAAACGGAAGAAGAAATCTTTCAGCATCTCGGCCTTTCGTATGTTCCGCCTGAATTGCGCGAAGACATGGGCGAGTTTGCCGCGGCGCAGCAGGGGACGCTTCCACGCTTGGTCGAATGGAATGATCTGCGCGGTTCGCTCCACAATCACTCGACCTGGAGCGACGGCCACAATCGCCCGGAAGAGATCGCGCGAGCGATGCACGACCTGGGTTGTGAATATTGGGCGATCACCGATCACTCGAAATCGTCGTTCCAGGCGAATGGCCTCGACGTGGATCGGCTGCGTAAACAACTCCTGGAGATCAAAGAAGTCAATCAGCGGTTGGCGGACGAGGGAATCGACTTTCGCCTGCTAACGGGAGTAGAGGTGGACATCCTGATCGCGTGCAAACTCGATTTACCTGACGATGTGCTCTCCGAACTTGACGTGATAGTCGCGAGCATTCATCAGGGCTTCAGCCAGGGCGAAGCCGAAAATACCAAGCGGCTGATATGCGCCGCGGAGAACCGCTACGTGCACATTCTCGGCCACATGACGGGGCGGCTGCTGCTGGAGCGCGAGGGATACAAGATCAACGCCCACGCCGTGATCGATGCTTGTGCCGCGACCGGAACATGGATCGAGCTGAACGCAAGCCCGAACCGGATGGAAATGGATTGGCGGCTCTGGCCCTACGCAAAAGGCAAGGGCGTGAAATGCGTGATCAATTGTGACGCGCACCGGATCGAGCACGCGGGGTACTTGAGGCTTGGTGCGAGCGCTGCGCGCAAAGGGTGGCTGACGAAAGAGGATGTGATCAACACATTGCCATTGCGCTCACTCTTGGAACGGCTGCGATTGAAACGCGGACGCAAATGAGGAAGCCCGAATTCCTAATGACGAAATCCGAAAGAACTCCGAAGCCCGAATTCCCAGGGTGGACTTTTACCAAATTCGGGCTTCGTCATTTGTTAGTCATTCGTCATTCGTCATTCGTCATTCCGCTCCTGCTCCTAACTCCGCCTCTCCATGCCCAATCCTCGTCCGATCCCGACCGCACCACCCTGGCGGTCGAAGCAATCACTCGGCTGCAGAACGTCGATCTCGATCAAAACGCGAAGGTCCGGGAGGCGGTCTATAAGCTTCTTGACAAAACGAAGGGCACGGCAGATTTCCTCAAGCTCGTCAAGCACTTCAAGATTAAAGGGCAGGAAGAAAATATCCTGGAACTGGCCATCGCCGGCCCGGCGACCGAAATGGGGGTGGAGTCGATGCGAATGCTCCTGGCGGGCGATAATCTTCCGCTGATCGAAAAGAGACTGCGCGGCGATAAGCAATCCGCCATCGCCGTTGCGGAAGTCCTGGGCAATTCCGGCAGCAAGACAAGTGCGAAGCTACTGCTGCCGATTCTGCGCGACGAGCAGTCGGATCTCGACTTGCGCAAGGGAGCTTTGCGCGCTATGGCGAAAACCCAGGAAGGGGCGGGCGCCATCCTGCAACTGGCCACACAAAATCAGCTCGCTGAAACGTTGAAACTCACCGCCAGCGCCGAGTTGAGCAAGGTGCGCTGGGAACACATCAAAAATGAAGCCGCAACAGTGCTGCCGCTGCCTGAGAGCCAAAACAGGGAGCCATTGCCGCCGTTGGCCGAATTGCTCAAGAAACACGGCGACATCGAAAACGGCAAACGTGTGTTCAACAGTGCAACCGTAGCGTGTGTGAGCTGCCATAAGGTGAAAGGGCAGGGGGTAGAGGTCGGACCCGATCTGACGGAAATCGGCAGCAAGCTGGCCAAAGAAGCGCTGTACGAATCAATTCTCGATCCGAGCGCCGGTATTTCGTTCGGCTTCGAATCGTGGGAGATCGAGCTCAAAAATGGAGACTACGCTTACGGCCTGATCGCGAACGACACCTCGGATGAAATCGCCATCAAGAGCAATGCCGGAATTGTGACACGACATAAGAAGAGCGACGTCAAATCGCGCGGGCAGATGAAGCTTTCGATGATGCCCGCGGGCTTGCAGCAGGCGATGACGGCGCAGGAATTGGTCGATTTGATCGAATATCTTGCCTCGCTAAAGAAAGAATGATCGATCGCACTGAGGAGACGGTGCATGCGAAAGCTGAAGTATTACGTGGCAATGACACTGGATGGCTTCATTTGCCGTCGAGACGGATCCTTTGATTGCTTTCCGGCCGAAGGTGGGCATGTCGCTGAGTATCTCGAGTCGCTCAAATCCTTTGACGTGGTCTTGATGGGTCGCAAAACTTATGAGGTCGGACTCAAGGTCGGCGTCACCAGTCCGTATCCGGCCCTGAAGCAGTACGTTTTTTCACGCACCCTGAAGCAAAGCCCGGACGAGCAAGTGACGCTCGTGTCCCGGGACGCGACTGAACTTGTGCAGAGGTTGAAGAACGAACCGGGCAAAGACATATACCTCTGCGGGGGCGCAGACCTTGCGACACATCTCTTCACCGCAAAGCTAATTGACGAAATTGTGATCAAGCTGAATCCACTGCTGCTGGGCTCCGGGATCCCGCTCTTTTCCGGAAAGATCGCCGAGACCAATTTGAAACTCACACACAGCAAAGTGTTTGGAAGCGGTGTGGTTTTTCTGCATTACGCGGTCAGGCGCTAAAACCTGATTTGGCAGGCAGCTAGGATCGCGCGCGATCGTTGGCGGGAGTACTTGCCCCGGCGAACACAGGATCGTTAAGTTGTGCACCGATGAGCGGACAAGAAGTTGACGCGGGAAGTCATGAGCGAATCGCCGAGTTGGGCCAGCGTGTGTTGGCCGGACATCTTATTAATCGCGAGGATGCATTGCCTTTATTCCACTTGGAATCGCGCGCGGACATCTTCGATCTGATCGCGTGGGCCAATCGAATTCGCGAGCGATTCAAAGGCAACAAGATTCACCTCTGTTCGATCGTGAACGCAAAAGCCGGGGCCTGTTCGGAGAATTGCAGTTTTTGTGCGCAGTCAGCGGCCTACCAGACTGCTTCGCCTCGCTATGGATTTGTGGATCCTGAACCCGTCCTCGAAGCGGCGGAGGAAGCAAAGCGCAATGGTGTCACCGCCGTCGGGTTGGTCGCCGCGTGGCGCGGATTGAAAGAGGGACCGATGCTGGACGAGGTTTGCGAGCGGATCCGAGAACTGGCGCGCTCGGGCAAAACGCGGCCTGACGCCTCGCTCGGCATTATCAAAAGCCAGGCCGTCGCCGACCGATTGAAGGAAGCAGGGCTGGAATGTTACGGCCATAACCTCGAAAGTTCCCGCCGCTTTTTTCCCAACCATTGCACGACGCATACTTACGATGATCGTGTGGAAACGATCGGGTATTTGAAAAGGGCGGGAATAAAGATTTGCTCCGGCGGTATCATCGGCATGGGCGAAACCCGCCAGGATCGGTGTGACCTGGCGTTTTCGTTGAAAGAGCTCGGGGCAAATGTCGTGCCGATCAACATTTTGAACCCAATCCCAGGCACCCCGTTCGCGAACAATCCGCCACTGCCGCCGCTGGAGATTCTCAAAACGATCGCATGCTTTCGACTCATCCTGCCACGGCAGGAAATCATGATTGCAGGCGGCCGCACGGTGAATTTGCGAGACATGCAGAGCATGGTGTTCGCGGCGGGCGCGAGCGCGCTGATGGTTGGAAATTATTTGACTACACTGAATCAGCCTGTCGAAAAGGACTTGCAGATGCTGCGCGACCTGGGGCTTGATCCGGACTGGGACAAGCACGACTTCGCCGACCAGGACGAGACCGTGCCAGTCGAAGCGGGCGCGATGGGTTGAGGTCGTACGCCGCATGGAAGACGCACCCCGATACCCGCAAAGGCTCGGCCGGAACATCGCTTCCTATCAGGGAGAAACCATTGACATCCATAAGCTGTTGCGGGACGTGCAGCAGGTTGCAAAAGAAACTGGGTGGCAACCGATCCCGCTGGTTGTTTCGCCGGAACTTGAGTTGCCGGCATTTCAGAGAGTCGTCGCCCGCCCCCGCAAGACGATCTATTTCTCCAGCGGGACGCATGGCGATGAACCGGCGGGGCCGCTCTGTGTGCTGCGATTGTTCGAGGAGAACGCCTGGCCAGAGGACGTTACGCTCTTTGTGATCCCATGCCTTAACCCGGGTGGGTTCGCCCGCAACACTCGTGAGAACGAAGATGGCGTGGATCTAAATCGCGATTATCGTTCCCGCAAGACGGCACTGGTTCGCGCGCACATTCGCTGGTTCGAGCAGCGGCCCCGGTTTGATCTCAGCATGTGCCTGCACGAGGATTGGGAATCACATGGCTTCTATGTTTACGAACTGAACCCCGACCTTCAGCCATCGTTGGCGGCGCACATTGTCGAGCGCGTCAAGCAAGTGTGCCCGATCGATATGTCGGAGCTCATCGAAGGCCGGGAGGCCTGCGGCGGGGTTATCTGCGCCAACCGTTATCTGGGCACGCGCCCCGACTGGCCGGAGGCATTTTATTTGATCCATCACAAAACACGCCTGAGCTACACACTCGAAGG
Source organism: Limisphaerales bacterium (assembly GCA_022616725.1). Classification (GTDB taxonomy): domain Bacteria; phylum Verrucomicrobiota; class Verrucomicrobiia; order Limisphaerales; family JAKEEH01; genus JAKEEH01. The sequence goes on along the minus strand of JAKEEH010000373.1, from coordinate 6,220 downwards.
GCCATCGGATTTCCCCTTGTTGACGCGCGTCAACGCCCTGGCCACGGGCGCGCGCGCGGCGTTCGAGGCGCTTCAGTGATGCCCTGGAACGCACGATAACCTTGTTGGAATTTGTTACGACTGCGGATAATGTAAATCATGAGTCGGGAGCGATTCGCAGCATTAGTGGTTGTGGGCTTCGGATGCGCCCTGTGCGTGGCGCAAACGCCGTCGGTCACAGACCAGAAGTCGCGCGAGGTTTTGCGGGAAGCGCTCGGCCAGGGTCCGGCGCCGAAGCCGACAAATGCGGTCCGGCCGCAGGTGGCGTCCACGAATATTGTAAAGCAGCCAACGCTTGCGGAGACGGAACGCCTCTACCTTGAGGGCAAAATTACCGCCCGCGACTTCCAGCGTTTTCTGCAGACGTATCGCCCTGAGCCGGCGCGGCCGAAGCCGGCGGCCCTCCCGACCAACGACGTCCATTCCCGCGCTTTGGACCTGTTGCGCAAAACGACTCCCAACATGGCCGCCAACCCCGAGGGACCCGCGATCACCGAACCGCTGCCCGAGCCGCCGCCGCCCGAAGGCGCCACAAACCAGGCTGCCAAAGCCGCCGCCCTGCAGGATGTCGAGAGCAAGATCAACGAATTGATGCAAAAGAAGGAAGCGCGCGAGCAGGCGACCAACACCAGCACGACTGCGACCAACGCTTCGGGCACGCAAATGACCAAACGCCAGAAGCTCGACCACGCCCTGAAGTTGTATATCGACGGCAAACTTTCCGACGGCGAATACAAGGAGCGCCGCGCCAAAATCCTCGCCGAACCGGATTGAGCAGTTGAGAGTTGAGGGCTGAGAGTTGAGAGACTCTCAGATTGAGAACGCTAAATCATAAGGAAACCAGGAATACAGGAATAGCCCGGCCTTCCTTTCTTCATGGCTTTCTTTCCTCATGGCTTCCTTAGAAATCCTGGTGCCGAAAGCCCGAAAACGCTTGAGAGGCATGTGGCCGTCGAATTAACTGTGCGCCGCGATGAACGTGTTTGAGGACTTCCAGCAACGCGGCTTGCTCGCGGATTGCACAGATCCAGGCGAACTGCCCAGACGGCTGGCCGCCGGGCCCATCGTGCTCTATTGCGGATTCGATCCGACGGCGGACAGCTTGCACATTGGCAGCCTGGTCCCGCTGCTGGCCCTGCGCCGGTTCCAGCACTTCGGACATCATCCCATCGCGGTCGCCGGCGGGGCGACCGGCTTGATTGGCGATCCCAGCGGCAAAACCACCGAGCGCCAACTGCTCACGCGCGAGCTCCTCGATCATAACATCGCGCGCATGAAGGAGCAGATGCGCGCGATGCTCGACTTTGACGTCCCGTCCAATCCCGCCCGGCTGGTGGACAATGCTTCCTGGACGGTGGGCGTCAGTTATCTCGATTTCCTGCGCGAAGTCGGCAAGCACTTCACTGTCAACATGATGGTGGCCAAGGAAAGTGTCCGCGCGCGCATGGAGGATCGAGAGGTGGGCATCAGTTATACGGAGTTCAGCTACATGCTGCTCCAGGCCTTTGATTTCTATCACTTGCGCAAGGATTACAATTGCGAGTTGCAGATCGGTGGCAGTGATCAATGGGGGAATATCACGGCCGGAATCGACTTATGCCGCAAAAAACTCGGCGCGCATGTGTTCGGCTTGACCATGCCGTTAATCACCAATGCCGATGGAAGCAAGTTCGGGAAGAGCGAGGCGGGCGCCATCTGGCTCGATCCTGCCAGAACCAGTGTTTACCGGTTTTATCAATTCTGGATCCGGGTTGATGATCGGGATGTGATTCGCTACTTGAAGTACTTCACTTTCTTGAGTGCCGAAGAAATCGCCGCTCTGGAGAAACAGCACACCGCCAAACCCGAAACCCGCGAAGCCCATAAGGCTCTTGCTAAAGCGGCAACGAATTTGGTCCATGGCGAGCACGCGACCAGCGATGCGATCCGCGCGAGTGAAATCCTTTTTGGGGGCACTCTGGAAGGCATTTCCGAGACAACTTTCAAGGATGTCGTCGGTGAAGTGCCGTCCAGCACTATACAAAATGCGGTTGGAAAACCGCTTGTGGAGTTGCTCGTGCTATCGGGCTTGTGTCCGAGCAAAGGCCAGGCCCGCAAGGACGTTGAAAGCGGTGGCATTTATTTCAACAATGTCCGCGAGGCCAATCCGCAGCGGGCGCTCCAGCCAAACGATTTGCTGTTTGGCAAGCACGTTTTGCTCCGCAAGGGCAAGCGGAATTACGCGGTGGTGACGGCGGCTTAACCAGGGCGTGCAGCAGGGCATGGGCATGGAATGTTTCTATATCGTTACGGTGCTCTGGGTGCTATCGGTCTGCCTCCACGAATTCGGCCATGCCTGGGTTGCATTTCGCGGCGGCGATTACACCGTCAAAGACAAGGGCTATTTCACGTTGAATCCCCTGAAATACACAACGCCGGTCGATAGCCTCATCCTGCCCATCGTGTTTGTCATTCTTGGTGGGATCGGACTTCCCGGCGGCGCCGTTTACATTGACCGATCGCTGCTGCGGTCGCGCCGATGGGAAACGGCGGTGTCGCTGGCCGGCCCGGCGATGAATCTGATCTTTGTGATTGCGATTGGCGCCCTGTTCAAGTTTGACGTGCTCAAATCTGATCCGGAGAGTCTCGTCTCCGTGTCAATGGCTTTCCTGCTGCACTTGCAAATCAGTGCCATCGTCCTGAACCTCCTCCCCGTGCCACCGCTGGATGGCTTCCAGGCATTCGCGCCCTGGCTGCCGGAGAACGTGCGCGCCCAGAGTTATGCCTACGCCCACGTATCGCAGTTTGCGCTCTTCATCGCGCTCTGGTTCGTGGCCCCGGTAAGAAGCACATTTTGGGGAGTCATTCTGCAGATCGGCTATTGGTTAGGTGTGGAGCCGGAAATGATCCGGGCGGGGTGGAACGCATACCGATTCTGGACTTAACGACCGAGAGAGAGCCTCTTTGAGGCGTGAGCAAGAGTCGCGAGAGCGTGCCCGAGCCGAGTGCTACTTCCTCCGGTACAGCCACACATAGCCGGTCGGATCTTCGTCCATGAACTCGGTGCGCTTCTGATAGATTTCGTTGAAACGCTTTCGCGCCGCTTCCTCTGGCCGGCCGGCATTTGCTTCGCTCATCGCTTTAGAGGCGGCACTGTATGCTTTCTTCCACTCCTCCAGCTTCCTTCCAAACTCCTTCTCGCTGAGCCCTTTTGCCATTGACACCAGCGTGACGTCGTCCCCAACCAGGATATCCAGTTTCCCATCGCCATTCACGTCATCGACCCAGACCCGGGTCGAACTTGCTGGTTCAGTCAACTCCTGCTCACTGACGAGTTGCCCGGTTTCAAATGTGCGCCCCGGCTTGATAACCGTTTCGAACTCCTTCAACACCGGCGTTTTGCCCGGCGCTCCAGTGTTCTCCGCCCACTGGACGCCGCCTTCGCTTGACCCGCTGAGCAGGTCCAGGTCTCCGTCGCCATCCCAGTCCACGATAAAAGGATCACCGTGGTGGCCTTTGATCTTCAGGCGCTTCTTGCCCGTCATCAGCGGTTCCGGTTTGGGTGTGAACTTGCCGTTTCCCTCGCCTGTGAACACATAAAAACTTCCAGCGAAAGTGCCTACCACCAGGTCCAACTTCCCGTCGCCATTCCAATCCACTGTCGTCGGTCGTGTGCAGATATTCTCGATTTGTTCCGATTTACTCTTGATCGGGATGATCAGTGGCTCCTTGTCCGTTCCATTCAATACCGTGGCTTCCTTGAACTTCCCGCCCGCTTCTCCCCAAAGCACCTGGAACAGCCCCGCCATCGACCCTTGCATGCGCGAGTAGGAGCCGGAAAGAATGTCGCGGTGACCGTCGTTATTGAGATCCACTAACTGTGGAGTCGAGCTCGTGCATCACCAAACTCCGGGGACTTTCGCCACCTTCCCTTCTGCCTTGAGCCATTCACCGGGAGCCAGCTTTTCGCCGCCGAGTCCCTTGTACACCCGGATTTTCCCGTCCTTGAACTGGCCCACCAGCAAATCCTTTTTCCCGTCCCCATCGATGTCATCCCAACACGGCGCGGCGTAACCAGGGCTCTCCACGCGCACAAATTCGTTTCCTCCCTTAAGGCGCACCGGTTTCTCGAACTCAAATTGTTTGGCGACCTCCGATGCCGCCGCAGGCATCAAAACACCAATCCCGCAGGCGAGCGACGTAATCATGATCAGCTTCATAGCACGTTCCTTTCAACCGGTCCTTACGAGCTTGCTCCCGAACTCGGGCGCAGCCTACCACGCCATCTCCAGCGGCCACAAGCGGCAATTTCATCTCATTCCAGCTCAGAGGATGACCCCGGCTTGGGACGCAGGGCGTTTTGCCGCATCGTTGTTGAATCGCTTGGCTCCGATAGTGGCGATACCAGTCACTTTGAAGGATTTCCTGCGGATCGAACTTCGTTTCGCAACCTGCACATTCAAGTTGACATTGGCGGCAAAACCGCATTATGGTGCCTGCGGTGAACGGAAATTTGAACATTCGACTGCTGCTTAGTGCGCTGCTGCTGCGTGGCGCGGCAGGCGGGTGTTAGGCTTTAGCGACGATTTCCCAACCCCACTGCCAAACCCGGCGGTGGGGTTTTTGTTTTGTCTGAAGCCGCGCCGCCACAACGAAATATGATATGAAAAACGACCGAATCGTAATCTTTGACACGACGCTTCGCGATGGCGAGCAATGCCCCGGCGCGGCCATGACGCCCCGCGAAAAACTCGAGATCGCCCGTCAGCTCGCCCGCTTGGGCGTGGACGTGATCGAAGCCGGCTTCCCGGTCTCCAGCGACGGCGACTTCGCTTCCGTCCAGCAAATTGCCCGCGAGGTCCGCGGACCGCTCATCTGTGGACTGGCGCGCTGCGTGCCGAAAGACATCGATGCCGCTGGCAACGCGATCAAACCCGCCGGCAAACGCGGGCGCATCCACGTCTTTCTCGGCACCTCGAAGCTCCATCGCGAATTCAAGCTCGGCAAAGCACAAGCCGAAATCATCCGCCTTGCCATCGAAAGCGTGAAGCGCGCCAGGAGTTTCGTCGATAACGTCGAATTCTCCCCGGAGGACGCCTCTCGAACCGAGCTCGATTTCCTCGTTAAGGTCGTCGAGGCTGCCATCGAAGCGGGCGCTACCACGATCAACATGCCCGATACCACCGGGTACGCGACCCCAGGCGAATATGAACGGATGTTTCGCCACGTGATCGCGAACGCCAAAGGCGCGAAAAATGTGATCTTCAGCGCGCATTGCCACGACGATCTCGGTCTCGCCGTCGCCAACTCGCTCGCCGCGGTTCAGGGGGGCGCCCGGCAGGTGGAAGGCACGATCAACGGCATCGGTGAGCGCGCCGGCAACACCGCCCTCGAAGAATTCGTCATGGCTATCCGCACCCGCAACGACATGTTTCGCGGCCTTCACACCGGCATGCGCATTCGAGAAATCGTCAAGACCTCGCGGCTCGTCTCCCGCATGTGCAGTTTCCCCGTCCCGCGCAACAAAGCTATCGTTGGCGCGAACGCGTTTGCCCACGGCAGCGGGATCCATCAGGATGGAATCCTCAAGAAGCGTGAGACCTATGAAATCATGAATCCGCTCGACGTCGGTTGGGGCGTCACGGAGTTGCCCTTAACCAAGCATAGTGGCCGCGCGGCCGTGGCGGTGCGTCTCAAGCATCTCGGCTTCAAAATGAGCGAGGCTGATGTCAATGCGATCTTCGCCAAATTCAAGGAAGTCGGCGACAAGAAGAAATTTGTCTATGACGACGACCTCGCCGCCCTCGTCGAAGGCCGGATCACCGAGGTGCCTGAGACCTGGTCGCTGGATTACCTGAGCGTCACCTCCGGCAACCAGACCGTTCCCACCGCGACCGTGCGTTTGCGCAAACCAGTCAAAGACAATGGCGAAGTGTTGCAGGATGCCGGGATCGGCGATGGTCCAGTCGATGCGGCACTCAAAGCCATTGATCGTCTCACCAAGACTCGAGGCCGCCTCATGGATTATTCGTTGCGCGCCGTTTCTCAGGGCAAGGACGCTCTGGGCGAAGTCACCGTAAAGGTGGACTTCGGCAACGGCGAACTCGTCACGGGCAAGGGCGCGAGCACAGACGTGATCGAAGCCAGCGCGCGCGCCTACTTGAATGCTGTTAATAGATTTGTCTGTGAGACCAGGACCGCC
>JAKEEH010000006.1 GCA_022616725.1 Limisphaerales bacterium | reverse complement strand
CATCAACAAATACTTTTCCTAAAACGATACCGCGATCGGTGAAAATGCCGCCGCCCACATGGATGCGGTATTGCGCGACGTTACTCAGCAGCCGGGGAGAATCAGTCATGGCCTGTGCCTGGTTCAGCGCGTCCCCCTGGGCGGCGCCAGGGCCAATCCGCACCCGGTAAGCGAGCGTGACGGGGTCATTCGGCGGAAGCGGACCGATGGAGTACTCCAGGCGCGGGCCGCCTCCCCCGATTGGGTCTGCGACGCGGCCTCCGTTGAAACGGCTGCTGCCGGAGACATAAGCGAAGCCGCGGGGCAGGAAATCCGTCACGGTGACCGCGGCCAGCGTGTTGCTAGTCAGGTTTTTGATTTGAAGGACGTAATCGACGAAGTCGCCAATTTCTGCGACCTGCCGCGAGGCGGTTTTTTGAACAAAGAGGGCCCCCTCTGGCTGTGTCATGGGGTCAACCGGAATGTCCAGCTCAATCATGCCGGAATTAGTGAAGTCGCCGCCGTAGGAACCCGGAACCAGGATGGTTCGGCCAGGGGGCAGGTCCTGCGCGGGGACTCGGGAGGGGGCGATAAATCCAGCGGGCGGCTCGACAGAAATGCGAAATACCCCGGGATAGACCATCGGAAAAACATAGCGGCCATCAGGCCCGGTCATGACGGTCGCGGGGACTGGGGTTTGCCCGTCCACATCGAAAACGGCGGCGGGTAGCTGAGTGGTTGATTCGATCAGCGTGACACGCGCCCCTGGGACGGGCGTGTTGGCGCTGCTGTCAAAGACCACGCCGCCGGGGTCGATAAACAGTTGCGCTGTTGCTGAGAGCGGGGTGCAACCCTGAGTTTCGGCGCGCAGCAGATCGTTCCAGGTGGTTTCGATGATCCCGTTGCCTGGCTCTGCCGGGTGTGTCGCGGCGTTTCTTGTATTCACGTAGGGGAGAATGCGAAAGACGCCGGAGTCAACCGCCGTTTCAACTGCGCTATACGTCTCGCTGTCGCCGGTCTTGGTTGAAGTCAAGGTGACGAGGCATGTATCAATTGAGTTTGTGTTAGTGTTGCAACTTGCCGCGCGGCACTGGATGTAAAGATCTTCCCCGATGCGACCACAGAAGGCCCGAGCGCTGAAAGATGCATCGGTATAAAAGGCGATCTCCGGCGGAAAGAACGTCTCGACAAGCACACTCACGGGCGGCGTCGTGTAGAAATTCGTGATCCCTGGCGCGACCATGAAGTGGACATCTGCCCGGTTGATGACTTCGCGAATCGCGGCGTGGGCGGGGGCGAGGCCCATCAGGGCGCACGCAGCCGTCAGCAGTGCGCGCGCGAAGTGCGCTCGCGGAACACCCTTCTTGAAAATGGGTGCCGCGCGCCGACCTTCACTCACGACCGCTCGCGTTGCTTCGTGCTCCGTGTTGCTCTTTTCGGGCACGCCTTTTATAGCGGCTCAGGCCGTAGCCGGTGTTACTCAGCTACGGCCATTTGCCGTTTCAGGGTTGTGCAGCTCAGCCGCGTATTACGGTGTTATGATCACGCCAAAGGTGATGACGGCCGATTGACCGGGGTTCAGGGTGCCAATGTCGAACTCCAGGGGTCCGCTGGCGCCGTTAGCTGGAGCGGCGAAGAGCGTTCCGACCGTGGTCGCCGCTGGAGATGTCGTGGTATAAGTGGTGTAAGCCGGAGTGGTGTCGAACACTCGCAGCGATGTTGCCGGCGCGGTTCCGACGTTCGTCACAGTGATCCGGTAACGAATGCTGCGGCCTGGCAGTGCGCCCGCTGTGATCTGCGCCGCGCTGTAAGGGCCATCGGGGTTGCCGTCGAGGTCCGCATCGAGGGCTTGTTCTTTGACCATGGTGACGTCGCCCGAGATGACCGTGGTTGTATCTGTGACGGTCGTTGGGGGCGGTACGGCGCTCGTATGGGTGCCGTTGACGGTTGTCGCCGTGAGGCTGAGGGCGTCGATGGTTCCGAGCGCGACTCCCGGCGGCGCGAAGACCCGGACAAGGAGTCGAACCGATTCACCGGGGGAAAGACCGGCCGAACCGGCGCTGACGAAATTCAAGCTCGTAACGGCCGGATCAGTTCCACTAACCACGCCGTCGCTGTCGGCGTCGTAATAAATGATCGAGCTCCACCCGGGTTGAGAGTGACTCAAGGTCAAATCGACGGAACTGGCCGTTCCATCGCCTTCAATGACATTGCCGTTATTCACCAAAAGGTGGGAGTAAAGAACGGTGCCACCCGGGAACACAGTACCGCTGTTATTCGGAGTTAAGGTCAAATTCCGCGCGGCATTGACGTTCACAGCGGCGTGCAGCTCGTCCGCAGCGGTGGTTGTTGGTGATAGCGCGCGGAAATAGATGTCAGTGGCTCCGGGTACGGCGGCGGCCGGAATCGTCACGTCCGCATAGACCAGGGAATTGCCTCCCGGCGCGATAACGCCGGTGCTGGTAATAACGGCGTTGCCAGAGTTGCGGAAAACAACGCTCCAGCCGGCTGGGAGAGTAATGGCAGCAAAGGAGGAATCCGTGCTCGCGGACAGATTATATGAATCAGCGGAGGCGCTGGTGTTATTTACGTATAGCGTAAATCGCGTCGTAGTACCCGGGTTCGTCGTGTTGCTGACCACGGCCGCGGCTTCAGGGCCTGCACCTGCGCCTGCCCCGCCGGGCAACGGCGCGTTGGCCGTGACATCGACGGTGCTTGTGCCGATCGCCGTCAGGACGTCATCGGCGGTCGCAAAAACTGCATTGTCAACACGCGAGCGCGCCGTCTTCGTCGCTGTGTAGGGGCCTCCGCCGGAAGCTCCAGCCGGCAACGTCGCCTTCACGATAATGTTGTAGGTCTGGTTGGGAGAAAGGGGACCAGTGTCAGGAATTCCATTGCCGGTGCTGTCAACCAACGGCGTGTTGGAGTCGCTTTGGAACAGGTTGAACGTGGTTCCGGCCGGGAAGCTGGCGTTGGCCATGGTGATGTCGAACGTATCCACGCCGTTCCCCGTGTTTTGGACGACGTTCGTGAACACCACAGTGCCGCCTTGCGGTGCGCTGGCGATGGTTTGTCCGGTTAAGGTTAACGACACGCTCTGGATGACCGTGAAGTCAGCGGTGTTACTATTGAAAGGCCCAACCGGGGTGCCAGTGCCGGGATCATAGGTATAAGTCGCCGTATTCTGAATGACGCCGGCCGGAGTGGAGGCCGGAACGTTCACCTGGAATGTGAGCGTTCCCGATTGTCCCGGCAGGACGCGGGCTATTACTGCCGTCACGCGACCGGCAACGGTGACGCCAAAGTCATAGATAACTGTGTCTGGAGCGGAGCCCTGCAGGTCGGCGTTGTTCGCATCGGTCAAGACCGTGCCTCCGGTCACACTCCAACGCGCGCTGTTCGGCAGGTAAGTCATCCCGGCGGGAATCAGATCGAGGAGGTTTAGATTCGTCGCGCTGCTATTGCCGACGTTATTATAGGTGAGAGTGATCGTATAAGGGCCGCTGCCCGCTGATCCGGAACTGGCGCTGATAGACTTGGTGACGTTGATGACGGCATTGCCGGTCACTGTCGTCGTATCAGTATTATTTTGGGCTGGTGCCGGGGTGGCTGTAGCCGTGCCGCTGGCTGTTACTGTAATGATGGCGATTCGCCCTGCGGTCTCCGTCGCAGGCACGATACCGAGGGCGACGAAGCGGAATGATGCGCCTGATACAAGGGGCCCGGTGGTTGTGATTGGGGTCGCGTTATCCGGGAGGCCATCGCCGTTGGCATCTGCATAGAGGGCCAGAGAGTTGAGATCAAAGTTGTCGCCCGCGCTATTTGCAACGCTCAGGTTGAATGTGTCGCTTCCATTGCCGGTGTTGACGACAGTATGGGGATAGTACACCTGCCCGCCGGGCGCGGCGAACCTGGCGCCGTCAGCGGTCAATGTGAAACTGGCCACCTGTTGGACGATGGTGATTGCGACATTGGAGGTGGTGGAGCGTGGGGTGTTGCTGGCGTCGGTGTAAGTGGCGGAAGCCTGGTTACCGATGCTGGTGCCCGCGGGCGGCGGCGCGGAGCCGACAAAGGTGATGCTGCACAGCAGAAGCGACAGAACGAGGAATGTGCTGCGCATCGCCGGAGGGCACGGACGACGAATTAAATTCTGTAAACCAGCGCCAAATCGCGGAGGAAGGAGTGTTTTCATTGTAGGGTGCATCCAAGTTCAATGCGGTTACTTGAGAGCCAGCCGGGCCCTCGCGGACACGACAGCGACCTTGCCTGAATCCAGGTCTCCCAATTCCCATCGCAACGCCCTGTATTCGGAGTAGGGAACTGCCTCCTCTTTGGTGCGCCCGTCGGGAAGAGCGACCTGTCGCATGAGGGGCAGCGGGCTGAAATTTTTTCCATCGATGCTTGCCTTTGCCGGCGCGGGTTTGGCGGAGTTGGGGAGGTATTCAAGGCCTGCGGGAATTGGCAGGGTGGGCTGCAAGTTACGCACGCCGCTCTTGCTTTGGTTCTTATAGACGGCGTCGTACTGAATTATCTCTCCGGGCGTGGCGCGATCAGCCAAGCGGAGTGTCTCCTTGCCGTCTCTGGCCACGGTAACTTTTTGCGCTTTAAGAGTCACGACGACGTCGTTGCCGCTTTGGGCCTGCGCGGTTGGGATGCTGATGCACAAGGAGACGGCGAGGGCAGCGATGATCGCTGCTCGAGATTTGGTTGCTGCAATGTTCATAGGGTATTTTTCTGGTCAGTTTCGAGACACTCCTTCCGTGTTGACTTTCGGAAGGTTCAACTGTGCCGGGCGCGAACCACGCTGCGCCCGGAACCATGCCGGCCACGCGAGGCACCGATCCTCCCGTGGCCAGCATCCACGCTAAGGCGATCGCTCCAAATCCTGCGGAGCAAATCACCTGCAAGCGGCGGAGCAGGGGAAGTGCCAATCCTTTGCCAACCCGAATTCCGAATGTCGAATGCCGAAAGCAGCTCGAAGCTCCCTACATGGTCAATTCCTGGACATGGAAACGGCGCGGACGGGTGAGGTTATTGGGGGATTTCTGCCAGCACGTTTTCTGCTCTTTGCCCTTGCGCAGAAAGATTTTGCGATCGTGCTACTCCCTCCGGAGGAACCGGAACCGGGTTAGATGTGAATGACCGACTTGAGCAATTTAAGCTGAGGCGCGAGGAATTCGCGAGCGAGCGGGAGCAATTGATTCACCTCAAGCTGGAGTTGAGCGGACGGTACGATCAATGGGTATTAACCTTGTCCGGGGGCGCACTGGCGGTTTCGCTCACGTTTCTGGAAAGAATCGCCTCCTCTCCCGGGCCAGAGACGATGCCGTACCTCGTGACCGCGTGGGCCTGCCTCATCCTTGCCTTACTTTCGGGGGTGCTCGGGTTGATCCTCAGCCAGTATGCCGTCGGAGGCGACATTAAGCGGCTCGATTGGCACTTTTGCCGGGACGCCAGCCGGTTACTCCCGCAAACCAATCCGCCGCCGACGCAGAGCGAACCAAAGAATCGATTCACCAAAGTGGTCCACGCAGCGAATATTCTATCAATCGCCGGCTTTCTGACGGGGATCACTTTCTTGTGTATGTTTTCATACGACAACATAGGTACAAACCAGGCGGCGGCGGCGCCTCCCGCAGCCCTGCCCGTGGCTGCACGAGAAAGGGCGCCGATGCCCGCCATTGCGCCATCAACGCTTCAACATAATCGCACCTCAGCGCCGCCCGCCACCGCAGGTGCCAACAAACAAAAAGTGGTGCTAAAGCCCGTGCAGCAACCTTCTGAGAGAAATAAGAGATAGCGACACTTTCAGACTGGTCGGGAGAGTACCGACGAGAGCTTAGCCCGGCAGACGGTCCCAATACTCCCCGATGGCCGCAGTGAGCCCTGCTTTGACCTCTTGAGCCGGAGCATACCCGAGCAGCTTGCGCGCGCGGCTGATATCGGCCTGCGAATGTCGCACATCGCCCGGGCGGAAGTCGCGATATTGTGGGTTCAGTTGCCCGAGTCTTGGAAATTTGTCGCGCAGGGCGTCGCGAATTATCCCAAACAATTCGTTGAGCGTCGTCCTTTGGCCCAGGGCGATGTTGTAAACGTTGAATCGTTGAATCGTTGAATCGGGCAGAGATGGCCGGGCAAGGGCTGCGAGGAGGTTTGCCTGCACAACGTTGCTCACGGGGCAAAAGTCCCGGCTCGTTTCCCCGTCGCCGTTGATGAACACCGGTTCATTGGTGATCATCGCCTCGATCCATTTCGGAATTACCGCGGCATAAGGGCCATTGGGATCCTGGCGCGGACCAAACACATTGAAATAGCGCAGGCCGATCGCATCGACGCCGAAGCAGCGATGAAAGGTGTCTGCATATAGTTCGTTGGCCAACTTGCTTAAAGCATAGGGCGAGAGCGGCCTGCCAATCCTGTCTTCGACCTTGGGAAGATCCGGGTCATCGCCATAAACCGCGCTGCTGGACGCGTAAATGACGCGGCTGACGCGCTGATCCCGAGCGGCGCACAAGATATTCAGAAAACCGGTTACGTTAACCTCATGCGTAAGATGCGGATTGTTCATCGAGGCGGGCACTGAACCGAGCGCGGCATGGTGGAGAACATAGTCCACATGCTCGCAGGCCCGTTGACAAATGGGTAACTCGCGAATGTCGCCCTGGATCGAATGGAAGTGGTTCCATTGTTGGGGCGAAACAAGCTGGCGGACCTGCTCGAGATTCTGGGCTTTGCCCGTGGAGTAATTGTCAAGACCAATCACTCGCTGGTCCAGGCGCAACAATGCCTCGACGAGATGCGACCCGATAAACCCTGCCGCACCCGTCACCAGCCACGCTTTGGGAGCGCGTTGCAGCTCCAACTGCACTGATTGGAAGGCACCAGGCATTTGCGGCCTGCTCAATCAAACATTTTGCCGGGGTTTAGAATCCCGTTTGGATCCAGCGCGCGGCGCAGCTCACGCATGACGCGCATCTGCGCCTCGCCGGCGAAGCGCGGCAGAAACGATTTCTTAGCCAGCCCGATTCCGTGTTCGCCGGTAATGGTCCCGCCGAGGCGAATTGCCTCGTCGAAGATTTCCTTAAAGGCTTCCTCGACGCGGTGCATCTCTTCTTTGTTTCGTTCGTCGGTGAGAAACGTGGGATGCAGGTTTCCGTCGCCCATGTGTCCGAAAGTGCCGATACGAAGCTTGTATTTCCTGGCAACGGCCTCAACAAAGCGGATCATCCGGGCCAGTTCACTGCGAGGCACGGTCGCATCCTCGAGAATAGTCGTCGGGGCCACGCGCGCGAGAGCCGAGAAAGCCGAACGCCGGGCGGTCGCCAGACGCGCACCTTCAGCGTCGTCCCCGGCAACGCGGACTTCGATCGCGCCGTTTTCGCGGGCAATTTTTTCCATGTGCGCCGCCTCTTCAGCGACCACTGCCGGGTGACCGTCGGTTTCCATCAGTAGCAGCGCCTCGCAACTCAATGGCAAGCCGACCCTGGCGAAATCCTCCACGCAATGAATGGTCGTGCGGTCGAGGAATTCCAAGGTGCACGGAATGATCTGGGCGGCAATGATTTGCGAAACCGTTTGGGCCGCCTTGTCCATCTGGTCGAAGGTAGCCACCATCGTCTTCTTAGCCGCCGGTTTCGGAATCAGGCGCAGCAAAACTTTGGTAATGACCCCCAGCGTGCCCTCCGAGCCGATGAAGAGGTCGCGCACTGAATAACCCGCAACGTCTTTCACACACTTATTGCCGGTCCACAGCACCTCTCCATCTGGCAACACCACTTCCAGCCCCATGACGTAGTTGCGCGTCACACCATATTTGAGCCCGCGCAACCCGCCTGAATTCTCGGCCACATTGCCGCCGATCGTAGAAACCTTCATCGAACCGGGATCGGGCGGATAGAACAGCCCGGCCGCCGCGGCAGCGTCTGAGATTTGCAGCGTCGTGACCCCCGGTTCCGCCAGGAGGGTCAGGTTCGCGCGGTCAAGTTCAAGGATTTTGTCCAGCTTCACGGTGCAGAGCACGATGCAGCCCCGCAAAGGAACGCTGCCGCCGCTAAGGCCGGTGCCCGAACCGCGGGTGACCACCGGGGTGCGGGTCGCGGTCGCGAGCCGCAATATCTCGCTAACGTGCGATGTTGTTTCCGCGAAGACGACGCAACCGGGCGTTTGTTGAAGAGCCGCCGTGCCGTCAAACGAGTACGGGATCAGGTCCTCCGGGCTGGTGAGGACATTTTTGCCGCCGACAATCCGGCGCAAATCGGCAAGCGTGCTCTGGGCCAGTTGCATAGTATCCTTCTGAAAGGTGCGGGCGTCACCGGACCGGGTCAAGATCAGGTCGCAGCAATTCCGGTTTTGCTTAGGCCAGCGTTGTGCTAGAATAAGTTCCAGAGAATTGAAAGCACTCATTGAGACAGCAAACAGTCGGACGGAGCGGGTGTTTCTGGCTGGTGTCGAATTGAAAAACCGCACGTCCTGGGAGGTTCAGGATTCCATGGCCGAGTTAGGGGAATTGGCCACCACTGCCGGAGGCGAAGTGGTCGGGAGCGGCACGCAAAAGATGGATGCGCCCGTGGCCGGCACATTTATCGGCAGCGGTAAAGCCAGGCAATGGGCCGAGAGTTGCCGCAAAAGCGACGTGGACACGGTCATCTTCGACGACGAACTCTCCGCAGCGCAGAGCCGAAACCTGGAGAAGGTGTTCGAGTGTAAGATTCTGGATCGCACTTCGCTGATCCTAGACATCTTCGCCCAGCGGGCGCGCACCAAGGAAGGCAAACTACAGATCGAACTGGCGCAATTGCAGCATTTGCTTCCGCGACTGACGCGTTTTTGGGGCCACTTGTCACGGCAAAAGGGCGGCATCGGGATGCGAGGCGGCGAAGGCGAAACGCAGTTGGAAACCGACCGCCGCCGCGTCCAGGA
Organism: Limisphaerales bacterium; assembly: GCA_022616725.1. Lineage (GTDB taxonomy): Bacteria > Verrucomicrobiota > Verrucomicrobiia > Limisphaerales > JAKEEH01 > JAKEEH01. Next base: position 14,178 of record JAKEEH010000006.1, on the reverse strand, counting down.
TCGCATCACGCGCATCGAGCGCGACTTGGAGACCGTCCGCAAGCAACGCGCGACCCAGCGGTCAGGGCGTCAGCGCAGCCAGTGGCCGTTGGCGTCCATCGTGGGCTATACAAACGCTGGCAAATCGACGCTCCTGAACACGCTGACCGGCGCGGCGACGCTGGCCGAGGATATTTTGTTCGCCACGCTCGACCCGACAACGCGGCGGCTGCGATTGCCGACGAACCAGAACGTGCTCCTGACCGATACGGTCGGTTTTATCCGCAAACTTCCACATGACCTGGTGGAGGCGTTCAAAGCAACTCTGGAGGAGGTGGTGGAAGCCGATCTGTTGCTGCACGTAGTCGATTTGAGCCACCCGCAGGCGGAAGAGCAGATTCTGGCGGTGAATGCAGTGCTCGACGAAATCGGCGCGGGCGGAAAACCCACGCTGATGGTGTTCAACAAGATCGACCGCTTCGAAAAGCGCGAACTGCTTCAGCGTTACCTGGATCGGTTCCCGAATTCGGTTGCCATTTCCGCCAAAGACGGAGAGGGCATCTCTGAATTGCTTGCCGAGCTGGGAACCTTGCTGCGCCCGGTTCGCGAATTGGTTCGGCTCAACGTGCCGCACCGGCATTCGGCAGTGATCGCTCGCCTCCATGAAGTGGGTCAAGTCGTTGAGCGCGATTACAATGGCAGGATGGCGCGTTTTACCGCCCACATCCCGCCGAACACTCGGCGTGAATTCGAGCCTTTTATCGTCAACGGAAACGGGGAGAAATAAGTTTTCGCGATCTTGCGCTTAGGGCCGTTCTGATTTGACGACCGACGACGGCGGGAACAGGTCTGCGATTCCTTTGGCCACGTGGGTTGCCGTTCCTTGCTCGCCCAAGTTGCAGAGCACAATCACCGCGAGTCGCTCTTCCGGAAATCGCAGCAAGCACGCGGTGAATCCGGCAGTCGAGCCGCTGTGCCATATCACGCGGCGCCCCTTGTGTTCATCGAGCCGCCAGCCGAAGCCATAAGGACGACGTTCACCGCTGTTCAACGTCACCTGAGTCCACATGGTCTCGCGGCTCGCTTTCGACAGGAACCTTTCGGTGTCCAGCGCGGCGTTCCACTTCAGGAGATCTGGAATTGTCGAAACGATCGCGCCCGCGGAAAAGACATCGGTCAGGTCTGAATCGCGGTTGACGAGAACGCTTTTCTCAATCTCGTAACCGTCGGCCCGATTCGTGATAACGGTTTTCAAATCGCGGCTCGCGGTGTGATGCATTTGCAGCGGCTCCAGAATCCGTTCCTGAAGGAACGTCCAGTAAGATTTTCCCGTGACACTTTCGAGGATATAACCGAGCAGGTTGTAACCCGTGTTGCAGTAGCTGTAGGTCTGTCCCGGCGGCGCTTCCAATGGATGCGATGCCATCAGCGCGACAAATTTATTGCCATTCAGACGTCTCGCCGCCTCGAAGCCGGAAAGGCTGTTATAGTTTTTGATTCCCGATGTGTGCGTGAGTAAATGGCGGACTGTAATCTCCTTCCAGGTCAAAGGGGCATTCGTGAAGAATCGCGTTATCTGGTCGTCCAGCGAGATTTTGCCTTCCTCCGTGAGCATCAGGATCAGGGTCGCCGTAAACTGCTTCGTGACCGACCCGATTTCGAACACCGCCTCCTTGCGTGCCGACACTTGCAGTTCCACGTTGGCCAGGCCGTAGGCTTCGGTCTTAGTCGTCTTCTCGTTCCGCACGACAGCCAGAACCAGGCCCGGGATGCGGCGTCGCCGCATTTGACCCTCGACGTAATCGTCGATTTTATCCGCCAGAGCTGTGCTCGCGGCCAGAAAAAGAATTACAGACGAGAGAAGCGGAGGAATCATCGGGATTACCCACGCAGGAGCCAAAGCGACCTCCGCGGCAACCGCTTTGATTGCATCACTTACATCAACTCCGCAATCAGTGCCTTGGCCTGGTCTTCAGGAATGCCCAGTTTGCGGTAGGCGAGCGGACCGCCTTCGTGCAGGACGGGTTCGAGGTCTTCCAGGGTCGGCAGGTCGGTGCGTTTCCAGAACAGGCCGATCGGGATTTCGTCACCCCACATGTAACCCTTGTCCATGGCTTTATGGAAGTCCGTCGGGTCATGTCCTTGCTCTTCGAGGATCTTCACGCGCGGGTTGAACCACTGATAAGTATTGTCCTTGTTGTAGGTCACACAGGGGCTAAACACATCAACGAGCGAAAAGCCTTTGTGCTGGATCGCGCCCTTGATGATTTCGACCATGTGTTTCTGTTTGCCGCTGAAGGCGCGAGCGATGTAAGTGGCGCCGCCGACCATTGCCAGCGGGATAGGATTGATGGGGTTCTCAACACTCCCATGCGGAGTAGTTTTGGTCTTCATCCCCTTGACGCTGGTCGGAGAGACCTGGCCGGTGGTGAGGCCGTAAATCTGATTATCCATCACGATATAGGTCAGGTCCACATTGCGCCGCATGATGTGGAGAAAATGGTTGCCGCCGATTCCGTAGCCATCGCCGTCGCCACCGGTGCAAATCACCTTCAAATCATGGTTCGCCAACTTAAGACCCGTGCCCACCGCAATCCCGCGGCCATGCAGGGTGTGCATGCCGTAGGTGTTGATGAAGCCAGGCAGGTTCGACGAACAACCAATCCCGCTGATGACCGCCACCTGATGGGGCTTCAGGCCCAGCTCGAACAGGGCCGTCTGCAGGGCGCTTAGCACCGAGAAATCGCCGCACCCCGGACACCAATCCGGATGAATTTTGCCTTTGTAAGTATCCTTGGTGAGTTCGCCGGGCTGCGGCGCAGTTGCCGGCGCCGGCACGGGAGGAACGACTTCGGAAATGGTTGCTGTAGTCATGGGATCCAGTTCTATACCAAAATTTCGTGCTCGGGCACGGAGACTTCCGCGCGTCCGGTGATTTGCTCTTTGACCGCGTCCACGATGTGATGCGGCATAAACGGCTCACCGTCGTACTTTCGAATGTGCCCATGGGCCTTAAAGCCCGTTTCGGATCGCAAGTAGCGCGCGAATTGCCCGCTGTAATTGTTCTCCACAATAATCACTCGCTTGCTGCGGCCAAGGATCCGAGCGATTTCATCGGCATGAAACGGCACGATCCACTTGATTTGCAGGTGATTGGCCACAATCCCCTCGTCGCCCGCGAGCTTGGCGATGGATTCGCGAATTACGCCCTCGGTCGAGCCCCAGCCTACCAGCGTTACCTGCGCGTTCTCCGGCCCGTAAAGTTTCGGCGGCGCAATCTGGGACAGCACGGTTTGCATTTTGCGCGCGCGCTTCTCCACCATCATCCGCCGCTTGGCTGGATTCGTAAACTCGTCGCTGATCAGCGTGCCATCTTCGTCATGTTCATCCGTCGCCGCGATATGAATGTGCCCGGGCGTGCCCGGCACCGCGCGCGGCGAGATGCCGGACTCGGTATTCTTGTAGCGCAGGTAGGCGTTATCGTTATAGCCGCCGAAGGGATTCGGCGTCTCACCGTTCCCAGACGTGCCGTTGGGGAAAATGATCTCGCCCCTGTCGATCTTCACGTTGAGGTCGAGCTCAGCCGGATCCACGCTGGAAGTGCCTTCCGAGATCAACAGATCCGCCAAAACCAGGCCCGGGCACTGGTACTTGTCAACGAGATTAAACAACTCTGGAATGATCTTGAACAGATCCACCTGGCTTGTCGGCGCAACGATGATCCGCGGGTAATCCCCCTGCCCTGCCCCAAGGATCTGCCAGAGGTCTCCCTGTTCGGTTTTGGTCGGCACGCCGGTGGCGGGACCGGCACGCTGCACATCCACGCATACAATCGGCGTTTCAATCATGCCCGACATCCCAATCGCCTCGCTCATCAGCGCAAAACCGCCGCCTGAAGTCGCGCACATCGCCCGGCAACCGGCATGCGCCGCGCCAATCACCATGTTCATGACGCCAATTTCGTCCTCCACCTGGCGCACCATGATGCCAAGCTGCCGCGCGTGCGCCGCCATCCACATGAGCACTCCGGTGGACGGGCTCATGGGGTAAGCGGCGTAAAACTTGACTCCTGCCGCCGCGCCGCCGAGGGCAGTAGCCTGATTGCCGGTGACAATGCCAAGCGGTTTCGCGCCTCTGGGCGCTTTAACCGGGAAAGCCTTGAAATTCGTCGTGGCATACTCATATCCGGCGCGGGCCATGTTCACGTTCTCGGCGATGACCGCGTCACCCTTTTTCTTGAATTGACGCGTGAGCACTTGCTCCAGCGGTTCAAATTCGATCCCGATCATCTGCAACGTAGCCGCGATAGCCACCGTATTGCCGCCCAGCTTGCTTGTGCCGCAGAGTTGTTTCATCGGCATCGGGCAAAGCTGCACACCGGCCGCGTGCTCACCCGGTTTCAGTTTATCGCCATCGTAAATCACGCACGCGCCGCCCCGGAGCAGCTTGAGATGGCGATTCATCGTGTCCTGGTTGAGCGGGATGAGCACATCCAGTTTGTCCCCCATGTTCGTGACGGGCTGGTCGCTCGCCCGGATGGTCAGGAAAGTATGCCCGCCGCGGATGATCGACTGGTAAGCGTTATAGGCATTGAGGTGCAGGCCGCGCCGCGCGAAAATGCGCGCCAGAATGTCCCCGGGGGTTGCGATCCCCTGGCCGGCCTCACCGCCAATACCGATGGCGAAATCAACTGTAGCCATTGCGTTGCTCCTGTTCGACAGGCGCCTGCACCGGGTCACGCCAACGACGGGTTCGGTTCAAGCCGCCAGTTCTAGCTAATTCGATGAACCATAAAACAACCGTCGCGCCGCAGCAAGCTTTTCGGAGAGAAATTTTTTTCGTGGAAAACCGATTTGGTGTTGGCGCGGCATCCGCGTGCGCGTTAGCATTCTAAGCGTGGCGGCTTGCGTAGGCAGCTCGTTGCAGAAGGCGATGGAACAAATCTTAAACCAGATCCGATTCAGTGCCGCGGTGACGACTCCGCATCCGCAGGCCGTCGGCGCCCTGCTCGAGCAACTCGGCTCGATGGAGGATTTGGTCAGCATCACCGCTGCTTCCGCCTTGCTGCAACACGCTCCGGTGCGCGACCTGAAATGTCTCGCGGTGTTCATCGAGACCTACCTGGAACAGATCCTCGTCCCCATTGAGTTGCCCGCCATTTACAAATCATTTTTGCACGCCAGCCGTGGCGAACTGCGCGAATTGGTGGCCCTTGATCGCGCAATTGCGGAGCAGATGTGCGTGACGCAATTTGCCAGCGCCAGCCGGCAGGTCGGGCACATGCACCTTAAACGGCTGCGCCCGATTCGCGGCGAGCGCGTCGTCCAGCGCTATCTGGCCGCCGTCGAAGACGGCGAAGCCACAGGCTGGCATACGGTCGTTTACGGGCTGACGCTGTCGCTCTATTCACTGCCCGTCCGTCAGGGGATGGTCCACTACGCGTATCGCACCATGGGCGGATTCGTCCGCGCGGCGGCCCAGTCGCTCGCCCTCACGGAACACGACTGCCGCCAGATCGTCGAAGACATGTGCGAGGATTTGCCGCAGGCCATCGAAGCGACGCTTTCGGGCAGCCCGGCCTCGGCGAATGGGCAGCCAGTCCCTCCGAGATCGCGGAATTGATGGCTCCCCCCAACCGACGCCCGGTTTAATTGACGTTCTCTGCGGTTAAGATCTCGCGCCACTCGCTGCTCGACGCCCCTGCCGCCAACCGGCTACAAATCCCGCGTATGAGCGCGAGCCAAAAGCCGCTGGTTGGAATCATTATGGGCAGCAAATCCGATTGGGACACCCTCCAGCACACCGCAGCCCAACTGGATCAACTCGGCGTCCCCTATGAAGCCCAGGTTGTCTCGGCTCATCGCACGCCGGACCTGCTGTTCGAATATGCGTCCACGGCAGCAAGGCGGGGACTGGAAGTGATTATCGCCGGCGCCGGCGGGGCCGCGCATCTTCCGGGAATGACAGCGTCGAAAACGCCTTTACCCGTTCTGGGTGTTCCTGTGGAATCGAAATCGCTGAAGGGCCTTGATTCGCTCCTCTCTATTGCCCAGATGCCAGGGGGCGTTCCGGTCGGCACCCTTGCCATAGGCAAAGCGGGGGCCATCAACGCGGCCCTGCTCGCGACGGCGATCCTGGGCAACAAACACGCGAAGTTCCGCAAAGCTTACGCCAATTTTCGCAAGAATCAGACCACGCGGGTCCTCTCAGATCGAAAGCTCGACCCGAGCCCGAAATGAATCCCGCCACTCCGATCCTACCCGGCGCGACCATCGGCGTCCTTGGGGGCGGGCAACTTGGGCGCATGTTCGCTATTGCCGCCCGTGAGCTGGGTTACCGCATTCATGTTTATTCTCCGGACGACGATTCGCCGGCCGGACAGATCGGGGATCTGGAATATGCCGCCGCGTATGAAGACCTGGACCGTATTCGCGAATTCGCCCGCCGCGTCAACGTAGTCACGTTCGAATTTGAAAATGTCCACGCCGCGTCCACTGCCGCCGCTGCTGAGTTCGCCCCCGTGCGCCCGGACGGTTGGGTCTTGCATACCACTCAAAATCGGCTCCGCGAGAAAAGTTTTCTGACGCAAAATGGATTTCCGGTTACCCCTTTTCGTGCCATCAATTCCCTGACCGACCTCGAAAGCGCCGCGCGCGACCTCGGACTCCCCGCGGTGCTTAAGACCGCCGATTTCGGCTACGACGGAAAGGGCCAAGTCAAACTTGGGCCGGGCGCGAATTACGCCGAGGCGTTTGCCGGACTGCGCGGCGCCGAGGGTATTTACGAAACCTTTGTCGATTTTGAAAAGGAGCTGTCGGTCGTTGCGGCGCGAACGCTCAGCGGGCAATTTCAGGCGTTTCCTGTCTTCGAGAACACACACGCCAATCACATCCTTGACGTGACCTTCGCGCCCGCCGCGATTGAGGAGCGGCTCGCCGAAGAAGCCGTCGATCTGGCCGAGGGCATCCTCACAAAGCTGGACCTCGTCGGCCTCCTAACGGTGGAGATGTTCCTGACCCGGGATGGACGCCTGCTCGTAAACGAACTTGCGCCTCGGACCCATAATTCTGGTCATCTGACGATTGACGCCTGCGTCACCAGCCAATTCGAGCAACAGGTCCGCGCCGTCTGCGGCCTGCCCCTTGGCTCGACCGAGTTATACGCCCCCGCTGCAATGGCCAATCTCCTGGGTGATCTATGGAGGCCCGGCGAACCGCAATGGGCCAATGCCCTCGAAGACCCTTCGGTCAAGCTCCATCTCTACGGCAAGCGCGAACCCCGCCCGGGCCGCAAAATGGGCCACCTGACCGCCACCGCGCGAACCACGTCGGAAGCCCTCCGCCGTGTAATCCGCGCCCGAGATCAACTCTTGGCCAAATGATGCGAGCGGGTCGGCCCGGCCCGAAGAAGGTTACAGGCGTCCGATAAAGCGCGATATCCGCTCCATCGCCTCCTGAATGCGGTCGAGCGCGGTTGCAAAGCAGCATCGCAGGTAGCCTTCGCCGCTCGGGCCGAAAGCGCTGCCCGGCACGCAGGCGACTTTCTCTTCCTGCAACAGGCGGAGGGCGAAATCCTTCGAAGCGAGGCCGGTCTCCTGGATGGAGGGGAAGGCGTAAAACGAGCCGCGCGGGAGATGGCATTTGAGCCCCATGTCGTTGAAGGCGCTGACAATGTAATTGCGGCGCAACCGATACTGTTCGCGCATCTCGACCGTGTCCGCTTCACCATGTTCAATCGCTTCGATCGCTGCTTCCTGGCTGATGATACTGGCGCAGAGCATTGAGTATTGATGAATCCGCATCATTGCTTCGATCAGCTCCACTGGCCCGCAGGCGTAACCGATGCGGAAACCGGTCATGGCGTAAGCTTTGGAGAAGCCATGCAAAAAGATCGTCCGCTCGATCATCCCCGGAAGGGATGCGATGCTGACGTGATCGCCTTCGAAGGTCAGCTCTGCGTAGATCTCATCTGTGATCACCAGCAGGTTGTGTCGGCGCACCACAGCAGCAATCTTCTCCAGATCGGCGCGGGTCAGCGTGCCGCCCGTCGGGTTCGTCGGAAAATTCAGCACCAGCACTTTGCTGCGCGGCGTGATGGCTCGCTCGATGGCTTCGGCTTCGACTGCAAACCCGTTGCTGGCGTGGCACGCCACAGGCACCGGAACTCCGTGGGCCATAGCAATGCTGGGCGAGTAGCTGACGTAACAGGGCTCGTGGTAAATGACCTCGTCGCCGGGGTTGATTACCGCGCGAAAGGCGATGTCCATCGCCTCGCTGACGCCTACCGCGACTAGAATCTGGTTCTTCGGACTGTAAGAGAGTTGGAACCGTTCTTCGAGGCTCTTGGCTATGGCAGCGCGCAACTTGGGGAGGCCGAGATTGGAAGTGTAACTCGTGCGCCCGCGTTCCAGGGCGTAAATGGCCGCTTCCCGGATATGCCACGGTGTGACGAAATCCGGCTCGCCAACGCCGAGGGAGATCACGTCCTTCATTCCCTGCACCACGTCGAAAAAATCCCGGATTCCGGAGCGCGGAATAGAGCGGACCTGCGCCGCAATGAACTTCTCGGGTTGAAACGGAGCAGACATTTTTATGGTGTCACACGCGAATTCAAAACAGTTGGCGCAATTGTGCAATCACCTGTCCCAGAGTCGCCGTCGGCAAACTGCCGATGGACTTGATAATCAGCCGCTGATGGAGTGCAGCCAATTTCGTCAAGCGGATAATTGAGGGCTTAGGCAATCCGCACGCCGCCAGTTCACTCGGCGGAATCATGAATTCATCAATCGCCAGCTTGCCAGGAATCTGCGAAGTGATCGCGGCCACGAGCACATCGTCGCGCACAGCGTTGAAAGCATCAGCTGACACGATCAAAGCAGGTCGTTGCTTGGCACTGCTCAAGTCGGTGAATGGGAACGGAACAAGAACGACATCGCCCCTTTTATAACCGGTCGTAAATGGCATCCTCCGGGTTGTCCCAAAAATCAAAGGCAGGTTCCGCGAGTCGCGACCACGCAAGATCTTCAGGCGAAATCTTCAAATGCTGCGGCAGGATTCGCAGCAGCTCGAGCTGCTCCTTCACGTCAAGCCTTTCGATAGCCTCACTAATCTCGGTGATCGTGCTCATGCGCTCCAACATTACCATCGGCGTGGGCAGGAGCAAGGAGCGAACGTCTGCTCAGGCCGCGGCCTTGTCGCTTTTGCGGCGGACGAGGGGCTTGGCTTCGCCGAGGACGGTCGGGCGCGTGATTCTTATGCCAAGGATATCCCCATTGCTGGGCACATCAAACATCACGTCGAGCATCAGCTTCTCCAGCAGGCTGCGCAAGGCGCGGGCGCCGGTGCCTTTTTTGTGGGCTTGCGAAGCTAGTTCCTGCAGGGCGTCCGGCGTGAATTCCAGCTCGACGCCCTCCATGGCCAGCAATTTCGTATATTGCTTCGTCAAGGCATTTTTCGGCTCGCTGAGGATCGAGACCAGTTGCTCTTCGGTAAGCTGCTCGAGGACCGTCACCATCGGCAATCGGCCTATGAATTCGGGGATGAACCCGAACGTGATCAAGTCTTCCGGCTCGACGTATTGCAGAATTTTGTGGCGTTCGGTCTCGGAGAGTTGGCGGCCTTGCTCGACGGCATTAAAGCCCATAACGCGATGGCCCAGCCGCCGCTGGATGATTCTCTCCAGTCCGACGAACGCGCCGCCGCAGATGAAGAGGATGCCGGTGGTGTTGACGCGAATGTATTCCTGCTGCGGGTGTTTGCGTCCACCTTGCGGCGGAACGTTGCAGACAGTGCCTTCCAGGATCTTGAGCAGCGCCTGCTGGACGCCTTCGCCCGATACGTCCCGGGTCAAGGAAACGTTCTCGGTCTTCCGGGCAATCTTGTCGATCTCGTCGATATAAACGATGCCGCGTTGCGCCCGTTTGACGTCGTAGTCCGCGTTTTGGAGCAGCCGCAATATGATGTTCTCAACGTCCTCTCCGACGTATCCCGCCTCGGTGAGGGTTGTGGCGTCCGCGATCGCGAACGGCACGTCGAGGATTTTCGCGAGTGTTCGCGCCAGGAGCGTTTTGCCCGATCCGGTGTTGCCGATCAGGAGCAGGTTGCTCTTTTCGATCTCGACGTCACCGTGGCGCGAGGCCGGCGACCATTCGTCCTGCCCGCGCGCGGGCGGCTCAGCCATAATGCGCTTGTAATGGTTGTGGACGGCAACGGAAATTGTCTTTTTAGCGTGATCCTGGCCCACGCAATGCATGTCAAGGTGGCGTTTGATCTCAATCGGCTTGGGAACCTGGTGGACGACCACCGGCTTCTTCGGTTCGGCGAGCAGCTCTTTGTCGAGGACGTTCTTGCACAGAATGACGCAGTTGTCGCAAATGTAAACGCCCGGGCCGGCGATCAGCTTTTTGACTTCGGCGTGAGATTTCCCACAAAAACTACAGAGGGTGATATTGGTCGGTCGGGCCATGGGCCTTAGTCTTTCTTGATTTCAGTTAGTCCAGGGATTTCTTTGCGTGATTGCACCACTTCGTCCACCAGCCCGTAAGCCTTGGCTTCCTCCGGGCTCATGAAATTGTCCCGGTCGCAGTCCTTCTCGACCTGCTCAATCGACCGGCCAGTATGCTTTGAGATAATGCTGTTAAGCCGATGCTTCAGCTTGAGCATGTACTTGACGCGGATTTCAACGTCGCTGGCAGCGCCCTCAGCCCCACCGAGGACCTGATGAATCATTATATTCGCGTTGGGCAGCGCGTAGCGTTTGCCTTTGGTGCCGCCGCAAAGCAGCACCGCGCCCATGCTGGCGGCTTGCCCAATGCAGTAAGTGTTCACGTCACAGGTCAAAAACTGGATTGTGTCGTAAACCGCCAGGCCGGCGGTCACGCTGCCTCCCGGCGAGTTGATGTAGAGATGAATGTCTTTCTTCGGATCCGTCATTTGCAGGAAGAGCAACTGGGCAATGATCGCGTTGGCGACCATGTCATCGACCGGTGTGCCGAGGAACACAATGCGGTCCACCAGCAATCGCGAGTAAATATCATAAGCTCGTTCGCCCCGGCCCGTCTGCTCCACCACATACGGAATGAAGTTCTGCATCATAGCTTGAGTTGTTCGCATAGCGTACTCGACGAGGTTTACAGCGTCAAGCGTAGCCGCCTCCATTGGCGCGCTACGTAAAACCCCTAACCTTGCGCAGTTTAAATTTGCGTGTCTTTCGGGGAATTCGCAACTAGAGATTGCGTATGGATTTTCGGGCGGAACATCTCGGACTGGCCGCCATGGACCCCTTCGCGCTGAAGGACTGGTACATGCGGGTGTTGGGGGCGTCGGTGGTCGCCGAATTGAGCCAATCGCCCCCGGCCTGGCTCCTGGAGCTGCCCGGCGGGTTCTGGATCGAAATCTACAGCGCGGACTCGCCCGGCGCGCGTGGCAATCGCGTTTCCGGCTGGCGGCATTTGGCCCTGCGGGTACAAAACATCGAAGCGGCCCAGGCCCGCCTGAAACAAGCGGGTGTTGAGTTCCCCGAACCCATCAAGCCCGCGGGCGGCGCGGGCCAAATACTGTTTTTCAGTGATCCGGAAGGGAATTTGTTGCATCTGGTCGAGCGGCCAGATGGATGGCCCAGAAAAAGGTAACTGCGGTAAGCGCTCTGTCACGGCACTTCGGCCAATACACGGTAAAACATGCGCGCTGCCGCTCCTGAATCCCTTAAGACGGTTGTGGCGCCGTTGCCGGGTCGATCAATTTGCCCTGGAACAGGAATCCACGCCGCCGGATCACTCACCAGGTTGCTCGCGGAGTAGAGCGTGTAAACCCGGCTTGTGGAGCTCAAAAAGCTGATGACCACTTCCTGCGTAGAAAGCACCCCGCAGTTGAAGCAAGGGGTGATCCGGAACCATGACGACGGGTCGGTGGGGTTGGTATCGGCAAACCATTCTTGCAGCGTCGTGTGCGGGTCATTATCTGGATTGCTCGATGCGACATTGGTGGCGGTCGGATCCAAGCCGTAACGCCAGGTCCAGCCATCAGGAATGCCATCACTGTTCGAATCTGCGGTGGCGAGCAGAAACTCGTGCGCGCCGATGTCGAACTGCGCCATGCCGTCGCCGTTGCCACCAAGCGGGCGAGGTATTCCATCAAGGTCATTAGTGATCGCGACCACGAAGTTCGTGGCTATCGCGGTGACGTTCGTGCCCGCATCGATACACGGCGAGTTCGACAGCAGCCGAAAGTTGTTCGTCGCCGGCCCGATGAATTGAGGGTTGGCGTTAATATTCCCGGCTCCCCACACCAGAGTGGAAAGCGGCGCGACGGACGCGCTGGCCTGCCCGCCCTCGATGTCGCAGTTAAAGACGGCAACGACGGAATGCGGAAAGGGGTTGGTGCTGTCAGTCAGTGTCAATGAATTTATACTTGAGTCCCAAATGATCGTATTGATCACGGTCGCTTGGCCGCTTCCCGGGAACAAACAATAGGGCGGCCCCCGGCGCGTGAAATGATCGAACAACCGGATACCACGCCCGCAATTGAAGATGGTATTATTGGCGATGAGCGCGTCGCATTGGTTCTGAACGGAAATCCCGCCGTTGGCGCAGTTCATAATCAGATTGTTGAATACGACCGGCGTGCATTTGTCGCGCAGCACTATCCCGTGATCGGTGCTGCCGATGACGGTGTTGCCATAAATAATTGCTGAAGAGCGGGTCGGATTGATCATGTCGTCGTCGTTTGGGTTTAGAAATAGATTGTAGCGCACCACCGGCGGCGGGCTGCTCTCACCGTAGATGTCAACGTCATCGTTGTCTCCATTTTTTGCAGTGAAGTAATTGCTCTCCACCAATAGATACGAATGCCGCGAATGAATTCCCTGCCCGATGCCGATGAACTGCGAATTCCATATGTGCGCCGAGGCCGCGCCCGGCAACTGCGGATCGTCAGAGATGATCGCCAGCGCATCCCCTTGCGCCGCTCCGGTCGAACTGACCAGGTTGCGGAAAATGCAGCCGGCGAAATCCACGTGTGTTGCAAGGGAAACAATCGCTTCGTGATAGTTCCTCGCCGGTGGCACCGTGTTGGTGTTGCAGTCGTCATCGTAATAGTCCAGGTGTGTGCCCGCGCAATTGGCGTATTCGAAAACGCAATGTTCAAATCGGCTTGCCTGCGCTCGTCGAAAGCCAATCTGTCTCCATCTCGCCGCGGTCGTGGCGCGCGTAAAAAAGATCGGCTGATTGCTCGTGCCGTTGGCCAGTAGTTGGCCATAAACCAGCAACATCGCGTTGGTGTTCATCAACATGCGCGTGCCCGGCTCAAGGGTGAGAACCGCATCGTTGGTTACGACTACTGTCCCTTGCAGCAGGTTGGTGCCGGACAGCGTTGTGTTGGTGGTAATGACACCCGTGACGAGGTTGGTGACCGCGCGACCTGTCTGCGCCGCAACGAGCAGGAGAGCAGCCAGCAGGAAATTGAGACACTTCATCTGTTGTGCGCCTTTCTGGTTTCTCCTATCAGAGCGCAAAACGCCTTGAATTACAAGAAAGGAAACGTGCTGAAAACGCTGAACACGTTGAACCGTTGAATCGAATCGTTGAATCGGATGCCGAAGCACTCTGGGCGAACAACAAAGGGCAAGGGTGCAAAGGTTGAAAACCGAACGACTTGCAAAGGGGGATTTGCAAGCGCCTCTGCCGCAGGGACTTAGTTTTCGACAGTTCATGAATCGTTCGGTTTTGTTCGATTTTTGTGTCAAATAATCCATTGTCCTTGGCTGGTGGAATCGTTAAATCGGGCACGGAAATGATACCCCACCCCCCATTTGTGTAGCAGTTTTGTATCACTTTTGTATCAGTTTTTGCGTCATCTCGTCCTGGTGTTGGGCTTTGGCCTTGCGCCCCCCTGGAAAAGCCATCAGTTTTCATCACTTTTCATCAGTTTTGGTTCCGGATTTCTGGACACCCCCTCCCCTGTTTCCGTCCAGAAATGTCCAGTTTTGTCCACTTTTGCTCGGAGCCTAAGCTCTTGAGGCACGTCATATATAATATATTTCTGTTCTTCACGCCTATATTATACCATGGGTTTTTGGCGCTCCGAGCGAGGAGAGGCATTTAATGTCAATTTGCACTCAAAATCACCCACCAATTTGCGGGTGAAAATCACCCACCTTTGAGGTGAAGAGTTGTCCCTTGGAGTTCCCGGTTTGGGAACTCTT
>JAKEEH010000062.1 GCA_022616725.1 Limisphaerales bacterium | reverse complement strand
GTTTTGAAAAGCTCGGAACCCAGCCGGAAAGGAACAGAACCCAGAATCTTTTAAGATAAAAAAAACAAAAACAAGCAACTCGGCGGGCCTTGACAATACTCATAGCAGTGCGCCTGTCCTCTGGCGCTTTACGTCGCACGATGAGCTTCGAGGGTTCAACCCGCGAAAACTCCTTTCGGCTAAATCTCCCCCTGAACCCTCTCAGGTTCAGGGGTTCAATGCGCGAAATGTTTCGGGGGGGGGAATCTCTCCTGGGACCGCGGAGACGCAGTCTCTCGGTGAAAATGATGAGCCAAAACTTGGCGGGGTGAGGGCGACTGATCTTTGTGTGTTCTTTGGGTTCGACCGGAGTATGAAGGACGAAAACCCGACTAACTGCGCGCGTCCAACCGTTACCAAACATCCGGCCGGAGGTCATTTGTGGCGGGTGACAGTATGAAATCGCGCAGGTAAGTTTATGCCATGTCAGGACTCGGTGGACACATTCTATTTGTGATGCTTTTGCTTTGCTCGGGCGCCGCGGTTCTGGGACAGAGGCAGGAATCGCCGTACAACACGAATTCGGCCGCGGTCTCATTTGAGTCGCGCCGCGGGCATTTTATGGTCCCCGTGCGCGTCGGCGCAAACGCATACGCGTTCCTGCTCGATACGGGTTATGGCATGACGATGTTTCGCCGAGACCATATCGACGCGCTGGGGTTGCGGCGCACCGGACGGGTCACCATCGTCGGCATCGCGGGCGAGGAACCGGCGGACGTTTTCGAATCGCCGACCTTCCGCATCGGGGAGATGGAGTGGAAGACCCGGCGCGTGGCCGCCTATCCGGTCGAGCAGGGGCGATCCCGACGGCGTGACGGCATTCTCGGCTCGGCGTTTTTCAGGAGATTTGTGATTGAAATCGATCCATCTACGAAATTGCTGAAATTGCACGAACCGAGGCGCTACGAATATACGGGCGAGGGCGAAGTCCTGGCCCTTCGCTTCCAGGGATCGACGCCTATTGTCGAGGGCACCATCGTGTTGACCAACGGCACCGAGGTGCGAAGCGAATTTGAGATTGACAGCGGTTGCACCGGGGCGCTTTGCATCGGAAAACATTTCGTGGAGGCCCATCAACTCGTTGCAGCCGGGCGCGATCGTGAGCGTTTCGGTGTTGGCGGCGGCACGCGAACTCGCACTGGCCGGCTACCAAAACTAAAGCTCGGCAAGCTGGCGATCGAACAGCCTGCAGCGGACTTTTTCCTCGAAGGCTCGCCAGTCGATCCGCCTCTGGCCGGTCACATCGGCGCCGGCATTTTGCGCGATTTCAAGGTGGTGTTTGATTACAGTCGAAAGCGGATGATTTTGGAGCCGTTGAAGCGTTGAAGGCTTAACTGTTGGGTTTTCGTATAGCGTGCTCGGGTTCTGAAATGACATGGACGCGCAGGTGCAACAGCGCAGATAGTGTCACGTGCGCGGCAAAGAACAGGGTTGCGAAAAGAGCCGGAAAGAGCAGCCGGTGATCGCTTAGGGACTTGAACAGCCAGTTGATGAGGTCGAACGCCAGGCCAAAGGGGTTCATGAGCACGTCCCAACTGTTCCAGCGCAGAAAACGCCCGATGTACACTCCAAAACCAGTCAGGCCCGAAACAATCAACACGAAAATCCATCCGGCGACTGTGCCAAAATGCCGGCTCACCTTGGTTTGCATCACGTAAAGCGAGAGAAATCCGACGAGCGATGCCGTCCATGCAGTGAGGACAATGAGCGTCAGATCAACCCAGAAATGGCCGCGTCCTCGCCCGCTCAAGTGAATCAAATCCGTAAAGATGTACGGTGCATTTGGCAAAAACAGCAGCCACGCCGCCGCCAGCAGGCCGAAACGCCAGTTCCTGACCCCGCGAAGCCGGGCGACATGAATGGCGCCGAGGCAGAAAAGCAGGGGTAGCCACGCCAGGAAGAGATTCCAGACCAGATACCCATGCCGCAGCGTCTGTGTGACCATGATACGCAACGTCACCAACGCGACCGCAAACGCCGAGACCGCCGCCAGGGTAAAAACCGGCACTCGGGTCGCCGGTTGAAATACGATTTCCAGGAAGCGCGCCCACATACGTCAATCGCGAGCCGCCCGGTTGCCCGAACGTGACGACGCATTCATCGAGTCCATCCAGTGAGCAACAAAGTCGTGAGGAGCAAAAGGCCAGACAATGGCGCAAGCATGCCGTTGAGCAGGGCGTTACCCAGGGAGGTCAACAGAATCGCCAGCGGCAGTTTCAGGGCGGTGAACAGCGCTTGTCGTGGCGCTCGCCAGCAGCCCATCGCCGCTCTGAAAGCGCCCGCGCCGATCACCATAATCGCAAGATAGAACAGCACCTGCCGTGCGCGAAGGTGTTCGATGGCCGCGCCAATTCTTTCCGGCTCGCCCGGCAAAAATACCGGCAAGCTCACCACTCCGGCAGATGTTGAAATCATACGCTCCTCCCGCATCCTTCTACCTTGGACCGGCCCCGAGGTGGCAGTGAGAAGAACACCCGATTGAGGAAACGGGCGCGCCGCAGTTGCCAAGACCAGCATACATGGATTTACTTTGTACCGCAAAGTATCTGACCTTCTGAATCGTCTTTCGTTCAATCGTCGGGGCGTTCTTGGAAGGCCTTCAGGAACCTTCAGGAGCGGCCGCCAGGCCGCCAGTCTCTCGGCGTGACACTGGCCGTCGAGGCTGTGTACAACACGCCGGAGTGATCGCCTCGCTACAACTCCTATACATAGCCTCAGTTGTTCTACAATGAAGCCGCGCAAGACACTCGAGAAAATCCTGTCCGGCTCGCGAAACATCCGCTTCGAAGACGTGCGCCGGCTGGTCGAAGCATTCGGCTTCCGGCTATCTCGAATCAGCGGCAGTCATCACATCTTCACCCACCCTCGTCTCTCCGAATTGGTGAATATTCAGGAAGTGCGTGGGGAGGCGAAGCCGTATCAGATTCGACAATTCCTTGCACTTGTGGAACGCTACAACTTGACGCTGCGCGACTGAAGACGATGAAAGACTACCATATCAATATATTCTTTAGCGAAGACGACAATGGCTACATCGCTGACATTCCAGACTTGCCTATGTGCTCGGCGTTTGGAGCTACCCCTGCTGAGGCGCTGGCCGAAGCTCAAAAGGCTAAGACCGCTTGGCTTGAAGCTGCCAAAGCTGAGGGCAAATCTGTGCCTCAGCCGCGCTATCGACCGGCGATTTATCAACTGGCATCCTGACCAGGCAATTCGCCGTTGGGACGCCATCCGACCAACAAGTGTCTTCCACCGAAATGAAGCAGGCGATCATCATTGCGGGCGGCATGGGCACGCGTCTGAAGGCGCGGCTCGGGGATTTGCCCAAGCCGATGATCCCCATCGGTGGCAAGCCGCTCCTTGAACATCAGGTGGAGTTGGCGAAGCGCTATGGATTCACGGAGGTTGTGATTTTCGCGTATTACCGGCCGGATCTGATCGAGGCGCACTTCGGCGATGGGCGACGATGGGGCGTGAAGATCAGTTATCAGGTCGAGAAAACGCCTTTGGGCACGGCTGGCGCAGTGCTGGGCGAGTTGGAATCGTTGGCCGACCGTTTCCTGGTGTTCTATGGCGACACGATGGTTAACGTTGATCTTGACAGGATTTGGGAGAAGCATGCCACCAGTGGCGCCGATGCCACGTTGCTGCTGCACCCGAACGACCATCCGCTTGACTCGGACCTTGTTGAGATGAACGAAGCTGGTTGGATCACGGCTTTTCATAATCGACCGCATCCGGCGGGCAAATTCTTTCAGAACCTCGTGAACGCGGGCCTGTACGTGATCGAGAAAGAGGCGCTGAAGCCATGGACGGCTGATTTACAAAGTATGGATTTTGGCAAGGACCTTTTCCCGGCGATGTTGCGGGCCGGAAAGCGCCTGCTGGGCTATAATACGCCCGAGTACATCAAGGACATCGGCACACCCGAGCGCTACGACCGCGTCTCGGCGGAGCACGCCAGCGGTGTCATTGAACGAAGCTCGCTCCGCACACCGCAACCTGCGGTATTCCTCGACCGCGACGGCACCCTCAATCGCGAGGTCGATGGCGTGACCTGCCCGGAAAAGCTGGAATTGCTGCCCGGAGTCTCCGAAGCGATTCACCAACTGAATCACAACGGCATCCGAGCGCTGGTGATCAGCAATCAACCGATCATTGCGAAGGGATTCTGCCACGAATCCGATGTGCAAGCCGTGCACAACAGACTGGAGACGCTGCTCGGGGCCGAGCACGCGTTTGTGGATCGAATTTACTACTGTCCGCACCACCCCGAGAAGGGGTTCGAGGGCGAGCGCGCCGAGCTCAAGATTGACTGCGACTGTCGCAAGCCGCGCATCGGCATGATTCGACGGGCGGTCAGCGAATTGAATATCGACCTGAGCCAGTCCTGGTTGATTGGCGACACGACGACCGATTTGCAGACCGCCAGAAATGCCGGCATCAAATCAATTCTAGTTCGCACTGGATACGCCGGGAAGGACGGGAAGTACGCCGCACGACCGGATCACGTTTCTGAGACGCTCAACGAGGCGGTGCAGTTTGTGATCCGGAATTCACCGCTGAGACGCTAAGACGCAGAGAAGAGAAATCTTCTCTGTGCCTCAGTGTCTCCGTGGCGCGATCAGTCGTGAACAAAGATGATCTTGCTGCCCTGGGGTTCGAACGTGAAGTCCATGCGGCGCAAGTTTTTCAGGGCGCGGGCGATGGCGTCGTGCCGGTCTCTGGGAGCATAGAACATCATGAACCCGCCATTGCCGGCGCCGAGCAGTTTGCCGCCGACCGCGCCGGCTTTGCGCGCGCGGCCGTACCACTCGTCGATGGCACTGGTGCTGATCGCGCCGGTGAGGCTGCGCTTGAGTTCCCAGTTTTCGTGGATGATCTCGCCGAAGGCGCGCAGGTTGTTCTTTTGCAGTTCGGCTTTGAGCTGCCGAGCGAGCTCAACCATGCGGCGCATGACTTTCTGTTTGGCCTTTTCCGCGGCCACAACCTGCTGTTGCGTCTTGAGCAGAGCCGACGCGCTGCGGGTAATGCCGGTGTAAAACACGAGGGTATCGGACTGGAGTTGGTGCAACGTGTCCCGCTGGCAAATGATCGGTTCGACGGAGACCGAATCGTCGGGGTAGAACTCGATGAAGTTGAAGCCGCCAAACGCCGCCGCGAACTGGTCCTGCTTGCCGATGGGCTCGCGGCAACGCTCGATCTCGATTTCGCAACTCTCGCGCGCGAGTTGCTCCGCGGAGGCGTAGCGGCAGGCGTATGCGTGCAGCGCGTGCAGGAGGCCGACCGTGAAGGAACTGGACGAACCGAGCCCGGAACCTTTGCCGGGAATGTCGGCGATAGATGTAATCTCCACGCCACCGGTGATGCCGAGCATTTTCATCGCTTCGCGCACGAGGGGATGCTTGATTTTGTCAACGGACCGCGCCTCCTCGGTCCTGGCGTAGCTGACGCGAATGCGATCATCGAATTTTTTGTTGACGGTCACATAAACGAACTTATTGATCGCCGTGGAAACGACCGCGCCTCCGTATTTTCGGTAAAACACCGGCAGATCGCTGCCGCCGCCAACAAAACTCATGCGCAAGGGTGTCTTGCTGATAATCATCGCCTTGGAAAATAGGAGATTTTACGAGCGGTGAAACGAAGAAAAGCGTGGGAAGACAGTCCCGACGCGAAGCAGGCCAAAATTGCGAAGCACAAGCCAGCCTGGGAAGGTTCAGCAACTGTACGCGATTCCAACGGTCGCTGAAGAGACTTGAATCAATGCAAGCTGACCACAGCCGCTGGCGGGGACGGTGGAACGGAGAAGCGCGGCGGTGTCATCGCTTGTTCACGAGCTTCTCAATTTCCGCATCCAGATCGTGGGGCGAAACATCAGCGCGCACAACACCATCGCGGTCGAGTAACAACAGGCGGGGAAGCGAACCGGTGCCAGTGGCTGTCAGCCAAAGTTCACGTTGCTCCTTTTCCGTCGGCGCGAGCACATTGGGCCACGGTAGGTTCTGCTGCGCAATGGTGCGCGTGGCTACCTCAAGCGTCCAGTCGTGGTTCAGTCCGACGATCTCGAAGCCGCGGCTGTTCGACTTTCGATACGTCTCTTTGAGCGTTGGCATTTTCGCCATGCAAGGCCCGCACCACTTGGCCCAAAAATCCAGCAGAACAACCTTGCCCCGAAAGTCTCGCACACTGATTTTCTTTCCCTCGATCGTGGTTAACTCGAAGCCGTAGAGCTCGCCTATGCGGGGAAAGGGCAAGGCTGGGACGCCGGCATCCTTCAGCTTTCGAAGTGCCGCGGGCGCGACCACGTCTCGAAGATTGTCCCTGGTCAACTTTTCGATGCCGATGAATTTGATTTCGTCGCGCGGCAGTTTCTTGATGTCAAAGAGGTAGGCTTTGAGGGCGGCGTCGCCGGAGGAACCGCCAGAGTCCGACTTGAACTCAAAGCGCTGATGGGCCGAGTTGAAAGCCACGGGTCTGAAGCGTACCACATCCCGGTTCGACTCGACGGCGTGGGCCAGGGTCAAAAGGAGCTTTTCGTCCTTGAGTTCATCCAGCCGCATCGCCAATCCCTCGCCCGCCATCGACTCCCAACCGGCTGGCTGAGGTTTCATGAGCCAGGTCCAACCTCCCTCATTTTCAAACGTGCGCTTTTGGTCTTTCTCCTGCGCGCCAGGAACGACATTGCCTGCCGTCAGCAGGACGAGGGAACCGAGACAAATTCGTTTCATCGTTTTCATTTTTCGTTCTGCGCTTTTTCGTTGTTTGATTATTTATCGGTGGCTCTTTTCTGGATCAGCTTTTGGAGCGCGGCTTGTTGCTCTGGGGTGACTGCATAGGGCAGAAGTTGGGAGAGGTCTTCTGGAAACTTTCCGTTATTCGCCGCGGCAAATGCCTGGTTGACCGGTGCGAGGACATCCCTGGTTAACGAGGATAAGAAATCGGTACTGCCAAAGCCGTTTGGACCGATCCCGAATCGTGTATCATAGAGATCGTCCACTGGCGCTTTTTGTGTGATGATCACATCTCCACCCATGCCCAGGGCTTTGACGGTCGCTGCCGGTGCGACTTCCCACCGCTGTAGAATGGCCGCATCCACAGATGACTTGAAGTACGGCTGTAATTGCGAGAGATCGGCTGGGAATTGGCCGTTATTGGCCCGCCCATATTCCTTTAGCGCAGGCTGCAACAGAGTGGTTATGAATTTGTTCTCAGCGGACGCTCGTAATGCGCTCAAGGCTCGGCGATAATCAGCTTCTGTGTTGAGGTTGCCTTTGGCAGCGTTCAACCAATCCTGCTCGGTCACAAGCTGAAGTTCTGGAATTTTCGCGGTGGGTGATTGCTCCAGGTATTGTTTGAGTTGATTGACTCGATTCTTCCAAACAACCGCCTCGGACAATGTTTGATCGTTGGTGTTGCTCGCTTTTAACCGGGCCAACTCTTGCGAGTCCGCTCTCAATCGTGTCACTTCACCACGCAGTTTAAGCAGTTCGGTGGTGTCGCGGTTCAAGCGTTCGCGGTTGTCGCGGAGCGCAGCAAGTTGACCCGCGGCCTCGTCGCGCTCGCGCGCAAGTTGCTCAGTGAGCGAAGTCTGTTGACGCTGAAGCGTCCCAATCTGTGCGCGTGCGACGGAAGCCTGGCGGGCTTCGTACATTCCCACGCCGATGGCGGCGACGAGAGTCGTTCCGATCAAAGCTTTTTGGAGTGTGGTCATGGCTATGGCTTTGGTGGTTGCAGTGGCAGCGGTGGCGATGCCTGTTGCAGAAAAGGCAGCGGCGGAAATCGTGACGGCTAATCCGATGGGCGCGACCTGAATGGCGTTGGCGGAAAGTGTGACCGCCAGAACAGCGGCACTCGTCGTCACGCCGCGATGCTTTAGGAGCGATTCGAGTTTCTCCAAGGCCCGGTTTATCCGCATCCGCGCGGCATCTTCATTAGTGCCAAGTGATTCGCCCACCGAACGGAGGTCACGCTGTTCAAAGAAACGGAGCAGAATGGCCGTGCGATCCGCTTCGTTCAATTGGTTGATCGCTTCGTCGAGGATCGGCGCAATCGACAAGTAGTCCGCGTCGGAGTGGTCATGCAGCACATTCATTTCAACGGCCTGCCTTTCACGGGATTGACGGCGGCGTTCGCCGCGCATGGTGTTGCCAGCCACAAAACAGGTGTGCCGATGCAGCCAGCCGCCGAGCATGACGTTGGGCGAAAGCGCGTGCGCCATGCGTGCCAGGTCCACAAAGACCGTTTGGGCCACATCCTCCGCCCGATGGGTATCACCCTCCACCAGCCGGAGTGCGACCGAATAGACCAGGTCAACGTAGCGGCTGACCAGTTCCTGAAAGGCCGCTTCCGAGCCGGTTTGAACGTATTGTGCGAGCAACTGCTGGCTCTCAGTCATCTTCAACTACCAGTAAAGACCCGCCGAAGCAGGAAACCGAACGAAAGAAGTTTGAGCCATTCTCGCCGGGTGGCGCGAATTCGGCGGCGCGCAATTTCAACTCTGGAACCCTCCCCGATCCCGTTGCGAATGATTCCCCTCTCCTCCAGCATCTCATGAAACGTCTTCAAATCGTTTTCGTCGCCAGCGGCCCGTGCCCACAATGATCTTCGTCCCGTGCTCAGAATATTACGTTGCCGGTTGAAGCGAGGTCCATATTGTAGATCAGGAATGAGCGGTGAGACGAAACCGGGACCGTTGGCGATGGCCGCTGCGGAGGAGGTATTGCAGCATATCTACGGCGACGATTTGCACG
>JAKEEH010000061.1 GCA_022616725.1 Limisphaerales bacterium | reverse complement strand
GGCGACTGCGTCATTGGCGGAGTTGTGTATCGAGGGCAGGCGATCCCCGCGCTGCAGGGGCGGTATCTGTTCGCCGATTTCAGGAGCGGATACGTCCGGGCACTTCAACGAACCGGAACAAACGCCGCCATTGAGACCCTTTTCGAAGCTACAATCGGCTTGACTTCCTTTGGCCGCGATCCCCGCGATGGCGAGGTGCTGGCGACCCATCTTTTCGACGGCGCCATTCTGAAGCTGGTTTACGTGGCTCCCGAGGCCGTGACCAATCTCCCTCCCACGCTCGCCGAGACCGGGATTTTTGCCGACCTCGCGGCGCTCACGCCCAACCCGGGCATCCTCGGTTACGACATCAACGTGCCGTTCTGGTCGGACCACGCGAACAAGAAACGTTGGTTTTGTGTGCCGACGACAAATCTTGCCATTGGCTTTAGCGAAAGGGGCGCGTGGGAATTTCCCATCGGCGCGGTCTGGGTGAAACACTTTGACCTCGAACTGATCGACGGGAACCCGGCGTCGGCGCGACGCCTGGAGACGCGAGTGCTCGTTAACTCGGCGGAAGGCCTCTACGGGCTGACCTACCGCTGGGGTAATTCCAGGACAAATGCATGGCTGGTCCCCCCAGAGGGGTACGACGAACATTTTACAATCCGCGACGCTGGCGGAAAAGTCCTGCGGGAACAGGACTGGCGTTACCCATCACGGGCTGAGTGTCTCGATTGTCACACCAAATGGGGCGGACGAGTCCTCGGATTTAATACTGCGCAGCTTAATCGAACCGTCACGCTGGGAGCCGAACAAACCAATCAGTTAACAGCGCTTGGCGGGGCGGGTTACCTGGTGCCGCCGCCACCACCGGAGAGCGACCGCCTGCCTGCCCTTGTCCCGGCTTCCGATCCTGCCGCGCCGGTTGAATTTCGCGTCCGCTCTTATTTTCAAGCCAATTGCGTGGCGTGCCACCAACCTGGCGCGCACGGGTTCACATCCTGGGACGGGCGTTACACGACGCCTTTGTCCGACGCCGAGATCGTTTCACCAGGAGGGGTAATCAAGCCCGGCAGCATTGCCGAGTCCCGCTTATATCACCGCTTGCTGGGCTCTTTTCGGCTCATGCCGCCGATTGCCACGTCCGTGCACAATACCAATGCGCTCAATCTCGTGGCCAATTGGATCACAAATATGCCCCCGGCACCCTGGTCATATCAAACCGTGGGCGCTGACCCCGTTCATTTTGGCGGCGCCCTGTTCTCGAATGGCGTCTTTCACATCGGCGGCGCGGGATTGAGTCTCCAACGCACCAATGACGCCTTTGAATTTACCCGCATACCATTCGATTACCCCGCGGCGCAAGTGATCGTCCGCCTCGTTTCGCAAACAGCCCGTGGCACGAACGCGTTCGCCGGATTGATGTTGCGGGGAGGCGTCGGTGATTCGGCCCGCTTTGCCCTGGCGGCCATTCGAGGCGATGGGGCTGGCGCCATGCTCTATCGCACAAACGTCAACTCCTCGGCTGCTTCTGCGTTTGCTGCAGCCCTGCCGACGCCGGGGTGGCTGCGCCTTGTGCGATCCGGCGACGATGTCATCGCGTTTCGTTCGGCCGACGGTTCGAGTTGGGTCCAGCTCGGCTCCGTGAACTGGCCGATCTCCAACGGGCTCCAGGCGGGCTTTGCCGTCAACTCAGGCAGCCGCACCGCATTCAACAATGCGGTTTTCGACAATGCGAGTTATCTCGCAATGACCTTGACAAGTTCCGCGCCACCCGAGATGCAACATCCGGCTCACGTACCATTGCTTGCGGTTGTCGAGCGGTCGGGGCGCAGCCTCGCGCGCGTGGACTTTTACGACGGAAGCCAAAAAATCCATCAAACTACGAACCCGCCGTTCTCGATCGTCGTGAGCAATGTCTCAGGGGGAACTCACGAGTTTCGGGCCCGGGCTGTGGACGAAGCAGGGGCTGAAGTCGCCTCACAACCTATCAGGGTTCTTGTTCCATCTTCCCTGGAGCTGAGCGACGCGCCCTGGCAAGACCGCGTCACGGGAGGCGGCTGGTCCGGCACGTACGGCGCGAGTGGTTTCTCCATGGCGGGCCACCGCACAAATCTTCCGGCACAAGTTGGCATTTCGCTTGCCGGGGCAACGACTCACGTGTGGGCATTTGAGACTGACAGCCCGCGCGCCCTCGCGAAAATTGGAGGCTATGGCCGGATCGCTGCGGCATGGAAAGCCGCGAGTACGTTTACGATGTCCATCAGATTGCCCGAAAGCGAATTCCACCGGGTGGCGCTTTATTTCCTGGATTGGGAAACGAGCAACGCGCGGGTGCAGCGTCTGGACATCAGCGATCCAGCCACCGGTGATATTCTAGCGTCGCACACGCTTTCCAGCTTCAGCGGGGGCGTTTACGTCAGCTTTACCGCTCGCGGCAGCCTGAACGTCCGTCTGAGCGCGCTGGCTGCCCCAGGTGCGGTGTTGAGCGGTGTTTTCATTGACGGTTCGTTGAATGTCGCGCCACAAGTCGAATTGCTCGCGCCCCGTGACGGCGACGCCTTGGCTTTGCCCGCCGATCTCGGGATAAGTGCGTCCGCGTCAGATTCGGATGGAGCTATCGAGCGGGTGGAGTTTTTTCTCGACGGAAAGTTGCTGGGGACGACTGGCGATCCGCCTTATCGCTATACGCTCTCGAACCTGCTTGCGGGAACCTACACGGCAGCCGTCCGCGCTTATGATAACGTGGGAAGCTACAGCGAATCGCCTACAGTGACTTTTCGGGCGATGCTTCCGAAGACGAAAGCCATCTTCCTGCGCGGAGATGCTGCTACGCGCGGCAACTGGATGCAGCGTTATGGCTCTGAAGGCTTCGTGCTGCATCCGCTGACAAACCGCTGGCCAGGGGCGCTCCCGTACCAGATCACCGGAAAGCCGTGGCTGTCGTTTGGCTACCAGGCTGATTATCTCGAATTGCCATACCAGGCGCAGCGCGCGTTGCCGCTTGTGTTTGACACCTCGTCTGTTGGCTATGAAGTGAACCTGGCCGATGGTAAGCCAAGAAGCCTGGCGGCGTATTTCTACGACGACTCAGTTTATGCGCAGACGGTGACCGTTTTGGACGCGGTCACTGGCCAGGTCCTCGATTCACGGGTGGTGACCAATGGCTTTGCCGGCCGCTATCTGGTCTGGAACGTTGAAGGACACGTGCGGATGCGGATCACGAACCACAGCGCTCACTTACAGTCACGAGTGAACGGCCTGTTTGCAGATCCGTTCACGAATGCACGACCGGCAGTCAGCCTCTTGTTTCCCACGGGCACACTGCGGACCAATACGCCGGCAAAAATCATCTTGCGAGCGATGGCCAGCGCCACCGATGGAGTAGATCGCGTCGAATTTCATACCGCGACGGCGAAGCTCGGGGCGGCGTTCTTCGAACCCTATGAGTTTCTCTGGGAATACCCTGCAGCAGGTTCGCACGAAGTCTTCGCTCGAGCCATCAGCTCGGCGGGCGCAGTCAGTGACTCAGATAAGGCGGTTGTTGATGTGGAATTTGCCACACCGGCGCAAGCTCGGTTCGTGGGTGCAGATGCCGTGACTGGAGGCGATTGGCCGGGCGTGTACGGCCTGGGAGGGTACTGGCTGCCAGGCACGCTGAATTACAAACT
>JAKEEH010000372.1 GCA_022616725.1 Limisphaerales bacterium | reverse complement strand
GCTAAATCTCGTTCCAGCTCGCAATCTCAAACCCGCGCACCGGCAACTCAAATGTGACCGCCTCGTCGTAGTGAATCTGCGAGCTGCCTGTAAGAGTGGCGCTCTCCGCGATCACCGCGCCAAACAGTTCAATCCCGCCAACGAAAGTCACATCCGCATTCGGCGCGTAAACGACCCCGGTAAATTTGGCGTTGCCTTTGATCTCTACCTTGCCATTGCTCGACATGCCATAATATATGAAACTGTTTGCCAGCTCGTTTGGATTTATGATCGAGCCAAAATACGCGCTGGGGCCGGCACAATAGATTTTGAGACTTGCTCCCGGCGCGATTTGCAAAACGTCGCTGCCTCCGAATGCGATCGAGCCGGTCACATAGACGGTCGCGTTACCCGTGACCAATACATTGCCGGAGAGGGTGGATGCCTGGTAGTTCCCGTTGCCAAACGTTGCCCCATAACTCACTCCGTCCACTGAAGTGCCCAGCCCCGGGGGAGAGCCCACCCCGAGGCCGAATGGCGGAAACGCGTCCGGAAAGCTGACGTTAAAATCGTCGGCGCGCCATCCTGGCTCGATACCGCTGTTGCCGCCGCGGTGCCAGCTTACGCTGCCCACCGCTCCCTGGGACTGCACGGCAACCGTTGCGCCCGGGCCGGTGAGGACCTTTCCCCAGACATTGGCATTTCCAACGTTCACACTATCGATCAAACCCGACGTACAAGCGACATCACCTTTGTCGCCGGCCTTGAGAGGATCGTATCGGCCCGCGGTGCTCTTATTGGAGTCTCGCGAGTCGTAACTGTCCGTCTTGACATTATTGCCGTTGAGTTCGACAAAGTTCTTGACAACTATTGCGCCCACGAACACGCCTCGCCCGAGCGTGACTACACGCACTGTGCGTGAGACATAATTGCCGCCGTACGGCGCCGGAAGATAGCCCGTCGAGATGATTTCGTACGGCAGCGTTTCCGAGATCGACACATTGTAAAAGCCCTCTCCAATCCGGTTGGTCTTCACGTACCGCCCGGCGTCCAGCGTCCAGCCGTCGCCCGCCATGTTCGTGACAAAGTTTTTTGTCGCGTGCGTGAGCGCCTCCTCGATTCCTGCTTCAAGCACCGCCATGCACGAGTTCCAGACCTGCGAGCGCATGGTCATATGATGCTGGTTGGAAGCAAGCTGAAGATAGACCACCAGGGCCGCGCCAATGATCGCCGTCGTACAGACGGCCACAACGAGGATGCTCCCCGCTTTCGCGGCTTTGACGGGAGCACGAATCAATTTCGCTGCGTTCATAGTTAGTGCTTGCGAATGACGACCTTGGCCGTCTGCACGTCTTCGGTGTTTACTCTGGCGCCCAGCATGCGGCGGGAGCAGACCCAACGAATGGTCACGACTTTGCAATTGGTGGGATTGGCCGTCGGATACTGATCGTAGGTTCCGGCGACGGGGAACCGCTGATAGATATTGAATTGCAAGAAGTCGCATTCGCGCAGGAGCACTTTGGTGTCCGCGCCTTCCTGGCGGACCAGGGTGCGTTCGCCTGGCAGATAGGAGTAAGAGATATTCGGATTGCCAACACCATTGGTGAACGTGATTTGATTTGTGGTGTAAGCGATCAGGCCCGACGCTTGCCGAATTTCCTTGGTCAACCGGTCCAGCGCGGCGACGCTGGACACATTGAGGTCGGTGTAGTTCGCGAGGCCGGCGAAGCTGCGCCCCCCGTAGAATGTCATCGGCGCAAGGATCAGCATCACCAGCCCGGCGATCCCCATGCCAATCAAGTACTCAACCAAAGTCGCCGCGCTCCCGGAATGATAAAACTCCTTAGTTCGCGTACACATAGTTCTGAATGCCGAAGCGCGAGATGTAGCTGCTCAGCGTGCGTGTGCGCTGGAGGTTGCCGGTTTTCCAATTGATCGTAACCGTGACGAGTTTCAAATCGTCTCGATAACTCGCGGCGAGTTGACCGCCGGGAATCGCAGGGGGGCTGCCCGCTGGGGCCGTCACGGGCTCGATCTTAATTGTTCCTTGGAACATAGCCTCGGCATTCGTGGCCGTCAGTTCGGGATAGAGGGGCGCGGTGAAGTTAACCGGAATGAATCCGTTGGAATTGACCTGCTCCCACGTGCAGAGCCGAATCACCTCCATCCGCTCGATCAGGATTTGCGTCGCACGGAGGTTCTCACGCGAAAGCCGTATCTTGAAAAAGCTCGAGTTGATCCCGCTGTAAAGAGCGATGAACATAATCGCGCACACGGCCATAGCGATCATCGCCTCGACGAGGTTGAACCCGCCGCTCCCTTGGGCGGCTCGACAGTCGGAATTGCGCGGCGCGAGTCTCATGAACTCCTGATCGGCGGAAGATTAGCAACAATGCTGCCAGCGCATAACGCCCACACGTGTTCCAGGAGATCTTACGCGCACCGCGAAAACCGCGCATTTTCGCTGCGCTTTCCTGCCTCGGGCTTGGGCAGGGTGTAACAAATACGGACACCCCTGGCGGAATTTGAGACAACCTGTCGAAAACCAGGACGCCGGCCCTCAGAGGCGGATTTCGAAAACATCAACAACTTGGCGCGTTTCTTCCCAGAGGCGGACGATTTTGCCCTCCAACGTTATCGTGACCGTCCCTTTGGGCGTCGGCGGCAGCTTGATGGCCAGGTCCTTTGGCAGAGGCCAAAACCGCTCAATGATCGGTTTTGGCAAGGTTTCCCCGCGAACGCAATCGCTCTCCCAGCCGGAAGGTAATTGATTTTGGCGCACGGGTTTCCTGGCGAGTCCAGGCGGCAGGCTTTTGACTTTGCGCCCATGAGCCGCGTTATGCCGGTTCACGTAATCCTGAATGACTTCTCGTTCAAGCGTTGAGATGGCAAGTCGCCCATCGAGCCACGGCTCCATCCTGGGCTTCTCAACCGCAGCCATTGCAACCTGCGCCGGCTGCCGTTCCGAACCGAAATGTCTGATTTTATCCGCCGCCGAAACCGTAAACACGCCCAGCAGGCCCAGAATTGTTACGACGGTGCGCGCCGTTTTGGCAGCGAGCGTTAACCCGGGTAAAGCGAGTTCTGCGCCTCGATCCACATGCCCAGAGGGAGCATTAGCCCTGCCACGGCCCCCGCCTCAATCCACAAAGATCGTTTCGTTCGCCAGAAGCAGCACCTGGGCAAATTTTTGCCAGGGATCAAGCGATTTTGGCTTCTCCTTTGGTGGCCCGGCAAAATCGACCTTGGCGTTCCATGTCGAAGCTTCCCCCGCGACCGGCGATTGGCCAGATGACAAGTAGTCAATCTGTGGAGACCAATTGAACGAGTCGTTTGTCACCGTTTCCCGGCAATCCGTAATGAAATCGATGGCGTCGCCCCGCTTGACCTCGAGCCGGTCAACGCGTGTCTCGGTTTTCCGGTGGAAGGCGGTCCATTCACCCGCGACACCTGATCGGCTGGATACGATTCGGGCGCGCACGCCGTCGCCTTTGTCTTCGGGATGGTGCAATTCTCCCACAATGCTGATGATGCCATCGCGCGGCGCGGTCCAGCGTCGAATTGCGGCGTGCTGCAGGTCGTTTCCCGGATGCCCGCCATCGGCGGTGAGCAAGACCCAGCCGAGTTGCGGGTCGGGCAGGTTTGTTCCGCCTTGCCATGCATAGGAAGTGAAGTGCGCCAGCAGCTTGAATGACGTGGTCCGACCCGCTGCCACATCAAATTCGCCCCAGCCATATTGCCAGGCAGGCGGCTGGGCAGGCGCCTTCGTCGCGGCGCTTTGCGCCACGAGGAAATCGCGGGCAAGGGCCGTCTCTGCTGCGTCAGGTTTTCGCTGGAAGCACGCGAGATAAAGCTGCTGAATCTTCTGCTCCTCATCAGCCGCTCGCGCGACCTCCGGGTTCTCGACCAGTCGTTTTGTCTGCTGGACCACAAACGGACTATTCATGAGAAATAGTGCCTGTTGCGGCACCGTCGTCGTGAAGCGCTGCGGACTCGTCGTGTCGGGGCTTGCAAAGTCGAATGTGCGAAACAGACCCGGAAGATTTTGCCGCTCAACAAAGCCATAAATCGTGCGGCGCCCGGTGAACGGTTCGGTCGTCAGGTCAACAGCTCGCCCCCCCATACTGAGGTCAATCGCCCCTGCGATGCGCAAAAACGTGTCCCGCATCGCTTCGAAGTCGAGCCGGCGGCGATTCATGCGCCAGAGCAGTTGATTGTTCAGATCCTCCCTGGCCGAGTTCGCGTTAAAGTCACTGCTTTGCTGATAGACGCTGGACAACATGATCGCGCGGTGAAGTTTCTTCAGCGACCAGCAGTCCACTACAAATCGCACCGCAAGGTAGTCGAGCAGCTCCGGGTGGGTTGGCGGCTCGGAACGCAACCCGAAGTCGCTCGGGGTGCGCACGAGTGGCGTGCCGAAGTGATACATCCACACTCGGTTCACCACCACGCGCGCTGTCAACGGATTGTCGGGGCTTGCGATCGCCTCCGCCAGTTCCAGGCGGCCGCTTCCCTTCTGGAACGGCTTGCGGTCCGGTCCGGCCAGCACCTCCAGAAATTGCCGCGGCACTTCCGCGCCATGGTTCCTTGAGTTCCCGCGGATGAAAACCCGCGGGTTGTGCGGCTTCGGATCGTCCACCAGCGCCATCGCCCGCGGTGGGGCGCCCGCGTGCGTTGCATCGACTTCGTCCACTTTGCGGCGCAAGGCGCGCAACTTCTGGCTCACCGGCGTGTCGAAAAGCCGATTGAACTCGTCGCCTTCCAAATGAAGCGGCGAAGTATCCGCGTAAAGGATCTGTCGCAGCTCTTCCGCATCTTTATCGGGCAGAGCCGCCGGCGTCGAGGCGTTCGGGCCGGATGCCGTGCTCTGCTTGTCGGCCGCGGATTTTGCGAACTCCTTCCACTGCTGGTCAATGTTTGTAAAGACGGCCGTGTAACGCTCGGCGGCTCCTTTGAGTGACTTCGGGGGTTCGGAAAATGCCGACACAACAACTGAGTTGACGGAATTTGATCCGGTCCACTTCAAACCACGGGCTTCATCGGCGAAATTCGTTTCGCTCAGGCTCGCATAGACAAACCACGGCGTGAACACCGCGTTGCCCTTCGACTTCCACTGCGCAAGACTCTCAATCCAGCGCTGGACCACTGCTGGACCGAGCTTGCGCTCGCGCGCGAGCGCTTCCTGTTTGCCTTTGTCTCCCAATTTCATCCCCTCGTGCGCGGTCAACAAGTAATCCCCGACGCGGGCCCGTAAGCGAGCGCGCACCTCGGCCTGTTTCTCTTCGCGATAGCTCTTGAGTTCCTTCTCGCGCTTCTCACGTTCGGATATGTACGCCGGGTATTCCCGCGGCAGCGCTTCCTTGCCCAGCAGCGGCCTTTCGCCCGGCTCGCTGCAACTGGCAAACACGCCGTAAAGGGAATAATAGTCCTTGGTCGGGATCGGGTCGTACTTGTGATCGTGGCAGCGCGCGCATGTCACTGTCAGTCCCATAAAGCCCCGCGTCACAACGTCAATCCGGTCGTCGATGATGTCCGGCTGATTGTTCAGAAAGCGGCGGCCCAGCGTCAGGAACCCCAGCGCGGCCAGCGGCCGTTTGTCGTCGCCCAGCGGAAGCAGGTCCGCCGCGAGTTGGTGCAGGATGAACTGGTCGAACGGCAAGTCCTCATTCAGCGAGCGGATCACGTAATCGCGATAAGTATAGGAGTAGGGAAAACGCCGCTCCTCCTCGAACACATAGCCCTTCGTGTCGGCGTAACGCGCGATATCCAGCCAGTAACGGCCCCACCGCTCGCCGTAATGCGGCGAATTCAGGAGGCGCTCGATCACCCGCGGCCACGCTTCCGCTGATTTATCATTGGCGAACTCCTCGACCTCCTGCGCGGAAGGCGGCAGCCCTGTCAGGTCGTAAGTGGCGCGACGGATCAGCGTCCGCTTGTCCGCGGGCGGATTCGGCGCCAGACCCCGCGCCTCAAGCTTCTCGACAATAAAATGATCGATCGGCGACTGCGCCCATCGGCTATTCTTCACGGCGGGCGCCGGCGGCAACTTCACCGGCTTGAATGCCCAATGCTCGCGAGCGCTTTTCGCAACCTGTTTCCCACCGGCGACGCGCGGGTCGGGCGCGCCCATCTTCACCCATGCTTCCAGATCGGCAATCTGTTCGGCGGAAAGCTTCTTGTTTTTGGGGGGCATCTGCAGGTTTTCATCCGTGTAACGCACTGCCTTGACCAAAAGACTCTTCTCAACTTCCCCCGGAATGATCGCCGGCCCGGAGTCGCCGCCCTTGAGCACCGCCTCCTTGGTGTCAAGTAATAAGCCCCCTTTGACCTTTTTCGCTTCCGAACTGTGGCATTCGTAACAATGCTCTACCAGCACGGGCCGGACGTGCTTCTCAAAAAACTCGACTCCGGCTGCCTCCGGTGAACTGCCGCTCGCCGCCCAGGCCGGGAGGAGCAACCCTAGCGTCCATACGCCGCATCGCGCCAACCATGTCAAATGCAAAGTTTTCAAACCCATCGATTTTAGCCCCACTGAACCAGTATGGCTCAGAAATTGACGTTGAAAACCGGCAAATTCTTCATCTCCGCGCATCTCCCTAAGCGCCGTTTTCAATCCGTTTGACAATCTCCGTGCCGCGTGTAGAACTCCGCCCGTTCATGAAGAGCAAAGCCCAGCCCAAGTATCAGCGGATCCTGCTTAAACTCAGTGGCGAGGCGCTCGGCGGGCCGAACGGCTTAGGCATTAATGCCGAGGCTCTGAACGACATGGCCCGCCAGATCCGCGAAGTTCGGGAGTTGGGCGTTGAAGTCGTGATCGTCATCGGCGGGGGCAATATCTTTCGCGGCAATATTGGGAGCGAGCGCGGCATCGAACGCGCCACCGCCGATTACATGGGGATGCTCGCCACCGTGATCAACGCCTTGGCGCTCCAGGACGCCCTGGAAAAACAAGGCATCCCAACCCGGGTGCAAAGCGCTATCACGATGCATCAGGTCGCTGAGGCTTTTATTCGCCGTCGCGCCGTGCGCCATCTTGAGAAAGGCCGCGTGGTCATTTTCGGCGGCGGGACCGGCAACCCATATTTCTCCACCGACACCGCCGCCGCCCTGCGCGCCAACGAGATCGGGGCCGAAGTGATTTTGAAAGCGACGAAAGTCGATGGCATTTACGATTGCGATCCCAAAAAGAACCCTGCCGCAAAACGCTTCACCCAGCTCACCTACCTGGAAGCCCTTCAAAAGCAACTCAAGGTCATGGACTCCACCGCCTTTTCGCTCTGCATGGACAACAAAATGCCCATCATCGTCTTTGACCTCTTTAAACCCCACAACCTCTGCCGCGTCGTCGTCGGCGAAAGGGTCGGCACGCTGGTCACGACCGGAAATGAGCTTTAACCATCGGCGCTTCTATGCGATATTGTGAACGTGAACACCCAGGGTGCATATATCCTTCGCGAGAACACGGGAACGTCGGGCCTGGAACGAACATTGCGGGACGCGGTCTCCGTTCTCGCTGATCACCAGATCCCTCATCTGGTCGCCGGCGGGCTGGCCGTGCAGGAGCATGGCTATTTCCGCGTGACGCTGGACGTGGACATCATCGTGCCGGATGTGCTCGATGCCATGGAGATCCTGACGGCGAATTTATCAGGACCGTTTGATCGCGTGCCG
>JAKEEH010000371.1 GCA_022616725.1 Limisphaerales bacterium | reverse complement strand
GGCGATGCCGATGAAGGTGCCGATAATGTAGCCCCAGAGGCCGGCGAGGATCGCGGGCAGGACGAGGTTCGACCAGCCTTTGGAAATCGCCATCGCGCCAGCCGAGGCCGGGCCGCCCAGTGTGGCGTTCACCGACAGGAGGAGTTCTTCGATGTTCAGCTTCAGGAAGCGGCCCGCCAGGAGCGTGAAGAGGAGATTCGTCACGGCGATGACGAGGCAAAAGGCGAACAGGACCGGGACGTTGAGCAGGACGAGCCAGAGGTCGGCGCGCAGACCAATGACAAAGAAAAAAATGTAAAGGAGGTACACGCCGAGTTCTTCGCAGCCGTGGACGCGTTCGGTCCAGCGATGGCCGAGGGTGGTGAGCGCGACCGTGAGCACGGTGATGAACACAAACGGATTGCCGAAAATGGAATAGGCGAATTTGTTGGTCGTCGCGGACTTGATCGCGCCCGTCGCCTTGATGGAAACGGCCGCGATGATGAACGCGATTGCGAGCGCCTGCGCGATGTCGAGCAAGGCGATCTCTTTGCGCTGCCAATATTTGGCGGCCAAGGCTGCGGCATCGACCGTCTCGACCGAATGGGGATGCGGATAGCGGTGAAGGAAAAAGCGACTGCCCGCGATGATGAACAGGACGGCAAAGATCCCGGCCATGATGAAGTTGTCGGCCACGAGCAGAGGATTGGTCAATTCGGAGCTGGCCTCATAGCTTTTCGAGATGGCGACGAAGTTGACGCCGCCGCCGATGTAGCTGCCGGTCATGATGCCGGCGACTTCGGGCACGCGCGGGAACGTGCCGCGAAACATCAACCCGGCCAGGAGCGCGCCCAGCACGGTGCCGATGGCAGCGACGTGGAACGCCTTGAACATCGACCCGCTCTCGCGCACGATGCGGACGACGTTGGCGCGGAAAAGCAGTAGCGGAATCGCGACCGGGACGAGGTAGTCGTCAACAACATCGTAGGCAGGCGACGCGGTGGGGAGCAGTTTGGAGTTCGAGAGGATCATCCCGGCAATCAGCGCCAGGACGGGGCCGCTCGTTTTGGCGGCCCACTTGAAATTTTGTTCGAGGTAAATGCACAGGCCGACACCGCTGATCATCGCGGCCCAAAGCCACCATGCATCCCCCGGCTGGACCACGGATGTCATGCGTTACCTGCGTCGCAACGGCATGTTGGCCAGCACGGCGGTGTGGACGCGCCCCTGGCGATCCGGCTGAAAAACCAGTTGCTCGTCGGTATAAAGCCCCGGCGGCATTTTGTACACCCATTGGTTTACGGGCGTGAGCCGATAGTCGAATTCGTTTTCAGTCATCGCGTAGAGGTGGCCGTGTTTGATCGAGACGATCAACGGGATGAACCCGGGCCCGTAGGAGCCGACGAGCGCTTTCCACGCGGGCGGAGGAAGCGGGACCTTCGCCGGATCGACCCGCTGAAACTTCTGTCCCGGCGCCGTGAAAGTTGTGATGTGGCCATTGGTGTCGCGCTCGAATGTCACCGCCCAGCGGTGCGCGATCCGGCCGTTCGCTTCGAAGCGCAACGGCCCGGAAGGTTCGAGCGCCAGTTGCTGGCCGGAGCAATTCAGCATCAATTTTCCATTCTGGATTTCGATGCGACCCCAGAAGCTTTGCGATTCGTAATCGCCCGTGAAGGCGGCGAGATCAATGGATGTGCCCTCACCCCGGCTTTCGCCGGAAGCGTCGGGGGCCTCGCCAAGGATCAAACCAAGGGCAAAGTCGCTGAGCTTGCGCACGGGGCCGACCGCCAGATCGTCGTTGCAAAGAACAATGACGCCGAGCTTTTCGGCAGGCATCGCGGCCAGGCTCGAGGTAAAGCCGTACACAGCTCCGGTATGGCTGACGGTTTTGCGTCCGCGAAAATGTCCGACGTTGAAACCCAGGCCGAAGCCGTTGGTATCGGAGGTCAGTTGCGGCGTGAACATTTCAGCGAGCGTATCGGCGCGAACGACGCTCCCGCCGCCGCGAAAAAAGGCCTGCAGGAATCGCGCGAGATCTTCAGCAGTCGTATAAAGATTGCCGGCGGGAAGAGTGCCGAGTTCGAACACCGGCGCGGTGGTCTCACGAAATGTTCCATCGAGTTGCGCCACGGGCAGGTAACCGCTGGCCAGGTTTCGGCGGATACCTGGAGTGCGCATGAATGCCGAGTTAGTCATCCCCAACGGATTTAACAGATGCCGCTGTGCATAGACCTCGAATGGCAAACCGGTGACGCGCTCGATGGTGTGGCCGACAATAGTCACACCACTATTGGAATATTTGGTGCGTGTTCCCGGCGGATGAACCAGCACGCATGAAGAAAGGCTTGCGACGGTTCGAGCCACGCCGGGCTCGGTGTCATCGAAATAACTGCCCACGGGCGACTCGCGCACCATCCCGGAGCGATGACACATCAACTGGCGCAGGGTCATCGCTTCGCCGAACGGATTGGTGATGTAAAAATCCGGCAGAAACGCCGTCACCGGCTTGTCAATGTCGAGGCGGCCCCGCTCGACCAACTGCATCGCGGCCATCGCGGTGAACAACTTGGAAATGGACCCGGCGCGATACACAGTATCGGCGTTTGCTGGCCGGCGCCTTTTTTTATCCGCAAACCCGAACCCGCGCACAAAAACCGTTTGCTGATCGTCCACAAGCGCGATGGTGACGCCGCTGATTGCGCCCCGGTCCACCTCGGCCTGGGTGACTTCGGCAACGGCGCGAATAATTGCGGCGTAATTTGTGCGCGGCGAAGCGGTCAGGGTCTGAAGCAAACAGAGGACCGCGAGAAGATGGAATGCGGTTGCTCGACAAGACATCGCGCGGAGGCTAACCGCGAGGGCGCCTGGAAGTCAAAGAGGCTTGTGGAAGGCGTGG
>JAKEEH010000370.1 GCA_022616725.1 Limisphaerales bacterium | reverse complement strand
AACGGTTTTGTAAACCGTCGGTCGTCGGTTCAAATCCGACAACTGGCTCCACTCGACAGGTCTGGAATTGCAACGCGGCGTTGGATTTTTGAGAGCTGCGCAACAAGTGCGTGAAAAAGATGGCGGGAGCGGCGGGGCTCGAACCCGGTTTGAGCACTTCGTGAATTTTCGCAAACATTCATTTCAATGCGGTAAACATTCATGTTTTTTCGCTTTGTGGATTTTCGCCTCGCGAAGCGAGATGCACTTAATGCGAAGTTTTTCTGTCAGGAATTGTCAGGATTTGGCACGTAATGGCCCGATGTGTGTTACGGTGATAAGCCGTATAGAAAGTTCTCCGCGCCCGTTTCTGCGACTGACAACTCGCGATTCGAGCCGTGCTTGACTTCATCACGCCCTGTAACTACGACGCCGGCATTATTTGCGATCTTATGCCGGGCGGAAGCACGTCGATTGGCGATGGGCTTGAGGAGGCGCAAACCCAACTAAGTGGCGATTTATCCGGGAACACCCCGGCCATCCTCCTCAAGACCGACGGCCTCCAGAATACTGCGCCCCTGATCGAGACGGTCGAGCCGACGCTCGGCGCAACGCGGCTCTGTGTCGTCGGCTTTGGCACTGAGGCCAGTTTGGACGGGCCGTTGCTCAGCCAACTGGCAGGAGACCACGGTGGTGTCTATCTCGGGCTGGTGAGGGATTGGAGCTGAAAAAATTTTTCGTCCTCTGCTTCGGAGAGATTTTCAACAGCAATCTGGGCACGGACCCTTTTTCTATTATACCGCCCAATGCGACATCCTTCAAACCGATCCCGATTAGTGTGTGTGACGAGCGTCGCCTGACGGTTGTGGTGGGCTGGGAGCAACCGTCCACACGGATCACACCGCGGCTGGAAATGCCGTCTGGGAATGTGATTGGGCCGGAGACGCTGGGTGTGGTGTCATCTTTTGGTCCGACTTGGCACTATCTCCGACTTCCAATCCCATTTAACGGTGAAGGTCTCGGTAATTGGAAAGGTCCTGTTGGACTTCGTCCAGAGAACCAACGAGCAACGGCTTTTTCTGACGACAGTCGTCGATGGAGGGCCATATTTTCGTGTGGTGCGGCCACCGCCCGCCGGGCGGTTACGCCCTGGCATCCGCTATTACACCGGAGACGCGCTCAACCCCTTGGTCCTGTTGCGCTACCCGTCAGGCGTGATTCCCTCTGGCGCGGCGGTTCGGCTTGAGCTGGAGCGACCGCTTGCGGGCGCAGGCAACATTTTGACGGCAGCTACCTTTAGGGATTCAACCACCGCAAACGGAGATCCAGTTGATGCTCGGACCAGCACGCTAATCTTTCTCGAGCGGCAGTTCGGCCAGACCTTGATACCAACCCAGGTCGAAGGATTTGCTCTATTTGATGATGGTGAGCACGAAGACGGTGCCATGGAACCCGACGGTATTTTTGGCTTTCCACTTTCGGAACTGACGCGCTTTGAAGGCAATTACACGTTTCGCGCCGTGGCTAGCTATGGCGGCAGTTGCCGCGGAACGCGGGAGATATCATGGTCGCTGCACGTTGAAATCGGTATTGATCCGGAGATGACGACCATCACTGCGCAACCGGTGCGGCCATTGCCCAACGGCCGCCATTTGATCCGGGTGACTTTTGTACCCCGCGACCGGTACGGCAATTATCTTGGTCCTGGAAAGACCAATGCATTCACTCTTGCTTCCGGCCCGGGGATAGTTTTGAGCGGCCCAGTGGGCGACGCGGGTGACGGCTCTTACGCTCAAGATGTAATCTGGGATCCGTTCGTGGCGGATTTTCCTTGCGTATTGCTGAGCCAGCCACAACGGGCGCTGGCAGTGAAGCTGCAACCCGGCAGCATGCCGGAAACGCTGATTCCGCGCACTTCGATCTGGAAGTACTTCGACAGGGGGCAGGATCTGGGCGAGGCATGGCGATCAACAAACTTCGATGACGCAAATTGGCGCACGGGTCCGGCGCAATTGGGCTTCGGCGACGGTGACGAAGCAACGGTTATCGATGGCGGATCGAGCACAAATCGTCACGCCACGATCTATTTTCGCAAGACATTCGTAGTCAGCGATTCGAGCGCATGCCGAAGCCTATTGCTGCGATTATTGCGCGCGATGATGGTGCGGTAGTTTTTCTCAACGGCACCGAAGTCTTCCGGAGTAACATGCCAACTGGTGAGGTGCTTTACAGCACTTTAGCCTGGCGGATGCCACACCTGCCGAAGAGACGCACCAATTCCATCTCGCACTGGTCCCCGTCTCGCTGCTGCAGCGGACTAATGTTGTGGCCGTGGAAGTTCACCAGGTGAGCCGAACCAGCGACGACCTGAGTTTCGATCTGGAGTTGATCTGCGATTTGACGCCAGCCCGCATAGTGCTAAGGGCAACTCGGGTCGGGGACCGGGTGAGAATTTCGTGGACCCCGGGGGGAGGAACATTGCAGCAAGCAGACGACGTAACGGGTCGTTGGACCGATGTGGTAAACGCCACGAATCCATTTACATTGACTGTGACGGAGGCACGAAAATTTTATCGCGTACGACTGTAAAATGTCCGGGATGTTTTCAAGGAGGACGAAGGCGTCTCGCTCTGTAAGGCTTTATCGCATTTGCGATGAAATCTGTCATGCACGTGCGAGGTTGGCCGAGCGCCTTCCTGCCCCGCGTCGCCCTGGGCAGAATAATATGACCTCCGCTCCACACTCCGATGGTGTGGTGAATATAAATGCGGTTCCGATGCAAGTCCCTCTGCGGCAAATTGAATCTGTTACTGACAATTACTGACACGAAAACTTCGCATTGAGCGCGGCGAGAGGTGGTGAGGTTCGGAGCGACTTCAATTTCACCGAATGTTGACGCACCTTTCCCGAACCTGCCCGAAATGGTAGATAGGTTCAAATCCCGCACCCCGGAAATTCCCTGAAATCCACGCGGCGGTCAACGGGATGTGAACTGTCGCGACCGTCCCTTCAGAGTGGCTGATTCGGCCGTTTCAACAAGCAGCCCACAGGGGTGGATTCCTGCTTTGCGCAGTTTTAACCGGAACAACCTTCCTCCGTAACGGGGGTCATTTGCCTTTTTGAGCCCGTATCTTCGCCCATCGGGCCCGTGCCGCCGCCGCGATCCTCGCCCGACCGGCAGCCGACATCTTGCGCTTTCCTTTACGACGAACGCCATTGCGGGCCGGAGCCGTATCAGGCCCGCCCAGCAATGACGAAAGCTGACGTTCGAGCCTTTCGATGTCTTCCTTGATCGCAACAGCACGCTTGAGCTGCGCTACCGATAGTTGAGCCAATGTCTTAGTCACGCGCAACGAGGTGGTTTGGGGGTGGACCAATCAGCGCATTCTTGTCGCCGTTATTAAAGATTCCCAACGGGTAATCCAACGTCGCTGTGCTACTGAACGAGACGAGACCGGCTTTGTGTCCTTCTCCCGTTTCGAGCAAGTCGACAAAGAGCGCCGCAGCCTCTTGCGCCTCATCGATCTTGGACATGCCACTGAGCCCCGGCAGACTCATGCTTCCGGAGCGGTCGAAGACAGTCACCACGCTAAGCGGCGTGGGCGGGGGCGGCTCCTCGTTCAAGTCCTGAAGAATCTTTGAGGTGGAGAGTGCACCGTTGCCGGTCGTGCACGGCCCCGAACAGTCGGCGACTCCGATAATTTGTCCCAGCGCGTCGAAGATCGGAGAACCGGAGCTGCCGCTGTCCAGATCGCATTTGAAGAAAAAGTCGCATGCGATCGTACCGGGTGGTGAGGCCAGAACCAGGCATGGATCCGAACCAGGCCAGCTCACTTTCTTGGTGGCTCCTCGGGGATGATGAATCTCGAACATGCTCTCGCCGACCACTGGAGCGGTCGCCCTCATGGTCAACGGCGGCACTCCTACACCTGCCGCGCCGACGTCAATCTGCACAATAGCGTAGTCGCGGTCTGGCCGCGGATCCCAGGGCGGCCGCTCGAAACCGGATCGAATGATCCGCCTGAGCTTGAAAAAGCGGGGATTGTAACCGGGTAACTCGTTATCCGCGCAATCGGTCAGAAAATCCAGCGTAAATGAGCCTGAAGGTACTTGTATAGTTCCATCGAGGCAGTGCGCGGCCGTCAGGATGAGATCCGGCCCAATCAGCGCGGCCGAACAGCTCGTGAGCTTGAGACCACTCGGCTCCGCCTCGGAGGCCCCACCATCAGGATCATACCCGTCGCCCGAGCGACATTGCTCATCGTCATTTCGGCAGGAATGGAAGGGTCCAAGCAACGCACGTTCTGCCAGCTTGGGGCCGAGTTCACCGGGCACACCGCATGATCAAACAGCACCTCAGGATTCATGTAGGGTGTCGAGAGCAGAAAGACGTCGCTTTCTTCGCCACGCCCGTACAGGTTGAGCGTCACGCTTCCAATCCCGTCGCCGTCGTCCACATAGGTAATTGTGGTAGCAGCGCCGTTGACCGGACGCGTCCAGAACTCGGTGCCCGAGCTGGCATCGAACACATCGGTGTCGTAGCCTAGCGTTACGACTAGCTGATCACTCCCTTCAAGAGTCGAACTGCTAAAATGAAGCACGAGATATTTGGTGATCGGATTTGCATCACCAAACGGGACAACGCCGGAAGCCCCGTTGATCACCATCGGCGCGATGTTCAGCACCGAGCCAAGCCGATGCGA
This sequence comes from Limisphaerales bacterium, assembly GCA_022616725.1. Lineage (GTDB taxonomy): Bacteria > Verrucomicrobiota > Verrucomicrobiia > Limisphaerales > JAKEEH01 > JAKEEH01. The sequence continues at coordinate 504 of JAKEEH010000370.1, read as the reverse complement.
TGCTGGCGAAGGCTCTAGAGTGGTTATGAGCAAAAGAGTCACCGCGGCCCGCGCTGCGCCCTGAGGAAAACCAGATGTCGTCATACATTTCTCCTTCCTATGGGTCTCTGTCGCATAGACCACGAAAGGGACCGTCCGACAGAGAGTTCGCTGTGTGTCCTATCCTAAGTTCAACGGACGCGAACTGGATTGTCAAGACGTTGGCCCGGTCACCAAACCGCGCCTCATCTATATGCTGCGCCTTCAATGTCAGGACAAACCAGATCGGGGAACGACGCCAGTTCTCGTCGCGGGGCGGGATTTGAACCCATCTGCTGTTTCGGGGAGGTTCGGGGAAGGTGCGTCAATATTGGGCGATATTGAGGTCGCTCCGAACCTCACCACTTGGCGTCTCACTCAAAGTGTGTCATTTTGCACTTCAAAATCACCCACCTTTTCGCGGGTGAAAATCACCCACCCCTGAGGTGTTGGTTTCATATCAGTTTTGGTTCCGGTTGCAAGGTT
>JAKEEH010000060.1 GCA_022616725.1 Limisphaerales bacterium | reverse complement strand
TTGTTTCTGATCGTGGTTGCGGTCGCGTCATGGATTTGGGGCCAATTTGTGCAGCACGGCTCGAAACGCCGCGGTCTAGCGACAGTCATTGCCATTCTGTTGATCGCGTTCGCGTACGGCTACGCGCTCGAGAAGGAACTTGATTGGCGTCACCCGGCGGAGGTGGCCGCGACTGGGGTTAAGAAGAACAAAGACGGTATTTCGTGGGAGCCATGGAGCACGGAGGCCGTCGCTCAGGCTCGCGAAGCCGGACGCATCGTGCTCGTCGATTTCACCGCCGACTGGTGCGTCACCTGCCAGGCGAACAAAAAATCGAGCCTCGAAATCGCCTCCGTCCGCCAGAAATTAAAGGATCTCAACGTGGTCGCGCTGCTGGGCGATTATACGCGCGAAGACCCGCGAATTACCGAGGAACTCAAACGTTTTCAGCGCGCCGGTGTCCCGCTGGTGCTGGTTTACCCGAAAGATTCGACTGCCGAACCAATCGTGCTGCCTTCTCTCTTGACGCCCGGCATCGTGCTGGAAGCTCTGGACAAAGCTGCCGGGCAAACCACCGCCTTGAAGCGTTAGGCAGCTTTTCTGGATTCAGATTTCCCCAGGCGCAACACCCTTGCCGGGAGAAACAACAGTTCGCGCAGGAAAGCGAAGACGGCATTGAGAGTGATCCCAACCAGGCGCAACGGCAATGAGAGCAGCCACACAATCGGCAGCAGCACCAGCGCGAGCAGCGCAATCGGCCAGCAAAGCACGAATAGAATGCACCACGCGATAAACAGCAGCAGCACCTTCATAACTTTATAGTTTCACGTTTCGGTTGAACGTCAACCAGCTTATAACCCCGGACATCAGGCGCGGGTTACACTGTTGCGGGCGAAGCTCAGTCCCTATTCGGTCCGCTTGCGCACTACCGTGTGCGTCGCATGACCGAAGAACACCTCTGCAGCTTCCATGATGGTTTCGGAAAGGGTCGGGTGAGGATGGACGCATTCCGCCAGATCGCGCACGGTCGCGCCCATCTCGACGGCAACCACCCCTTCGCTGATCAATTCCCCCGCGCCATGGCCGACAATGCCAACGCCGAGCACGCGCTCGGTTTCGGGATCGATCACCAGCTTGGTTAACCCATCGGTCCGGTCGAAGGTCAGCGCCCGGCCGGAAGCGCCCCATGGGAATTTCGCAACTTCGACATTGATCCCCTTTGCGCGCGCCTCCGCTTCGGTGAGGCCGCACCAGGCCACTTCGGGATCGGTAAACACAACCGCGGGAATCACAACGTCCTTGAAGACACTCGCTTCGCCAATCATGGCTTCGACGGCGATGCGAGCCTCTTTGGACGCCTTGTGCGCGAGCAACACTCCGCCAGCGATGTCGCCGATGGCCAGAATCGGCGGATCATTCGTCTCCTGGCGCTCGTTGACCTTGATGAAACCCTTCTCATCCCGCTCGACTTTGGTATTCTCCAGACCGAGATCCGCACAATTGGGAACGCGGCCGACTGCGACGAGAACACGGTCGTAAAGTTCCTCCTTCTGCTGCGTTCCGTCATCAAAGACCACCTTGATCTGCTTCCCGGCCGTCGCCATTTTGGCGACTTTCGTTTTGACACGCACTTCCTTGAACGCTCTTTTCGCATAGGCCATCACCGGGCGCACGAGGTCAGGGTCCGCGCCAGTCAGGATCGAGTCGAGCGCCTCGACCACAACCACCCGGCTGCCGAGCGCGGCATAGACAGTTCCCAACTCCATTCCAATGTAGCCGCCGCCGACGACAAGGAGTTCTTGCGGAATCTCCTCGATGTCGAGCGCCTCTCTGGAGGTCATCACGCGGGGATTGCCCAGGTCAAATGCCTTGGGTAACGCACTCTTCGATCCTACCGCGACAATCGCCTTTTCGTAATGGATCAACTGCTGCCCCGACTCTGTCTCAACGCGCAACGTGGTTGAATCCTCGAAATAGCCGCGACCATGAATGACCTGGACGCCGCGCATTTTGGCGATCTGCGCCACGCCAGCGGCGAGCTTTTGCAGGATGCCCTCCTTCCAGGCGCGCAGTTTCTCCAGATCGACTTTCGGTTCGCCGAACATGATGCCGCGATGGGCGGATTCGCGGGCTTCGACGACGAGTTTCGTCGCGTGCAATAACGCTTTGGAGGGAATGCAGCCGCGGTTCAAACAAACGCCGCCCAACCGCTTGTCCTGTTCGATCAGGATCACCTTCTTCCCGTAATCTGCCGCATAAAACGCCGCGGCATAACCGCCCGGCCCAGCGCCCACTACCACCACTTCAGTCTTGATCGGGTCCATTATAGTCTCACGTCCTCTTCGTTGAAATTCTCGATCGCCTGGATCAGATCCACGACAAATCGCGCCGCGCTGCCGCCATCGATCACCCGATGGTCATAGGAAACGCACACCGGCATGAGCAGCCGGGTCTCAATCTTTTTCTCCTTGACTACGGCTTTCATCACCCCGCGTCCCAAACCGAGGATCGCGACCTCCGGTCTGTTCACGATCGGCGTAAAATGCCCTCCGCCGATGCCGCCCTGGTTGGAAATGGTAAGTGTGCCGCCCTGCATTTCCTCCAGTCCGAGCTTTCGATCCCGGGCTTTCTCGGCGAGTTCATTGACTTCCTTTGAAAGCTCAAACAGCGATTTGCGGTCGGCGTTCCGGATCACCGGCACGAACAGTCCATGTTCAGTGTCCACCGCCACGCCGATGTGATAGTATTCTTTGAACACAAGTTCATCGGCTGCCTCGTCGATGCTGGCATTGAAGACGGGATGCTTTTTCAAGGCAGCGATCACCGCCTTGATCACCAGCGGCGTCAACGTCAATTTGGCTCCCTTGCCCTCATAGGCGGCGCCGTGCTTCTTCCGCAACTCCATCAAACCGGTAATGTCGGCCTCGTCGAATTGGGTGACATGGGGGATGGCGTTCCAGCTCTCAATCATCCTCCGCCCAATGGTTTTCCGGAGCGGTGACAATGGCTTTTTGGTCACCTCGCCCCACTTCGAGAAATCGATCCTTTGCGGGGGCGGCGCACTGGGAGCGGCACGCCCGGCCGTCAGCTTCTGCAATCGCTGAATATAGGCGCGAAGATCGGCCATCACGATCCGGCCCCCGCGTTCGCTGCCCCGGATCTTGCCGAGACTAATCCCGAGCTCCCGTGCAATCTTTCGGATCGACGGCGCGGCGGCCACGGCGGCGTCGCTCACTTCCTGTGACTCGTCCTCCACAGGCTCTTCTTCCTCGGGCGCCGGTTCCGGTTCAGCCGCACGGGCGGGCGCCAACTTCTTCGGCGCGGCTGGCACCTCGGGGGCGGCCGGCCCATCCGATTCGTTGATGGTGGCGATAACCTGGCCGACGGACACCGTGTCGCCTTCTTTCACTCGCAGTTTGGCGACTGTCCCGGCGACTGTGGACGGGATGGGAGCGACCGCCTTCTCGTTTTCGAGTTCGAGCAAGGTTTGCCCTTTAGTGACCGTGTCGCCTTCTTTGACGTGGAGGCTGACAACGGTGCCCGACTCGGCTCCTTCGCCCAGTTTCGGTAATCTCAAATCCATAAATAACCCAGCAAGGTGGCGGGCAATTGGCCAAAAATCAAAGCCGGTGGTTGCCCGAAGCGCGGGAGTCTAGGAAAGCAGCGCCGGAAGCCAAGGACAGAATCGCCCGTTCAATTGCCGGCAAACGAGCTCGCGGGGCCGGCAGGGCCGGCAAACACGGGCAGGGGCATTGCGTCTGCCGACGTGTGACAACTCTCCGTCGTGGCGCTTTGTGCGAAAAAATCGATACCTTTCCGCCGGGCGATCGCCTCCAACCAAGGTTGGATCCGGGGATGAGGGTGTTCAAAAAGGGCGACAAACGCTCCCACGCCGGTGTGGTCTTGCAAGGATTCCTCAAGCCACTCGCGAATGTAGAGCGGCAATTCAGCGTCTCGGCTCGTCGCCAGTATGACGATATCCGCGGCGGCGGTCTCGCGAGCCGCGGCCCGGCGGAGCGCCGGGTCTTCCAGGAGATCAAACTTCCAGAGTTCTTGCCGAAGGTTGAACGTGCTGCCCAACCGTTCTGTCAACCGTTCGTGCACAGCCATTGCTCGACTGCCCAACTCGAATGTGTCGTAGGCGATGACCACGGTGATCTGTGGGACGTCGAGGAGAAAGGTGTTTTGGCGAATGGCTCTGGCTAGCATAAAACTTACCATGCAGATACTTGGTCAACCATACAATGGGGTGTTCGCCTTAGGGTGTGTATGTTCAGCAAGGGCTTACCCTATTGTGCTCTTCTCGCGGCCGGTAATGCTCGTCGGTATGCAGTCCCCTATTAGAAGTGGTTGTGTTTTGCCGATCGAAGTCCAGCCACCTGTAGAGGGGCACATTAAATAACCCAAATGATAGAAAGGACGTTCATGAAGGTTTTAATTCAGAATCCGCTCACATTGTCCTACTTCGAGGATGACCATAAGTGGACCATCGACCCTGAGCACGCGCTTGACTTTAAGGACAGTCGCAGCGCTGCCCGCTTTTGCTCCGAGCACAACCTTCTGGACATGGAAATCGTCCTGAAGTTCCCGCAGGAGCGTTTTGACGTGCACATGCCCGCCTGGGCGGCCGCGCCGACTGGACAGGCGCGCCCGGAAACGGTCACTCACACCTTTGCTGCCTAACGCGGTCGTCTTTAGGCCGCGGCGCCGGCTTCGTCTGAATTCTCAGGTTCGACCGCGCCTCCTTGCTCGAACGCCTGCCGAACGACATTCAAAATGTCTGTCGCCGGGTCGCCTTTGCG
>JAKEEH010000369.1 GCA_022616725.1 Limisphaerales bacterium | reverse complement strand
GTCGTCGCCCGCGGCGTCATCAACCTCGATGGGTGAGCGAGAAGAGAATTTCGAATTTGACATTTGACATTCCAAACGATGCGAGCGGTGCGTGGAAGCGTGGAAGCGTTGAAGCGAGGAATCGTTGAACGTTGAATCGTTGAATCGGGCGCGGACGTGAAGGGTTGTGACGAGACCCGAACAAATCGCTGCAGCCAAACTATGACTTTTTCGCTTGGAGAATTGTAATCAAGAATCGTCGGCACTTTGCGAAATCTGTCATATCACTCCCTCCCCCCGCGGTCACACTTGCTTGACGATTCCCCAGTGAACATCCAGACGCTTGGCGAGGTAAAGTTTGACAGCTTTGAGGAGGACTTTTGCCTCCAGCTTTTGGCCGGCCAGGACCAGGTCTTCCAAAGTGGAGTTGGGTCGCACGGGATAACTGCTCTGGGCGATGATGGGACCTTCATCGAGGTGCATGCTCACGAAATGGGCGGTCGCGCCGATGATTTTCACGCCGTGCTCGTAAGCTTGCCGATAGGCTTGCGGGCCCGGAAAGCTTGGGAGGAGCGAGGGATGGATGTTGATGATTTTGTTTTTGAAGCGCCAAACGAAAGCCGGCGAGAGGATCTTCATGAAGCGGGCGAGCACGACGAAGTCAATCTGTTGCTGGTCGAACTCACGCAAGACGCGCGCCTCGGCCCGCGCCCGGTCGTGCCACGGCACGTAAAGGAAGGGCAGGCGGTGGCGGCGCGCGAGGGGCTCAAGATCGCGCCGGTTGCCGACGACGAGGACGGGTTCAGCTTTGATGCGGCGGGCGGAAAATGCTTCCGCCAATGCGGCCAGACAGTGCGGTTCGCGCGTAGCCATGATGGCGCAACGCTGAAGGCGATCCCGCTGGGTGTAGCGGAGGCGGATTTCCATTTGGAGGGCTTTGGCGAGTCGATCGAGTCCTGAGCGCAGGCGTTCGGGTTGCCAGCCCTTGCGCTTCCACGATGCCTGGATGGTCATGCTGAACTGTCCACGGGTGACCTGCTCTTCGAGCCCTTCGATGTTGGCGCCTTGCTCAAAAAGAAAGCTGGCGACTTTGGCGACCACGCCGGTCTTGTCGCGGCCCAGGACAGTAATGTTGGCAAACTGCTTCATCGGCGGGCCACGAATGAAGCAGGCGGCGCGAAGGCGGCAAGGAGAAAGTCGATGCCGACAACACAGGAGCGTCGTCTTTCGGCTTTCCAGAGATTCCCGAAGGGACTGTAGAGATTGAGGCTATTTGCCTGAAGCCGTCGATTGGGTCTGGCCGCTGATGATGTAGGGGAGTTTGTCCATCACCTGGGATGGCATCACCTGGCGCCAAACGCCGTCCTGATCGTGGTAAAAGGAGAGCTCGTTCTCGCGCACCCGCATATTCGGATATTGAAACTGCACGGTCAGGGTTGCGGTGTCGGGTCCATCCTCGCGTTGCGACAGGACGCGGAAGGCCTCCGGCGGGTCGGCCAGATTCATTCGCCAATCAACCAGCAGCGCGTCCACGCTTCCATACTTTTGCCGGATGGCTTCCGGCATTTGGGCGAAAAGTTCGTCGGCCCGCGTCCTCGCCTCCGGCTCCAGGCCGATGACGTGGCGCATTACGTTGGTGTCGCGGTTGACCGCGGCCCAATTCATGGTGTGAAGTGACGCCAGAGGCGTATCATAGCCTGCATTCCTGAATTCTTTCGCCGGGATCATTGGAATCCCTGGCGCTTTGGCGAGAAGCGTTTTCGCATTTTCCGACTCAAACGCGAGGTCGTCCGCGGCGGGCTTGTCGCGTCCTCCGCTGATCACTTTGGTCGGCGCTTTCGGCTGACGGGCGAGTTGCTGGCGCAGTTGCGTCACCTGGCCGCGCAGACGCAATAGCTCCTCGTGTTCGGCGCGCAGGCGTTCCAGTTCGGAGGTGTCGGAAGCCTGGGCCGGAGGCGGCGTTGCAAGTTCGATGCGCAACCGCGCGATCTCATCTCGAAGGCGGCTATTGGTTTGATGCTGCAAGACCAGCGGTGTGGTGATGCTTGCCGCCGCGACGGCAGCGAGCCCGATTTTTACTTTGGTGGATGCCATAAGAATTTGCAGAGTTGAGGCTGCGGGAAGTACCGCGGCCGCGCTCGCGGTTGTGATCGCGGAGGCTGCCAGTCCCACGGGAGCGGAATGAAGGGCCTGCGCGGACAATAACGCCGCCAGACTTGCCGTCGGTGCGGTGAGGCCGCGCGCGGCCAGGATTCCGCGCAGCCGTTCCAGGGCGCGCGCGACGCGCTTCTGCGCCGCTTCGGCCGTCAAGCCGAGGCGTCCGCCAATCTGCTCTGCCGTCCGCCGCTCGAAATAGCGCCATAGGATCACGTCGCGTTCGATGGCGCTCAATTGGGCCAGTGCTTCATCCAGACGGGGCGCGATCTGTTCCCAGAGAGTGTCCGAATCGTTGCTGTCGAGAGGGTTCATGGCGGCTGCCTCCTGTTCGCGTTGTCGGCGGCGTTTCTCGCTCCGAACGGTGTTAATCGCAAGGTTGCGGGCGGTCTCGTGGAGCCAGCCGGTCAGCGAGGCGCGCCCCTGCAACTTTGCCGCGTGCTGCGCCAGGGCGAGGAACACACGCTGCGTCACGTCCTCCGCCAGGTTCGGGTCACGAACGATCCGCAGGGCTGTCGAGTGGACGAAATCAACATGGCGATGCACCAACTCGCTGAACGACGACTCGCAACGGTTGCGAACGTACGCGTGAAACAGAATCTGGTCGGAGTCGTCTGCCATTTACAAATCATACACCACCGAAACCAAAATCGGACGCGGCTGATCTCTGGTGGTGATGTTTTCCTGGCCGGCAGTGTATTGGGTCACCGGAGCGTGAACACACAGCAGCTTGCGAGAGATATCGGTGTCAATACTTGGGACCGACCCAGCCGACCCTCCGTACACAAAAAGGCCTCAGATTGAGTGCAAGGGCGTTGCTTCTGTGATTCGCTTTTGTCGGAAGCAAAACAGGGGACGGCCGAAGCGACAAAGCCGTCCCCTGTGTGAGGTGCGCAATGAAATTACCGGCACTTCGGTTTGTGTAACTGGAGGTTTCCGCCGCCGGAGCCTGAACCTCCCAGGTCACCGCCGGCCGTGTAACCGTTAGACAATTCAATCATGAATATGTCATCGCGTCCGGGTTCGCCGGCATCGGTGCAGACGACGCTTGCCGTGCCAAGCGCGCCATCGATCTTCACGTTGTAAGTGATCATGCGCGTATCAGTGTCAACGACCGTGTAGCCGGTCACCGCCGTGGCCTTCACGTGCATGCCAGTGTCGTGATCGATGTAATTGAGGTGCCCCCACAACCGGCCATTGTGCCGACCTCCGCCGACCCCGAAATTCGCGCGGGCGGTCGAAGGCGTGCCGAAGATGAATCCGCCGCCGGTCACGCGATCGGAACAGTCGCCCTTCGGCGGTTTGCCGTTGCCGCCCTGGCAGCGAATACCGGCATTGACCAGGCCAAGATAGATGGTGTCGCAGCCGTCGATCATCACGACCAGACCCACGACAGTGGTTGATCCGGACTTAGCCGCCTGCACGTTAGTTTGGGCGTTGATAGTCAGGGTGCCCCCCGGGAAACTGGACGACCTGGTTGATCTCGCCCGTGACGTTGACGGCCACGCCATCGAGTGTGAGGCCGTCGATTTGGCTGGTCGCGGTCAGCACCACGCCGTTGGTGGTGCATTCCGCTTCCGCAACAGTCTGCAGCAGGTTGAACGCGAGCACGTGGGTGCCCTGCCCAACGGTGACGAGCGTGGTGGAGAAGTTTTGCAGAGTCGCTTCGGATCGCGTCGCCGCTCCCATCGAAAGCTGGAGCACATCCACAATGCTCGTTGATGTGACGCTCACATTGCGCAACCCCCCAGCACTGCCCAGCAGTCCCGTGTCGCCGATGATGATCGGCGCCTGAGTCAGATCATGGGCGTTGGTAAGGAACAGCAACGTGGCGCGCCCGCTGAAAGTGGCTGTGGCCTGAGGTGTCGTGGCGGGCCTGGGTTTTGGCTTCGGGTGCACTGATTTCAGGTGCGGAGTCGTAATCCGCTTACATTTGCAGATCTCCCTGCCACTCGCGGACAGCTCGGTGATGCCTGCCATGAATAGAACGGCGCACAAGGCGGCGACAATCGGTTTCATAAATCTCAAACAGCTTTCGCTTATAGTTATGGTCCTTTTGGTTTTATGCTTCCAAAGCAAATTCCCTTTCGCTTTTGCCCCAAGGGGGTTCGCTTTGAGATTACTTATTGGAAGTTATACCGAGGATGAGGTGAAACCCTCGTTCAACGAGAGATTTTACCTAATGAAATCGCGAGGTGGTTTTGTGTGGGCCTGTGGATTTCTATGCCATCCCGATGACCTTTCTAATGTCATCCGGCAGAGGCTTGCCGAGCGTCCCATTGAATGACTATCGGGAGGAAACGGGCCGATAGCCGGCTTCGGCGTATTCTGGGGCTTCGGGCACGAATTGTTTGTTGAATCCCGGGGGTGGCGGATTGAGGACGTTGGCCTGTGGCGAGACGACTTTGGCGATGTCATGGATGGCGCCGTTGATGAAGCAGCCCAAGACCTTGCCGCCTGCATTGACGGCCAACTCG